>JBDQGY010000291.1:0-4414 GCA_040265175.1 Nannocystaceae bacterium
GGGTTCGCGGTCGAACCGCTCCTCGTGGGTCACCTCTACCTCTTCAATGCCCTCGCGGATGCGTGCGGCGTCGTAGCCCATGGCGTGCAACAGGCCCACCGTGTCGTGATCTTCGAGCACGGTGACCAAAACGCCCGTGGAGCGGTCCCTAGAGACGGGTCGATTTGTCGTGGATTGACGGCGGCGCCCCGCGGCGCGACCTGCTCGCATGTCCATTGCCCGACCCTAGCAACTGATGTTCAGCCCACCAAAGAACCGACGAAAGTCCATGAGGCAACATCAACACGTGGTCGGACCCGAGCCCGCGAGATATCCTTCAAAGGTGGCGGGGTCCATGTTGGATCCGCAGACGATGCTCACCACCCGTTTGCCCTGCAACTGCCCAATTAATGGTCCGAGCACCGCGGCCGTGGCTGCAGCACCGGCGGGTTCAACCGCGAGGCGGGCGTGGACAAACAAGCTCCGCATGGCGTCGCGAATCATGTCGTCATCGATCATGACCAACTCGTCCACAAACTGTCGACACAACCCCATCGAGTAGGGCGCCGCGTGAGGAGCCCCGAGGCTGTCGGCGATGGTTCGCACCTTCTCGATGGAGGCGGGCTGTCCCGAAGCGAAGCTGCGGTGCATGGTGTCGGCGCCCCGCGGTTCGACGCCGAACACGTGGATGTGGGGTGCGGCTTGTTTCACCGCAGCGGCGACGCCGGCGCACAACCCTCCACCGCCGATGGGCACAACCACGGCGTCGGCGTTTGGCAACTGCGACAAGATCTCAAGCCCCAGTGTTCCGGTGCCGCGCGCCGTGAGATGCCCCTCAAATGGGTGAACAAAGGTCCGTCCTTCCTGCGCACAGAGGGTCTCCACTTCCACAAATGCACGCGCGATATCGTCCGTCAGATGTACGGTGGCGCCGAGCTTTTTGCAGGCCTCGACCCGGGCACGGTTGGCATTGCGTGGCATGATCACCGTCGCGTTGGTTTGGAGGCAGCGCGCGGCATAGGCGGTCGCGATGGCGTGGTTGCCCGCGCTAATGGCGGCGACCCCCCGCGCGAGCGCCGCGCTATCCATCTCCTGCATGACGCTAAGCGCTCCCCTAGGCTTGAAGGAACCGCCGAATTGGAAGAGTTCAAGCTTGAGGTGGATCTCCGCGGCGCCACGGCGCTCGTCGATTCCGGGGCCCGACCAATGCCAGATTGGGGTGGTTTTTACCCGGTCCCCGAGGCGTTCTCGGCACGCGCGGATGGCGTCCAACGAGGGGGGAGCTGACTGCGGGCTCATCACGGAATCTGTACCACCATTGGTCCCACAGCGGGGAGGGATCATGCGGTCCGGCGTGGTGCACGTCGCTCGCCTCAAATCCCGTGTAGGAAGATGGATTCTGAGACCTGAACGGTGGTAAACGGCGGTCGGAACGAGGAGGTCTCGTTCATGTTGGCGCGACGAGCGCCGCGTGCGCGGAACAAGGGTCTCACCGACGAATCCTCACCACCATCCCTTTCACGGAGACGCAGCAACTTCATGGGGCATCACATAACGAAAAAAGGACTGGATCTACCCATCACCGGGCAGCCGCAACAGCAGATCACGGCGGCCGCCGGCGGTACGCACGTGGCGATCGTCGCGATGGACTACGTGGGCATGAAACCTCGCATGGCTGTCAAGGTGGGCGACGAGGTGAAACGTGGGCAACTACTGTTCGTGGACCGCAAAGCGGAGGGAGTTCGACACACGAGCCCAGCCGCCGGTCGAGTCACCGCGGTCAATCGTGGAGACTACCGGGCGCTCCAGTCCGTGGTGGTCGAGCTGAGCGAAGCCGAGCAAAAAAACGAAGCGCGCATGGAGGAGCAGGTGGAGCTTGCCTCTTTTGAAGGCACGCCCGCGGCCTCTTTGACCGCGACTCAGGTCCGCGCGTTGCTCAACGAGTCTGGGCTTTGGACCTCGCTTCGAGCGCGGCCCCACTCTCGCACCCCGGCCATCGACGCCGACGCACCCGCGGCCATCTTCGTCAACGCGATGGACACACACCCGCTCGCCGCCGATCCGATGGTGGTTCTTAAGGGTCGCGAAGAAGACTTCCAAGCCGGAGTCACCGCCCTCAGTAAACTGACCGAGGGGACCGTGTATGTGTGTCGGCGACAAGGCACGCACATCGACGCGGGTTCCGCTGACAACGTCGCGGTCGAGGACTTCTCGGGGCCGCACCCGTCGGGCACAGTCGGGCTGCACATTCACACTCTGATGCCCGTCAGCCGGACACGGTCGGTATGGCATCTCAACTACCAACAGGTCCTCTCCATCGGTGTGCTCGTTCGCACGGGTCGCATTGACCACAGCCGCGTCGTGGCCCTCTGCGGGCCCATGGTGCAGCGTCCGCGGCTGCTGAAGACGCGCGTGGGGGCGAGCCTCTACGACCTGACCTCTGGCGAACTCGGGGAAGGGGAGGCGCGCCTCATCTCAGGTTCTGTCCTTTCTGGCTTCCACTCCAGCGACCCTGATGTGGCCTTTCTCGGCAATCATCACAACCAAGTCTCGGTGCTGGAAGAGGGCCGCGAGCGGTTCTTATTCGGGTGGCTCTCCCCGGGCGCGGACAAGTTCTCCACGTCGGGCATCTACGTGTCGCAGCTCAACCCTCGCAAAAAATACGACATGACCACAACGACCAACGGATCGCTTCGCGCCATGGTCCCGATCGGGATGTATGAGCGAGTGTTCCCGTTTGACATTCTCCCCACGTTCTTGCTGCGGGCCTTGTTGGTTGACGACATAGAGCGGGCGGAGCGGCTCGGCCTCTTGGAACTTGATGAAGAAGACCTCGCCTTGTGCACCTTTGTGTGCCCGGGCAAGCACGACTACGCACACGTACTCCGGCGCAACCTTGACCTCATTTGGAAGGAAGGCTGATGGACCTCCTACGACAAGCACTCGATAAAATCGGTGAGAACTTTAATAAGGGCGAGAAGTATGCGCCCCTGCACGCCCTCTATGAGGCGCCCGACACGATCCTCTACACGCCCAAAGACGTGACGAGCGGAGCCTCCCATGTCCGTGATGGGATCGACCTCAAGCGGATGATGATCACGGTGGTCTTCGCGTTGATGCCGTGTCTGCTCTGGGGCATGTACAACACGGGGTACCAGGCGGCGATCGCTGTGGGTCACGGTGCGCTGCCGTGGGACGGCTGGCAGACGGTGGTGTTCGAGGCCCTCGGCCTTGGCTACGACGCGTCCAACATCCTGTCGTGCACCATCCACGGCGCCTTGTATTTTTTACCCATCCTCATCGTGACAGGAATTGTCGGCGGGCACCTCGAGGTGATCTTTTCGTTGGTCCGTGGCCACGAGATCAATGAGGGCTTCCTCGTCACCTGGTTCTTGTTCGCGCTCATCGTGCCGCCCACGCTCCCTCTTTGGCAGGTGGCCCTGGGCATCGCCTTCGGCGTGGTGCTCGGCAAAGAAGTGTTCGGCGGGACAGGCATGAACATCTTCAACGTGGCGCTTATGGGCCGCGCGTTTTTGTTTTTCGCCTACCCCGCGGAAATCAGCGGTGACAAGGTCTGGACGGCCGCGACGATGACGCCCGAGGTGGATGGTTGGTCCGGCGCCACCTGGTTGGCGCGCGCCGCGGAGGGCGGCCAAGACGCGCTGGCTGCGGAGCCAGGCTTGTGGATGGACTCGTTCATTGGCTTGATCCCCGGCTCTGTGGGCGAGACATCGACGATGCTCGCGATCGCGGGTGCAGTGGCCCTCGTCGTCATGCGCATCGGCGCCTACCAGACCATGGTGGGCACCGTTATCGGGACGGCGCTCATGGCGACCTTGCTGAACATGATCGGGTCGGATACGAACCCCATGTTCTCGGTGCAGGCGCACTGGCACTTTGTACTTGGAGGGTGGGCGTTTGGCGCCGCCTTCATGGCGACGGACCCGGTGACCTCGGCGTTCACGTCGACCGGGAAGTGGATCTACGGCCTCGGGATCGGCGTCATGGTCGTGCTCGTGCGTGTCGTCAATCCCGCGTACCCCGAGGGCATGATGCTCGCTATCCTCTTTATGAATATGTTCGCACCGCTCATCGACCACTTCGTCGTTGAGGCCAACATCAAGCGACGAAAGGCTCGTTATGGCTGATCGAAACAGTACCTCGTATATGTTCTTTTTCGCTGGGGCGGTCTGCCTCGTGTGCTCGATCTTCGTCGCCTCTTCGGCGGTGGCGCTCAAACCGAAGCAAGACGCGAATAAAATCGTGGACCGCCAAAAGAAGGTGCTCTCGGTAGCGGGGCTCGTCCGGGCAGGAGAAGAGCTCAGTCCCGAATTGGTGGCGAAACGTTTCGGAGAAAACATCGTCACCAAGGTCATCAACGTCGAGACCGGTGAGTACGTCAGCGACATCGACGCCGCGAGCTACGACATGCGCA
>JBDQGY010000292.1:0-4397 GCA_040265175.1 Nannocystaceae bacterium
ACCGCAGGGTGTCCTAGCGCTGAGGTAAGACAGCCGAAATCGCAGTGACTTGGGCATCAGGCGATGCGCCACTGAAGCTTGCAGCACCAGGTTCTGACCGTCCGGTGCGAATCGATACACGTAGCGGCTGTCCCCGCCATTGCCACGGAATCGCATGGAGAGGACCTCCTCTCGCTGCGTGATATTGACGGTGTTACGGTCGCCGTCGGCGGTCTTCCACACCACAGGCCTTCCATCGGTGGAGCCGCGCAAGAGCGGCATGGTCGGCGCGCGCAGGGACGCCACTCGAGCCAGCGGATCCACGATGATCTCCAGCGGAGACTTGGGCGCGGTCCCCTTGAGGATTCGCTCCCGGGCCATGCCCCGAATGATCACATTCACCTCCTGCACGACCTCTTCAACCGCCGCCGCCCGACGTTGCTCCTGGGCGCGACCTCCCGAATAGACGAAGGTGCCCCGCACGCCAAACGCCGCGCTCGCCGGACGAGGGCATAACACGACCGCCGACCCAGCACCGGCCACACCCGCCGAGGCGAGGACCCCTGGAATCGCCGTCATCCATGCACGCCGCGTCCACTTCATGCGTGGAGTCTAGCCTGCCACCCACGAAGATCCAGGGTCGAATCTCTTTTTGGTGGCTCGATCGTACGGCAGGTCTGCGAGAGGCGATGGTTGTGTGGATCGTGAGCAGCAAACCTCTCGTCGGTGGTGAGGCCCGTGACCGAGACAATTGGCTCCAATGGACACGAGACCGCGGCCCTGTGCCCAGCGGCGCCGAAGACAATCGCGGCTCACGCCCCCCCCGATGTGGCCGAGACGACCACATGCGAGGGCGAGACCGGGCCCTCACCAACGTTGCCGCAGGAACGTAGTAAACTCCCGACTAGCCATGTCGGACTCCAACAAAGATGACATCACGCCCCTGCAGACCCCCGTCGACCCTGTGGAAGCCGAGCCCACCAGGACACTCGATGAGTCGGAAACGACGGGCTCTTCCGCTGACACTGGATTAGGACGAAGGTCGTTCATGTCCCTTTCTGCGCTCGGGCTCCCCGTGCTCGCCACGGGCTGCGGAGATGACGCAGCAGGCGACGGCGATGGTAGCGGTGAGACCGGCGGCGACGGTGATGGCGACGGTGATGGTGATGGCGATGGCGATGGCGATGGCGATGGTGACGGTGACGGTGACGGCGACGGCGACGGCGGCACACCCGTCGAATTCGATCCCGAGGGAATCATCGAAGACACGGCGCTCTTCCCACGTACCCCCATGGCCGGCGAGATGACCAAGAACCGGGTGATGATCGCTCTATACGTCTCCGATGCGAGTGAGAAGTTGCTCCGCGTCTGGCGTCCGAGCACCACCCCGGGCGAGGTCTTCCTTGTCGCCGAGCAGACGGTGACCCCTGACAGCAACGGATTTGCCAAGGTGTGGGTTGATGGACTCTCGAGTGGGACCTGGTACACCTACGCCGCCTTTGACGGCGACGCCGACGCCGGTTTCGCTGCTCGGAGTCTCATCTGCCAGGTGCGCACCGCGCTCGCCGATGACGCCCTCGAACCGATCACCGTCGCCCTCGCCGCCTGCAACGGCGGCTATTACGATCCCAACAATCCCCCCTCCACTCCCTACACATGGAGCACGATGTCAGTGCTCGCGAATCAGTACTACGACATCTTCTTACACCTCGGAGATCAGGCGTACATGGACACCGTCTTCTCCAACGGGGGCGCCTACGAGACCTACCTCGAGGCCTGGGGCGCCTTCCACGGAGGCGGATATCGACAGGTGTTCTCGAAGTCGGGTCTGTACTCCACGTGGGACGATCACGAGGTCACCGACAACGGCTCTGTCGATCCTTGGTCTGGCGCCTCAGAGGACATCTCCCGCATCGAGAACGCCATCGAGGCCTACTACACTGTGATGCCCATCGACGCGACCACCTCCATGGACCCGCTGTGGAGGAGCTTCCGATGGGGCGCGACGGTAGAGTTTATCGTCCTCGACAGCCGATACGAGCGCTCTCCACGAACCCAAGGTGAGTACATCAGCGCGCAACAGCTGGCCTTCCTTAAGGACCGACTCCAAAACAGTCCCTGCCACTTTAAGGTGGTCCTCAACAGCGTCCCGTTCGCGATCCTGACCGGATGGCTTGGTATTCAAGACTCCGATCGTTGGGAGGGATACCCCGAGCAACGCCAGGAGATCATCGATTTCATCGACAACGAGGAGATCGAGAACGTGTGGTGGATCGCCGGGGACATCCACACGACCTATGTCGGAAATATCAACGCCTCACCGGGCGCGGGACCTGGGAGCCGTATGAAAGAGATTTGCGTGACCTCCGGCAACACGAATCCCGTGGGCGGTATTTTGAGCGGCGACCAGTTCGAGTACCGCGTCGGTGAGCCGCGCGTCCCGCTGCTCACCTTCGATCCAGAGACGAACGAAGTGCTGGTCAAGATCATGGACGAGTCGGGTACAGTCGTCTACGAGCAGTACCTCACCTACGGATAGTCCACACAAGGTGCGCGCGCCCCCTCGGCTGGGCCGTCGGCGCTAGTAGCCGGTCAAGGAGAAGTGCATAAAATCCTTCGTTCTGCCCTCGATCGAGCCTCCCCACTTCCAGCCAACATCCTCGGTGAACGTCGTGACCACCACGCCGCCTGGCGCAATGGAGACGCGAGGCATCGCCGTGGGATTCCACGCACCCCCCACACCCAGCGTGCACCCCTCGATGGATGTCTCATCCGTCGCCTCGACGCTGCAGCGCCGATACAATCCATTGTATTTCGCGTTGATATCGATGGCAGTCCCGTAGCTGTGGTTGCTTAGCTCCATCCGCATGCCCTGCGCTACCCGACCTCGAGTGCGTCCCGGGCGGTAGCCGGTGATGGACACAATCTCGAACTCACCGCTGTCGGCAATCGTGGCGAGCGCCGCTCGCACCTTGTCTGCGTAGGCCCAGCAGACCTTGAACGGTTTGACATCCAGCCCAAGATCCGCCGGATCGATCTCAACCTGATCTTGTTCGCAGAGGGTGCACACTTCATCATTCGGATCTCGCTCGTCGCCCTCCACCGTCGCGTAGTCGTGGTCTTCGGTCCTCCGATTCACGCCTCGCTTCTTCGTAACACTCCAATTGTACATCGCGTAGCTGCACCGCGTGGGGATCGCCCGCTCGGGGGGCGGCCCGGGTTCTTGAGACACCTGCACAGGCGAGCTCCCCGGCGCGGCCTCATCGGGTTTATCCTCGAGCTCGGGGATGGACGCAGTCGCGGGTGCCTCCGCCTGCATGGTCTCTTGCTCCTCCTCCAGCAGAGGAGACGCTCGCCCCAACTCGCCCTGACCCGTCGGTAGAGTCGTAGGCTGAGGCGCGGCGGCGGGTGTCGTATGACCGCGCGGAGCGCACCCCATGGCCAAGACGCCGAGGACCCATGTCATTCGCCGCGGTGTTCTTGAACGCCACATTCCCCCATGATGATAGCCGAGCTGGTCTCGACTCCCTAGTGGGTTGTGAACCCGCTCCACGGGGATGACGCTACTCAAGCACCCCCGACGCGACAATCTTTCCGATCGCCTGTGCCGCCTCTTCCAGTGAGTCTCGTCCGGGATAACCGGCCAACGCGACGATGTAGGCATGGGGGCGACCGGCGATGTCGAGATACGCGACGTCGCTGTACCAGCCCTGCGAATAGCCCGCCTTGTGATAGATCTTCACGGGTTCGTTTGTGACCTTGGAGATTTCGCGCCGCAGGTGATTCACCACCTCGTCTCCTCGCTCTCGAGGAGTCGCCAAGAGACCCAAGACCCACCGGCGGTTCGCACGCGATAGTTTTTCGCCCGTTGTCTGCGGGAACCGATCACCGAGCACAATCTGCGCCATGGCTTCGCTGAGGTCCCGAAGGCTCGTACAGGCAGATCCGCCACACGGAGGCTGATAGGTCCCCGTTTCCGCTTCCAGGTTCTTTTGCGCCCCTCCCTCGCGGAGGAGGATGGTCGGGCTGTCGCGCAACGAGGCCGCCTCGCCTCCGCGCATCCACGCGCGCGCACCATATGCTTGAATAATCGCGCTGCGCGCGAAGCCATTTGCAGGGGACAGAAACGACCGATGGAGACCGTCGAACCCCGCCAACTGCACCAAACGATCGTGCGCAGCGTTGTCACTGGCGACGAGCGCATCTCGCACGAGTCGTGCGACCGTCGTCTGCACCAGCCGACGTCCGCGGCGAAACTCGACGGTGGCTCTGCGCGTGAACCCGTACGACTGCAACCGCAGCAGCGCCGCCGTCGCCGAGTACAACTTCACGGTGCTTGCGGGATTCCACCCTGCCTCACTCACGCCCCTCTCGCCTGCCTCAAAAACACGCACCACCCTCACACGCACGCACGCACG
>JBDQGY010000293.1:0-4369 GCA_040265175.1 Nannocystaceae bacterium
CGAACCTCGAGTATCCGCACAAGATGGCCGTGGGGGACGTGGACGGCGACGGCGTGGACGACCTGCTGTTTTCTCGCTGGAACGAGCTGGGCTGCCCGTACGACACGGCCGACCCCGACGACTGCGTGCCGGACCGGGTGAGCGTGAAGACGGGCACCGCCGCCGCGTGGGAGGATTTTGCCTTCGACGTGGAGGTGGCCGCGCTCGTGGGCAAGGGGCCCTCGGACATTGGCGCCGGGGACTTCAACGCTGACGGCTTCGAGGACGCCGTGACGGCCAACGCCGTCTCCGAGGACCTCAGCTTCGTGATGGGGCAGTCGCCCTTCGTGGGCAACGTGGTGCGGCGTTTTGACCTGAACGCCGGCCAGACGAACACGACCCTGGCCGTGGGTGACCTCAACGAGGACGGCGTCCCCGACCTCGTCACTGCCCACCGCGAGACCAACCTGGTGCAGGTCATCTTGTCGTCGCCCTAGACGACCCCCCAACAAAACAACCCCACCCCCCGGTGGGGAGGGTGGGGTTAGTGAGCCCGGTAGGACTTGAACCTACGGCCCGCGGATTAAAAGTCCGCTGCTCTACCAGCTGAGCTACGAGCCCGAAAGTCTCCGCCCCGGCGGACCGGAGCGGAGGAAGCGACCCCTACGGGATTCGAACCCGTGTCGCCAGCGTGAAAGGCTGGAGTCCTAGGCCCCTGGACGAAGGGGTCGCGAGAGCGCTGTTCTTACTCGAAACTTCGGCGTTGCACAAGCCCTGAAACGACGCCTGCCGCGCGTGGGCAGGGCGTCGCCAGGCCTCGCACCAGAGGCGCCGGGCTGCCCGGCGCGGAGCACGGAGGGTGGGGGACGCGCCCACCGCTGGTGCAGGCGGCGAGCGTCGCGCGATCTCGACGCCACACGCACCAAGAATGACGAGAGGACCCACGACGTGCGTGAATCCTCTCCTCTGGGGCTGCGCCCCGTCGGCGTCGGCGATCAGCCGGCGTCGGGGTTGAGCAGGAGCATGGATTTGGCCGAGGCCTTGAACGTCGCCTTGAGCGCGTTCCATGCGGGGGTCTCACACTCGTACACCACCCAGTGCATGCGCTCGTGGGAGGCCTTGAGCATCACGAAGGCGCGGGCCTCGCCCTTGCCCTCGGCGGCGGGGACCTCAAGCTCGGCGGTGATGGAGCGCTTGGAGCCCTTGCCCTTCGCGGCGCCCGCGTTGACCTTGGTGCCCTCGGGGTAGCCCAGGGATTCCACGGTGTCTTTGAGGTACTGATCCATCTGCATCTCTGGATCGTCTTGGAAGTAGCCCATGGCACCAAAGGTGATGGTGGCGGGGGGCACACCCTCGACGCAGCCGGTGGAGTCGGTTTTGCTCGGGTTCATGGTGGCGAAGAACGGATTTTGCTCCACGAAGGCTTCGACGCCCTTGGGCAGGCGAATGAGCACCGCGTCGTTGAACACGGAGGTGGGCATGTCCTGGTTGACGTCGGCCGGGCACTCGGTGCGCACGGCGACGGCGTAGGGATCGTCCGAGTTGGCGTCGGCCTTCGCGGAGCCACCATCGTCGGAGGCAGCAGCACCGTCGTCTCCGGCGGCGGCGCCGTCGTCACTCGCGGCGGCTCCGCCGTCCGCGGCCGCGCTCGCGCCGGTGTCCTCGCCGGGAGGGGTGGTGCCTGCGGGCGTGGCGGGCTTGCAACCCATGGCCAACGCGAGGCCGAAAAACAGAGCAGTGACAGGGGCGATCGTTCGTCGGTTCAAAAGGTAGTACTCCTTGCGCGCGGAACGTATCAGGCATCCCCAAGGATGTGGAGTTCTCAATGAACTGAGATCCTCACGCGCAGTGGTCCGCGGCGCCGCGCGAAGGTCTTCAACGTCGGCCAGTCGCCCAGGATCTGGCAAAAAACAGCGGATAGAGCCGCTTATCCCCCGCTGATCCCTGTCAGAACAACGTTGCGCAAAGCGCGCGGCGCACCCTGTTCGGACCCGCGCATCGGATGCGTCAGTCGTTCATATGCCACTGCACGGCGCCGTTGGGCAGGAAGTACATGAGCGTCATGCGTCCACCCTCCACCGTGGGTGTGTGCCGACTTCCCGGGCCGAGGAAGACCCATCCCGGGGGGCGTCCGTCAAATGAGATCTCCGTCTGGCTGGCGTTGTCATTGCCGCCGCCCGCCGCGAAGCCAATGGTCACCTCACCGTGGGGGTGGGTGTGTTCCACGGCGGCGCCCTCGAGGTTCACGATGTCCACGGACAGGCCCCGCGTCTCAGGCGTGGGCTTCGCGATGCGGCAAAAACGAGCCTGCGGCTCTCCTCGATCGCACAGCCACCCCTCCGCCACACCTCGGTGGAGCGACGCCTCGAGCGCGCGCATCAACGACGACGAGGTCGGGAAACGCTCACGCAGTTGGGATTCAAGGTCGGCAATTTGCTCGGCCGAGGTGCGGGACGCGGGGTCGAGTCGCGCCACCTCCTCGAGGAGTGGGTCGATCAGGGAAAGCAAGCTCGCGGGGTCGTGCGCAACGGCGGGATCGGTCATGGCGACGCAGTGTCTCCCACGTGGGCGTCGAACACCAAGCGCTCTGCGTCGGCTCGGATCGTGTGAACCCTCTCGCGCGTATCTTCGGGGTCGTCGGTGCCCGTGGCCACCAGGCCGCGGCCGGCGGTGGCCACGACGACGGGGGCGCCCACCAGTCGCTGGACCGCGTCTTGGATGCGTTCGCGGTCGCCGTCGCCAGCGGGTGCCTCGCGGTCCAGCCACGCGCGGACGGGGACGCTCGCGCCCCGAGGGACGAGCGCGACGCGATCGTTGGGGAGCAAGACCACGTCGAACGGGAAGCTGCTCGTGGCCGAGGGGCTGCCGACCCACGCGCCCACCGATTCGCGCATGCTCACCCCCCATGCGCGGGTCATGGCCGCCCGAAGTCCCGCGAGGTCGCACGACGCCGGGAACAGCCACACCGGGCGCCGCTGAGGGTCATGGACCTTCACCATGGTGCGCGGTGGGAGGCCTAGGCGTGTCAGCAGCGAGCGTAGCAACGTGAGCTCGGTAGAGAGCACCGACACGTCGAGGTCCACGAGCAAAGGCAGGGCATGTTCGCCACTGCGGGCGTGCTTGGCGAGTAGCGTGACCGCGGGGTCCACCTCGTCCGAGAGGAGGTCCACCGCGATCAGCATGCGCGCGCTGGCGGGGATCCACGACAGGGATTCAAAGCTGCCGTCCCCGACGCAGCGCAGCGCGGCGTCGTCTGGCGCCGCCGTCTGTTCGGTGCGCTGCTCCTCGGGCGGGGGAGGTTGCCCGGGCGCGGGAGGCTCCGACTTGCACCCGGCGAGCGCGAGCAGCCCCGCCATGGTGAGCTGGCAACCCCACCGCGAGCGAAGGGGAGGCGCGCTCACTTGGCGTGGGCCTTCAAGCGAGGGTCAAGCAGCACGTCGGTGTCGGTGGTGGGGAGCTGCAGACGCCCCGTGACCACGTCTCCTTCGGAGGTGAACGCCACCTTCCTCGCGATCTCTTTCAGCCGTTCGGAGTCCGCGAACACGGTGCGCTCGTCGAGCGCGTCGACGGCGAGCGTGGCCTCGTCGACCCCCAGCATCTGGTAGGCCACCTCACCGTCGGCGACGCCGCCTTCGAGGCGGCGAAGGGAGACGCGCGCCCGACCCACGTCGTGGTCGAGGTCGAGGTGGGTCATGGGTCCAGCCGCCATCGCGAGTAGCGAGAGTTGACGCTCGTCGCTGAGCGCCTGGAGAATCTCCCCCTCGGCCGGCGAGGCCGGCAGGTCACGTGCGGCTGTGAGCGGGCTGAGCCCCGAGCCAATCTCTTGCTGCGGGACGAAGGCCACCACGTCGTCGGTCAAAAATACGAGGGTGAACGGGAACGCCGAGCGAGGATGAAACACCTCAAACCCCTCCGCCTCGGAGAACGCGCCCTGGGTGGCGAGCGCTTTTTTGAGCTCCTCGCGTGGACGCTCGAGGCGTCGCACCACGTACAAGTCATTCGCGACTCGGGGACGCATGACGAGCATGTCATCGTCGAACCACTCGTTGATGGTGGCGGCGTCGTCGACGCCGAGCAGGACGTCGAGCCCCCACTGAAGATCGGAGGGCGCCTTCACGATGGACTCGAGGTTGGGCGGGAGCCCGAAGATCGTGGAGAGCCGCTCGCCGTCCAACACGAGCTCGTTGCGCACGTAGCCGATGCTTGTGGCGTCTGGATCCAGCCACGCCAAGAGGGCGGCGGTGGTCGGGGTTCGGGTGGCGGCGGCGGGCGTCGCGGTGGCCGCGGAGGGGTCGCGAGGCGCCGCGGTGGTCGAGGTGCCCGCGGCGTCGGTGGGAGAGGGAGGCGTCTGTGTCTTCGAGCATCCGGCCAGCACGAGCGCTGCGGTGAG
>JBDQGY010000294.1:0-4367 GCA_040265175.1 Nannocystaceae bacterium
ACACCTCCGAACGCCGTGTGGGAATGCTCGTCGACTTTGGGATTAAGGTCGTAAAAACCCCGCCAGCCGTCTCAACTCCGATGTTGAGCGGCGCCACGTCAATCAGCACCACGTCCGTCATCTCGCCAGACAAGATCGCTGCTTGAATGGCGGCCCCCGCAGCCACAACTTCGTCCGGGTTCACGCCGAGGTGTGGCTTCCTGCCAAAGAAGCGTTCTACTCGCTCGGACACCATCGGCATTCGCGTCTGGCCGCCGACCAAGATGACCTCATCAATATCTTCCGGCGTCAGTTCGGCGTCCTCGAGTGCCTGCCGGCACGGCGCGAGCGATCGCTCCACAAACACATTGGTCAGTTTCTCAAGGAGCTCGCGGTTCAACGTCAATTCGAGGTGAATGGGTTGCCCGCTGCGCTGGGCTATAAACGGGAGATTCAACTCGGTCTCCATCGCCCACGAGAGTTCTTGCTTCGCCTTCTCCGACGCCTCTTTCAGTCTCTGCCGCGCGAGCTTGTCGTCTTCCAGGCTGATCCCATGAATCTTCCGAAACTCCTCCATCGCCCAGTTGACGACGGCGTTGTCGAAGTCCTCGCCACCAAGGAAGGTGTCGCCTCCCGTGGCCAACACCTCGAACACACCCGCCCGCAGCTGCAGGACAGAGATATCGAAGGTCCCGCCGCCCATGTCGTACACGGCCACCATGCGCTCATCTTCATCCTCTCGCCCGATGCCGTACGCGAGCGTTGCGGCAGTGGGCTCGTTGATGATTCGCAGGACGTTCAAGCCAGCGATGCGCCCCGCATCCTTCGTGGCCTGTCGTTGTGCGTCATCGAAGTAGGCCGGCACCGTCACCACAACGTCCTTCACCTCGTGACCGAGGTAGGCCTCGGCAGACTCCTTCATCTTCGTCAGCACCTGAGCTGCGAGTTCAGACGCCGAATACGACTTGCCCCACACCGCCACCTGCACGTCGCCGTTTGGCGCGCTCACAAGATCGTACGGCAGCATCTTCATGAGACGCTGCACCGGCTCTTCACCATGCTTGCGACCGAGCAGCCGCTTCGACGCAAACACTGTGTTGCCGGGGTTGGTGATGGCCTGTCGCTTGGCAATTTGGCCGACGAGTCGCTCGCCGTCCTCGGTGAACGCCACCACACTCGGGGTCGTGCGCGATCCTTCACTGTTGGAGATGATGATGACATCTTCACCATCCATGACTGCGATGCACGAGTTAGTCGTGCCGAGATCGATGCCTACTACGGTTCCGTTCTGCGTCACTGGCTACCCCTCGTCTCCATCGCCAGGTTCGTCCATGTCCGCCGTCGGAGGCGCGCCGGTCGATTTTGCGCTCGCGACGACCACTCGCGACGGTCGCAGCAGCCTCCCCTTGCGCGTGTATCCACGCTCAAACTCTACCATGACGACCCCTGGGGCGTGGTCGGGCGAGTCCATCTGTTGCAGCGCCTCGTGATACGCGGGGTCAAAGAGCGTGCCCACCGCGTCCAACATCTCAATCTCGTTTTTACGCAACGCGGCGAGAAACTCTCGCTGGACCAATCGGATGCCGTCCGCGAGCTGCTCGGTCGAGGTGCCCACCGACTCGAGCGCGCGCTCGAGGTTGTCAACGGTCGGAAGGAAGTCTCGAAGCAGACGCATCGTGTGGCGCTGCTGGGCGTCGTCCATGTCTTTTTTTACGCGCTTTTTGTAGTTCTCAAGTTCCGCCGCCGAGCGGAGCCAATTGTCGCGGACTTTCGTGACCTCTGCTTGCAGCGCTCCGACCTGCGCCTCAAGCTCCTCGACGCGCGCCCCACCATCGACCTCGGCGTGGGGGACCGACGCATCGTCTTCCTCAAGGAGTTCAATATCGATCTCCTCCGCGTCGAAGTCGTCTCGATCTTCTTGACGAACAGCGTCTACCGCCGCTTCTGCCTCCGCCATCACTTGCTCCACGGTCTGCGCATCGACCCCACCCACTCCGTTGGTGGAGGTTTCATTGCTCTCGGACTTTTTCGGCTCTGTGTCGTGCATTGATCACCAATTGGTGGCTCACTAGCCTGGCGCGGAATGTACCAAACCCTTGTCCGTCTACAACATACCACCCCTAAAAATCGAATAATTGTTTGATGTTCCACGCTGCCCCCCTCCTAAGCCAGCGTCCGTCACCCACATTGGTACACCTGTCCCGAAAGGCGCAATTCATGGGCTATAAGGGCCCGAGGAGGTCTTTGGCGATGACGTCGTGCCACAGCCAGCGACCTGGAGCGACGGCGACTCGGCCTGGAGCGCACCGCTGGACATTTCCAAGTTCGAATTGCCGCTGTAGCCGTTCGACAACCCATCCTGGCGGCCGCTGAAAACGTTCCTCTAGCGACGCCACTTCCAACGGTTCGAGCAGTCTCAACCCGAGCCAGAGTCCCTCCCGCGCGGCCGCTTCGCCTTCAAGGCGCTCGGTGTCGACGAGGTCACCACTGGAAAGTTGCGTCCATGGCGCGAAGCCTCGGACGTTGTGGCGCCGCGCGGTCCCTCCACCGGCAATACGAACGGCGCTCGCCGCCGACGGTCCAAACCCGAGGAAGTCGCGCCACCGCCAGTACTTGCGGTTGTGCGCCGCCTGTTTACCGGGCTTGGCGTAGCTTGCCACCTCATAATGCACGAACCCCGCATTCACGAGCAAGCGCTCCGTACGCTCCAATAGCTCGCCCTGGGCGTCTTCATCCACGGGCTGCCGCACCCCACGATCCACGAGCCCCTCCCACGGTGTGCCCGGTTCGATGGTCAGCGCGTACACCGACACGTGCGCCACCTCCGACGCCACCAGCATCTCAATGTCCGAGTCGAGCGCAGACGCGGTCTGTCCGGGCCAGCCAACGATAAGGTCCACGCTGCCGTCGAGTCCTGCCCCGTGTATAATTTCCACCGCTTCCCAGGCCTTTCGGCCACGATGCGCCCGCCCGAGGGTCACCAACCCCTCGGTGGAGAAACTCTGGACGCCCAGCGAGACCCGGGTCACGCCGACTCGTCGAAGCGCGTCGACCCAGGACGTCGTCACATGCTCCGGGTTGGCCTCCACGGTGACCTCGCGGGGACTGTAGCGACGCACGCTTGAGGCGAGCGCCTCAAAGATGCGCCCAAAAGTCGCGCCGCTGAGTGTGGAGGGAGTCCCGCCCCCGACGTAGACGGTGTCCACGTCCGCGCGTTCAAGCTCGCCCGCTCGTGCGGCGAACTCTGCGCTGAGTGCCCGCACGTAGGCGCCCTCATCTGGGGTCGCCGCCACGTCAAAGTCAAAGTCGCAGTATGGACACGCGCGCGCACAAAAAGGCACGTGGAGGTAGATCCCTACCTCGCGATCGCTATCCCTCGACGAGGCCCGCAAAGGCCTCTCCTTCAGGAAGATCGTCGAAGACTTCGATCCCACCGCTCCCGCGTCGCGCAAGCATCCCGCGCCACCACCACGGCGGGAGGCCGTCCACGTCGATCTGGTTATTGGTCAAGAGACTCGCTTGGTCACCGAGTGACGTGAGCCCTCGCAGATCTACCGAATGACCGCGGCCATTGAGTTGAGCCCCAAGACGCATCGCCGTCCGAAGATGCGTCGTCTCTTCCGTCTCTTCCATCACCGATGAGAACGCCCGCTTCGCGACGGTGAGGTTTGGAAACTCAAACACCTCGCCGTACGACACCAACTCTTCCCCGATCAGCAGCGCGAGGCGGGACGAGAACATGGACACGAGCCTATCGTGGCTTCGGATGGAGTCACCGGCCGCGCGAATACCGTCCGTGGAAAGCAGTGCGACCGCGCCATCGATGTTGGCATACACACACTGCACAACTCCGCTCCGCATCAGCCCGAGGCTCGCCCTCAACACGGCGTTCCCAAGGTCGGGGTCCAAAACACTCGCCGAGGAGGCTCGGCTCGCGAGGGCACCCATCATCGACGACTCCTCCACGCGAATGCGCGTCACGAGTTTGAAGCCTCCCATGGGGAGATGGTCTCCAAAGACTTGAAACGCGGAGAAACCCCGCCAGACCCCGCTGCCGTAGCTAGATTGACTCATTTTTGGCTCACGATGCTGAGTACAAGGTACCCGATCGTGGACAGGACTACGACCCCGAATAATATCGCGATGCCGACGTTGCCTCCGCGCGCGCGCGAAGCGACCACCGTGCGGCCAAAGCCGCCTTGATCCACCATCAGGGCGACCTCCGCGGATGATTTTGGGCCGGCCGCAGGCCCGACGCGCGTGCGGGCAACTTGGGCTGCAGGCTTGCGCACCCGCGCGGGCGACCGACTTTTGCGCCGCGGAGAGCGTCCGCCACGACTGTTCCCCTGGCCCTTCGCCGCCCCCTTTCGACCGCTCGGTCTCCCCTC
>JBDQGY010000295.1:0-4362 GCA_040265175.1 Nannocystaceae bacterium
ATCGATGAGATTCACACACCGGACAGCTCCCGCTATTGGTACGTCGAAGGGTATGAAGAGTTGATGCGCGCAGGCGAGCCGCCGCGGAGCCTCGACAAGGAGTTTTTGAGGCGCTGGCTCGCGATTCAAGGCTTTCTTGGAGACGGATCCCCTCCTGCGTTGAGCGCAGAGATCCGCATGGAGGCCTCCCGCCGCTACATTGAGACCTTTGAAAGCCTCACGGGAAGGTCATTCGTCCCCGCCGAACTCCCGCCCGTACCGCGCCTGAAGCGGAACCTGGGCCTGTAGGGGACGGCTGGCGTTTTCGCCATGCCCGCCCGCCTCGAATGTGGTAAGCGGCTCCCAAATGTGCGGCGTCGTCGGCATTTACAATCACAAAGAGGCGGCGAATCTCGCCTACCTTGGCCTTCATGCGTTGCAGCACCGCGGGCAAGAGTCGGCTGGCGTCGTCACCGTCGACGACGGGACGCTTCACGCCGTTCGTCGGATGGGACTTGTGGCGGACTCCTTTGATCGAGAACGGCTAGGTCGCCTCCCGGGCAGCGTGGCCATCGGTCATGTGCGCTACACGACGGCGGGGGGCTCGCTTCCGAAGAATATCCAGCCGTTGACCGTGGAATACCGCAACGGTTCTATGGGGATCGCGCACAACGGAAACCTGGTTAACGCGGAGGAACTGCGGACGGAGCTCGAGGAGGCGGGATCGATCTTCTCGACCAACTCGGACACGGAGGTCGTGCTACAGCTCATCGCGCGTCACGACTCTGGCGCCTTCGTCGATCGCTTGGCCAGCGCGTTGACCCGCGTCCGCGGCGCCTACAGCCTGGTCATGGTGTCGGGAGATGAGATGATCGCAGCGCGGGATCCTCACGGGTTTCGGCCGTTGATGATCGGACGGGTCACTGACAGCCCCGAAAGTCTGGTGATCGCCTCCGAGAGCTGCGCGTTCGACCTGATCGGCGCCGAAAAGATTCGGGACGTGGAGCCCGGCGAGGTCATCGTGGTGACCCGCGACGGGATTGAGTCACACCAGCTGCCGACCGCGACGCCCGCCCGCTGCGTGTTCGAGCACGTGTATTTTTCGCGACCCGACAGCGTGCTCGACGACATCTCTGTGTACGAGGCCCGCGTCCGCATGGGCCGACAACTCGCCAAGGAGCGGCCAGTGGATGGGGATGTGGTCATCCCGGTCCCTGACTCAGGGGTGGTCGCTGCCATGGGCTACGCGAAGGAGGCAGGGATCCCCTTTGAGATGGGGCTCATTCGCAACCATTACGTGGGACGGACCTTTATTGAGCCGAAAGATTCCATCCGTCACTTCGGGGTGCGCCTCAAGCTGAACGCCGTCCCGGAGGTGCTCAAGGGCAAGCGGGTCGTGGTGGTCGATGACTCGATCGTTCGCGGCACCACCTCCCGAAAGATCGTGAAGATGATTCGGGAGGCTGGGGCGAAAGAGGTGCATGTGCGCATTTCATCCCCCCCGGTCACCGGGCCGTGCTTTTACGGGATAGACACGCCCACGCGCGCTGAACTTATCGCCTCGACCCACTCTGTCGAAGAGGTGCAGCGGTACATCACAGCGGACACACTGAGCTATCTGTCCTCGGAGGGCCTCTTGCGCGCTGTACAGGAGGGTCGCGACATCGGCTTTTGCACGGCGTGCTTCACCAACGAATATCCTGTGGCGTTCGAGCCCCCCGCGTCGCGGCGACAACTGCGCTTGATTGAAGCGTAGGGCTGAACTAGCCTGTGCGCACACGGCGGGGCGCGAGGTGCGTCCCAGGTCCTTCACTGCTCCACGGAACCACCATGTCCGAACCCAACCATCCTGAGGCCCCCGAACACAACAAGATGGTCGATCGCACCCGGTCTTTGACAGATCGCCTCGGTGAGTTGCGGAGGTATCTTTGACTACCCGGGCACGGTAGAGCGACTTGAGGAGCTAGAGGCTCAGACCGCGGACCCGGAGTTTTGGAACGACGGCGACGCGGCGCAGGTGGTCTTGCGCGAGCAAAACACCCTTAAAAAACTCATCGAGCGTCTCGACGACGCGGGCGGCGCCCTCGAGGACGCGGTCGCGCTTTACGAGCTTGCGCGCGAGGCATCCGATCCAGAGAGCGCCGCCGAGGCGTGGCAGACGATGGATGAGGCGGACAAAAAGATCGAGCACCTCGAGTTCCGGCGCATGCTGGCAGGGGAGCACGACAGCGCCTCCGCGCTGCTCTCGATCAACGCGGGTGCGGGAGGGGTCGACAGCCAAGACTGGGCGGAGATGATGCTGCGCATGTTCCAGCGTTGGGGAGAGCGCAAGGGATTTGAGGTTCGGGTCATCGACGTCCAGGAGGGCGACCAGGCGGGCATTCGCGGCGCGGACGTCTCGATTGAGGGGGAGTACGCCTACGGCTGGCTTCGCTCCGAGATCGGCGTGCATCGGCTCGTGCGCATCTCGCCGTTCGACTCTCAAGCGAGGCGACAGACCAGCTTCAGCAGCGTGATGGTGCTCCCAGACATCGGAGACGAACAGCTCGATGTGGAGGTGGTCGAATCGGATCTGCGCGTGGACAAGTATCGCGCGTCGGGTGCGGGCGGGCAGCACGTCAACAAGACAGAATCGGCGGTGCGGTTGACACACCTCCCGTCGGGCATCGTGGTGGCCTGCCAGATGGAGCGCTCGCAGCATAAAAATATGGCGACGGCCATGCGCATGCTCAAGGCGAAGCTGTGGGAACGCGAACAACAGCGGCGACAAGAGGAGATCAACGCGCTGGAGGGCGATAAAAAGAGCATCGAGTGGGGGAGCCAGATTCGGTCCTATGTGATCCATCCGTATCGGCAGGTGACGGATCTTCGCACCGAGCTCAAGGTCTCCAACGTAGACGCGGTCCTCGACGGCGACCTCGACGCCTTCATGGAGGCGTTCTTGTTGAAGCAGGGGACTCAGGGTGGGAATGCCTGAGGTTTTGAACGGCACAGTGGCGCTGGAAGGGCGTGTGGCGTGGCGCCACCTGCGTGCAGGTCAGGCCGCGCCGTGGGTAAAGCGGCTCACGTGGGTGTCCGTATACACGCTTGTGGTGGGGGTTTGCCTCGGTTTGTATGCGGAGTTCGGCCTCGACGTGGCGAGCCCCGCGGAAGCAGCGCTGACCATGGAGGACGGCCCGACAGCGCTGCAGCGTGGGTTTTCCACCTTCGCATTCTTGAGCGTGGCGCTCGGGGCGCTCTCGCTGATTTTCGCCACGTTCGCGCGCTTTTTCTCCATCCTCTCCACCATCGTTATCTACGCGGTGCTGCTCGGTTCGATGTCCCTCGTGGTGGTGCCTTCGCTGATGAGCGGGCTGATGAGTCGACTCCGCGAGCAAATCCTCGATCAGAAGGCGCACCTGCTGATCGAGGGGAAGGATGGCCGGCACTTGGCGAATTACGACGAGATCGTCGATGTGCTCGGCGGGGTCGATGGTCTCGTCGGGGTGAGCCCGTTCGTGGAGGGCGAGGTGATGATCCTCAGCGGGATTGACCGTGACGGCGCAATTTTACGTGGCATCGACCCTTCGCTCTTCGCGAAGGCATCTCGTATCGAAGACATCATCGATGAGGGCTCCTACAACGCCTTGCTGGATCCTGGGAGCATCCAGCGTTTGACGTCGCGGTTTGACTCCGCCCCCTTTTCGAAGGTGGCGGTGGACGCTCCACCAACCGGTCGCGCCGGGCATCGGGCGCCTTCGAAGGAGGACGCACAAGAGAACGTGAACCCCGCGGGTGGTGTTGCTCCTGCCGCGGCCCTGAACGACGCGAAGGCTCAAAACTCCGCCACGCCGCGACTGCAGGCGCGTCAGCGTATCGAGGCGACCCTCGCTGCTCTCGAGGACGAGGGCGAGGGATGGGAAGACCCGGTCGAGACCTTGGGGCTGTCGAGGCCGCAGCCTCGCGGGGAGGAGGACGCGCCAGCCCCCTCGTCACCGGCCCCGGTCATTGCGGCGAGGGACGCTCCCGCGCAGACGCCAGGGGCAGAGGAGGCCATCCTCGATCCGATCTTGGTGGGGAAGGAACTGGCCCTCGAACTTGGCTTGAACGTAGGGTCCGAGGCCCAAATGATCACCCCCGTCGGCCGCATGACCCCGGCGGGAAGGGTGCCGGGCGTGCTGAAGGTCGCGGTGGGCGGCGTCTTTTTCTCCAAGATGTACGAGTACGACAAAAAACTTATCTATGCGCCCCTCGAGACTGTGCAGTCGTTTTTGCGCGTAGGCCCGCGGGTCTCAGGAATCGAGATTCGTCTCGCCAACGTTGACGCCCTTGATGAGGGCGAGGCGCAGGTCCTCGCGGCCCTCGATGGGCTCGGGCGATCGGACCTGCGGGTAAGAACGTGGG
>JBDQGY010000296.1:0-4347 GCA_040265175.1 Nannocystaceae bacterium
CCCCAGCACCCGCCGCACCTGAGCCCGCCGCCCCAGCGCCCGCCGCACCGACGCCCGCAGCCCCCACGCCGGCAGCACCCGAAGCCAGCGCAGGTGGTCCAAGCAAACGCGGCTGGACGATGTTCATGGATGCCTCGGAAGCGGGCGTGCCAGGAGCACCGGCAGCACCCGGACCCGCATCACCCGCGCCGGCAGCACCTGCGCCGGCGGCGCCCGCGCCGGCAGCACCCGCGCCGGCAGCACCCGCGCCGGCAGCACCCGCGCCGGCAGTACCCGCGCCGGCAGCACCCGCGGCTGCGGCAGGGGGTCCGAGCAAGCGTGGCTGGACGATGTTCATGGATGCCTCGGAAGCGGGGGTTCCAGGAGCACCCGGTGCACCGGCAGCACCCGCACCGGCAGCGCCCGCACCGGCAGCACCGGCAGCACCCGCAGCACCCGCAGCACCCGCAGCACCCGCAGCACCGGCAGCACCGGCAGCACCCGCAGCTGGGGCAGATGCACCGAGCAAACGGGGCTGGACCGTGTTCATGGAACCGGGTCAGGCACCGGCAGCACCGGCAGCACCCGCAGCACCGGCAGCACCGGCAGCACCGGCAGCACCGGCAGCACCTGCCGCGAGCCCGCCGGGAGCAGGATCGCTGCCACCGAGTGGGAGGGCCTCTGGGCAGCGTGGATGGACAGTCTTCATGGACGCTCCTCTCCCCGGAGCCGGTGGCAAGCCAGGCGCGGAGGCCACCGGGGCAGGTACGGAGCCTCCAGCGGCCGCGCCGCCGCCAGAGCCCGCGGCAGCGCCAGAGTCCGGTGGAGCCTCGGACGCCAAAGGTTGGACCGTCTTCATGGACGCGCCTCCATCTCCCCCAGCGGGAGCGCCGGGGTCGATTCCGCAAGGGCCCATGGAGTTCGCGAAGCCGAGCACAGGACCGACCGCGGCCGACTCCAATTCGAAAATGATGGTGGGTGGGGGCGCCGCGTCGGTGTCGACAAGTGGTGAAGTGGAATCGTCCAACGGCGCCGATGGTTCGCATCCCACGCGTGGTCCGAGCGTCCGAACCAACATCAGCACCACCGCGGGAACCCAGGCCCCAGCGAGCATGGAGGCGGGGCGCGCAGCGCCGGTCGCCGACGCCGATGAAGGCGGCTCGGGCAAAACGATAATGCTCGTGGTTGTCGTGGCGGCAGCCGCGGCGGCCGTGGCTGCCTTCCTTCTCTAGCCCCCCTAGCCAGGGAAGGAACGCCAACGATGACCGCGTCCGCGGTGTCTACGACCCAGGTGGGCCCGCACAAGGGGCTCGGGTCGGTGCTGTCGCGTCATGCGGACACGAGCTGGCGCGCGCCGTGTCCCGATCACACGCGGCGCGCGTTTGATCCTATCCATCGTTTGCTCGGACGTAGCCCTCGCCCGGTCGTGTTGGACGTGGGGTGTGGGACGGGAGAGAGCACCGTCTCTCTCGCGGTTCAGCACCCCTCATGTTGGGTGTTCGGTCTCGATCGCTCGGAACATCGCCTGCGTCGGGCGAGGGAGCGGCCGCTCCCATCAAACGCCCGGTTTGTGCGGTGCGACGCCGCACATTTTTGTGCCCTCGCGTGCGCGTCAAACTGGGAGCTGTTCCACTTGTACTTTCTCTACCCAAACCCATATCCAAAGCCAGGGCACCTTCGGCGACGTTGGCACGCACATCCCGTGTTTCCAACCCTCGCGCGCCTCGAAGCCGGCATGGAGTTGCGTACCAACTGGGAACTGTACGCCCGTGAATTTGCGATCAGCCTCGGCGTGTTTGGACGCCAGGCCATGTGCGGGGCGGTCGATGATGGGACACCCATCTCGGCGTTCGAGCGCAAATATCTTGTTCGGGGAGAGGAGTGCGTCGTGGTGCGCAGCCCCTCACCAGCGAAGCCGGCGCCGATCGGCAGAGACTAGCTGTCGTCCGAGTCGTGGGACTCGTCGTCCGAGGATTCAGCCTCACTGTCGTGGTGGGATTCCTCCGCGTGCTCGCCGGAGTCCATGGAATCACCAGAGTCCATGGAATCACCAGAGTCCATCGACTCCTGCTCATCTTCTTCCATCGCTGCGTCGTGGGCGTCCGCGTCCTCAAGTTCGTCGGCTTGGACCAAGCCAGAGTCGACCTCTTCGACGATCTCTTCAGCGACGCCGGCGTTCGGCGCTTCACCTTGTTTCCAGTACTCAATGGCCTGACACAACGTTTGGTAGTCGATCATCGCCTCCAGACTAGCCCGTGGAACAACGGGGACGCAAGGGCCGGTACAAAGCTCAATAGACCGGTCTCAGGGGCGCAAACCAGGGGCTGTCGGGCCTACTTGACTCGCTCAGCGACCGTAAAGGAGCGTTTCCTCAGCGTCCCGTCACGAATCATCTGAATCTCCAGCCGCTCCATGGTCGCGAGATTCTCAAGGAGGGCGCTCAGCTGCTCGGGGCGCTCCACGGGGCGACCGTTCACGGTCAAGATGATGTCGCCTTCTTGAAGGTCGCAGCGCTGGGTGCAAAGTGAAGGATCCTCAGGCCACGTGCTACCGATACGCCACCCGATGAAACGACCGTTGGGGCGGTAGACCTCGAGTTGGAGCGCCCGGAGCAGGTACGCTGCGCTCCCGTTGTTGGTGGCGCGTACGAGCTCATCACGGAAGATTGTATCGTCGGGACGGACCTGTTCTTGAATCCGGGCCTCGCTCCCCGGAGAAGGGTCGCTCGTTCCCCCAGAGAACGTGGGAGCGCGGGGTCGCGGGGCGGGAGGTGGAGCCCCCGTGATTTCATCTCCAAGTTCGGGTGGAGGCGGACCTGGATCGGTGGCGCAGCCGACGACGGCAAGGAGCGTGATCAAGATCGAGCGGCCCATGGAGGTATGATCCCGCCTGCGCTCGCTCGTCGCAAGAAACGTACGAAAGGCACCGTGCCAGGCTGAGGTGCCTACAGGCCTCGTTGCGTACAGGCGCGAAGAAGGGCCGACGCGACGTCGGAGATCTTCTTCGCACCATCGACCACCTGGATCAGCCCGAGATCGCTGCGGGCCGCTAAGGTCTCGTAGGATTGGGCGAGTTTCTTCTGGGTCTCCGGGACATCAAAGATCTCCTCATTGCCCCCATCCCCACTGCGACGTTCCGCCACACGGCGGAGGCCGACGATGGGCGAGACGCGGAGGAGAACGGTCAGGTCGGGAAGTCGCGCGTTCGCATTGATTTGCTGAAGCCACTCCACTGGCTGCGTGAGTCCTTGGTAGGCCAACGAGGACATGAGGTAGCGATCGCTGATCACGATCTCACCGGCCCGCAGCGCAGGCTGGATCACTCTGCGGTTGTGATCGAGTCGGTCTGCGGCGAAAAGCAGCGCGAGGACTGCCGGGGCCACGTGGTCAGAGCGCACGGCCAGCAGCGTCCGGATCTGGGTGCCGATCCTCCCGGCGGAGGGCTCGAACGTCGTCCGCACCCGGTGTCCGCGCAGCCGCAGGTTCTCCGCAAGCTGTGCCGTCTGCGTCGTCGTACCGCTTCCGTCGATGCCTTCGAGCACAATGAAACGTGGGGCGTTCATAATCTGGGTGAGGCGTTGGCGTCGGACCGCCCCCAGAGGATAGCGGACTCTAGCAGGAGGAAACAGTACCCAAAATAGGCTCGCGCCGGGATCGCGGACGTGGCAGACTTCGACAGATTTGGAGACTTTCGATTGAGCGACGACCCGTCCAAGCCCGTTCACAGCACGCTGCCCCAGGGGCGGCCGCCGGCGCCAGTCGTGGGGGCGGACGGATCCGTGCCTGTCGCTCTCCCGCCCCGAGGCCCCTCGGAGGCGGCTGGGTCGGCGCCTCCGCCGGCGCCCGAGACACCGCCGCCGGCGCCGACCGGTACACCTGCGGAGACAGCCCCCGGGGGGTCCCCGCGTACGATGTATGAGTTCACGGGGCAGCACTCCGAGGAGTCGCGGTCGCAGGGCCGCCACCAGACCTTTGTTGGAACGACGGATGGGCTTCAGTTCGAATCGAGGGGGTCCGGGCACCCCGATTCCAATCTCTCACGATCGAACGTCGGCTTGTACGCCTTCGCCATGATCGCATGTCTGGCGGCCGGAATTGCATACCTCTTGACCAACGGCGGCGAACCTTCGCCCGACGGGCTGTCGGGTGCAGCCGGTTCGACGGGTCCCGGTGTCGCTGCCGATGCGGCCTCGACGACAGGCGAAGCCGCTTCGTCGGGAACCACCGGAGACGGCGACTCCACGGGGACCGCCGCCGGGGAGTCTGGAGTGCTGGCGGGGACGACGGGCGGGCCGGGGGCCACCGGAGGTGCCGCCGCTGGGGCCACGAATACCTCCTCCATGCCGTCCAAGTCACGAGAGCCCGAGCC
>JBDQGY010000297.1:0-4313 GCA_040265175.1 Nannocystaceae bacterium
GGACATCAACGGCGCGCTCGCGTCAGGGATGTTTTTCCTCACCCAGTCGTGGGATCAAGAGAGCGACTTTGATCGCCCGGTGTTCGTGGACGTGCCGGCAGGGGAGGGGCCACACCCCGTGGCGATCTTGCTGCATGGCAACGGCGGAAACGCCACGGGGATGCTCAACGACATCGATTATCTCCCTGGTCATATTCGGGTCGCTCCTCAGGGATATCTCAACAGCTGGAACCTGAACTACGAGGCGTCCAAGGCACCCGACGTGGATTTCATGCGCGAGGTGATCGCGTTCTTGAAGACCCACACCAACGTGGTCGATGGCGACATCGCGGTGCTCGGCAACTCCAACGGCAGCGGGCTGGTGAACCGTCTGCTCATCGAGCTTGAGGGGGACACCTTTCAGCACGCGGTGACCATCGTCTCACCTCTCAATGAGTTGCAGTATCGGGACGGTGAGTTTTACTACGACCCCACGGGGGGCAACGCCTATGACACCGCGACGACCCCGGTCCTCGGCCGCCGACTCTGCAACGTGAGCGGAGTCGAGGACGGCATCATCCCGTACATGGGTGGTGCCGGCGTCGCGGGATATGTGTTTATCGCCGCCGAGGAGAGCACGTATATTTGGGCGCAGCACTTTGGAGAGACGGGTGCGGCCATCGACCCGAGCGGCGGCGTCCCTGACGCTGCCGATCCCAACGTGGTGGAGTTCGCGTACCTGGGTGGGGATGTGGTCCACTACAAGGTCCAGGGCGCTGCCCATGACGCTGGTGGGGTGGCGTCGGTCCGGGCGAAGATCGCCGAGTTTCTCAGCGGCTGAAGCTCACTCGCGCTCGAGGCGTGTACGGTCGCGCGGAGAGAGCCTCTGCGCCGCATGCGTTGACGCTATGGCGTCGTAAAAGCGGTCGAAACACCGAGGCGTTCGAGCTGTTCACAGGCTGTCTGCTCCGTCCATACAAGGCAGTCCACTCGCAATGTCTCTAGTCTAGACTCCTCAATCTCGGAGGGGCTCAGCTGTCGTCGTGTGAGCAGCCGGAACTTGCGCTCGGCGACGCGGTCATTCATGGATCGATCCCATTGTCTTCCCATGAGCTGGAAGAGCGACTCAGCCCGATCCGGACTCTCGTCGATTAGGTTGAACGCATCCGGTTCTGGGTCGCGAAGATCGTGGAGAGACTCAACGCCAGTCAATAAGTCCTGAACGAACTTGTCATCTCCGTCGATAATTGCCCGTGAGAGTATCTTGGCCATTTTGCCGTTGTAGAAGGCTCGCGCGTGGATTGGCGGTTCATGACGGTCTTCGCCGCGCGCGATGGGGATCAGTGATCGCCCGTCTGTCGGCAGGCTGATGCCCGTCGTCAACTCCGTCAATGTCGTGAGCAGGTCCACAGTAGAAACCCGAACGTCGATCTCTGCCGGGCTGAGGTTAGGCGTACGGAGAAGGATTGGTACCCGAAGGACCTCCTCGTCAAGCCAGAAGGCGTGGCCAACATTTCCACGCTCACCGATTAACTCTCCATGATCTGCCGTCAGAGCGAGGGAACCTTTCTCGAAGTAGCCCGCGTTTTCGAGGTGCCTCAGGAGGCGGCCGATCTCTCTGTCCGTCTGCCACACCTCTTGCCGGTACAAGTCCGCGACCTCGGCGCCCTGGAAGGGCGCATCCGAATCGGCGAGATGGTTGACGTGTGGATCGAAATACTGGATCCACAGATAGAAAGGTCGGTCGCTTGCGAAGAGTCGCTCAATTTCTGCGATCGCGCGTTTCGTCACCTCGGCCGAGGTCTTCCCCATAAAATCTGCGTTGCGCACGGACAGCTCATGGTCGATTCTCTCGTAGCCTCGGAGCAGGTACCGGTTGATGCCGAGAATCTGTGAGATCACCGAGGTGATGAATCCTTGTTCCATGAGGAACTCTGCGAGTAACGTTTCATGTCCCATGAACGTTCCATAGCTGTCGAAATCCATGGGAAGGTGCCCGCTGAACAGAGACTGTAGGGCCTGGTCGGTGGAGGACGCGGTTGAGTAGGCGCGTCGGAAGTGAACGGCCTTCGTCGCAAATGCTTGCAGCTGTGGGGCTGGGACGCCGAGGTCCCCGACGGGCTCGGTTAGCGTGTCGGCTCGCAGTGCGTCGACTGTGATCAAGATGAGAGATCGCTTCACGCTGCCCGGCGCGGCGATCTGTGGCTTCGAATATGGCGGATATTCGTAGCTGCTGAGATCACCACCCGCGCAGTTTTCATCGACTCCGCTCGCGACCCTTTCGAGTGCTGCCGGATGGACGTCCGCGCGTGTGTCGTCGCAATCACGTCCTCCAAAGCGGGCAGGGAATCCGTCTGCGTCGCGGTCGAATTGGAGGCGGAACATATCGAAAATCCTCGCCGCGCCGGGTGCACTCTTGATGAGCGAGGCCTGGTCGCGCCGGTGAGAGCCGATGGTCGCCAACGAAAAGATAATGACGCCAGGGATCACGATGGAAGAACTCACCAGCAGCGGGCCAGGTCGAGCAGCGTCGGTCCCTTGTTTAGGCTGTAGGAGCGTTGCGGCGGTCGTGATCGTGAGTAGGGTGGCCCCGAATAACTCAAACACATGGCCCCATCCGGGGAGGGCAGCAAAGATCAGGTGTGCGGAAGGGAGGTACGTGAGAACCCACATCGCCGCAAGGATCATCCACGCCGTTCCATACATTGGATGTCGACGTTTTGCCCACAAGACCGCGAGCGCACCGCCGATCCCTGCCGCCAGCAAGGAACCGAAGGAGGCGACCACCACATCGCGCTGAGAGACCTCGTTGGGGAGCCCAAGATCGATGAGAAGGCGCGTCGGGATCAACACAACGGAGAAGATTCCGCATCCTACAGCGAGCGTAAGACCGAGCGGGCGTATGGGTAGGCGGGCAAGCGCTGGTCGCCTCTCCGCTCGGCGCAAGCTGAGCCATGCCCACGGAAAGGCGAACATGGCCCAAAAGATGATGGCAGCGATGGCGTAGAAAGATGTGGTGTGAATCAGTACCGGCAGCTCATGCGCCTGAGAGGTGGCGAAGGTGAGGGCTGATGCGAACACAACTCCCGCTCCGAGTCGGGGGGCGAGGGCGGCTGCTCGCAGGACGTAAGATCCCGACTCACGAGCGGGTGTGGGTCCTTCATGCGTCATGGTGCGAGAGCGCCTCTCGGACAGCGGCACAGTCCGATTGTACACAAGTCTCAAGCCTCTCGCGAACAAGGGAGGACCCGAGATAGCGGTGACCGGCACCGTGGTCGCGAATCCCCGCGGGGGATACCTCCCATGCGACGGGAGGTTGTGACTTGACGTGTAGAGCCTACAGCGGCGTGACGACGAAGTTTCGAATGGTCGCTTCGCTCGTGTAGTAGCCGTTGCCGGCGGAGACTCCGATCCCCGAGAAGGTGGGGTCGATCGCGACGTTCTCCGTGAGCAGTTCCACACCATCGTACGTTGCGGTCACGCTGTTCGCCTGAACGGTCACCTCGATCGGGACCCACGCGCCGTCGGTGTAGGTGTCTTTTCCGACCGCGGCTCCCACGACGTTGTAGTCGCCATCGCGGACGGCGACGCTGTTGGTCCAGGTGTTGAACTCCACGCCATAGCCTGTGCCGTCCGCGATAAATCCGAGATTTGCGTTGGTGAGAACCTCGCCGTCGTAGGCGCTCTGGTCCTTCGCGAAGAACACGACGATGCCGTCGCCGTGAGGTTCTTCGACGTAGTGCTTGCTGAAGTAGTCGAAGCTGATCGTGTACGGGGGGTCGTTGGCGACTTTTTGGAAAGCTGCGGCTCCAGACCAATAGGTGCCATCGCGCATCAAGGTGAGACTCTCACCATCGATGGAGGAGCAAAACGGGAGATCGCCGGAGGAGTAGAAGTCAAAACCGCCGCTGAAGTACTTGTGCGCGTCTCGATCGAAGGGCGGGTAGATCAGCGCGGCTTGCACCTGACCCGTGATGGACTCCATCCCTCTGTGCGTGGACAGAGCCTCAAGGCTCGGGCTTGAGTATGCGAGGCGTTGCAAGATCCCTCCGCAGGTGGAGCCGGCGCCGTACTCCGCGTCGGTGTAGAGGTTGAGGTGGACGTTGCGGCCCAGCATCACCGACGAGACGTTGTCTGCGCCCAGGCCCTCCGCCGTATCACCGACACAGTACTCATACAGGAAGCCCCCGTAGCCTTCCTTTCCATAGAAGCCCACGCAATTATCTTTTTCGTAGAAGGTGTCACCGTACCCGGGGTATTTGGAGGTGAAGGTGGCCGTAGCGGCGGCTGTCTCATTGTCCCTCCAGGTTTGGGCCATGTTCGCGTACTGGTCA
>JBDQGY010000298.1:0-4277 GCA_040265175.1 Nannocystaceae bacterium
AAGAAGGCGGCGAAGAAGAAGGCGGCGAAGAAGCGCACGCGCGCCAAGGTCCCCGCCCGCGGCAAGCGCAAAGCGAGCCGTCGCTCCTAGCGCGTGAGGTCGGGAGCGAGGGGGTCGCGCATGGCCTAGACCTCCGGCCTCGTACAGGGTCTCGGCGGTGGGATCTGCGGGTTGTCGCGTCTAAAACGATGTCCCCGTCGAGGCGCTCGTTGGATCAAAGAGGCAGGGCGGCGAGCGTCCCCGACGCGGCCGGAAGGCCGGGCGATGTCACCGCACCGTGTCGCGACCGACCCCGGGGATGGCGCACGCCCGTGACTCAAGGTCTGGTACCATCCTCCCATGCGCCGTCTGTCTGTCCTCACTATCATCTGCGCCGCCCTCGCGAGCGCACCCGGCTGTTCGAAAAAAGATCCAAACGCGATCGAGACCCACACGGAGAAACTTGGGGACCCTCAGTTTCGAGCGTTGGCGTTGGGAGAACTTGGTCGCCTCGCCAAGGCGGTCCATCAAAGCGGGGACAAGGCGCGCATGGACGACTTCGCGGCGAAGGCCATGCCAGCCTTCGCCGAGATCTGGGACACCGCTCCGGAGTCGCGGGCTCAAATGCTCGCGATCGCCTTGGATATCGGCTCTCCGGCCGCATCGGTGGTGTGGGAGAAGGCCATCGTGCTCGACGGCACCGGGGAGGGCTACAAAGGGGTGTTGCTCGCGCTTAAGGGGGTTCGCAAGGCGAAGGCTGCTGCCGTGGTCCCCGCCATCGTGGCGCAACTCGACGCGACCATCGACAACCCCTCCAAGGACAAGGGGGAGCGCGAGGGGCAGGCGCGGCGAGACTATGTGCGGACGCTCGGCGAACTCGGAGATACGCAGGCGGTGGACGTGCTGATCAAGGCGCTAGAGGTCCCCCCCGCAGACCAACCTCGTGCCATTCATCGGGAGGCCATTCGTGCCCTCGGGAAGCTCAAGGACCCCAAGTCCCTCGACGCGATCGTGCTCGCGACGCTCCGACTGCCGGACGCGGCGTCGAGTACCGATGTGTTCAACCGCTCCATGTTGGCGATCGTTAGCTTTGGCAAGCCAGGCGTCGAGGCGGTCCTCGACGTGTTTGAGGGCAAGAACGCGAACGCGCTCAAACTCGCCGCCGATCAGGGCCTCGACGACAACGCGGTGAAGCTGATCTACTCCCGTTTCCTCGGAGCCCTCGACGATCCCGCGGCAGCGGAGCCGTTGATCGCGTTCATGCCCCGGTCCGACTGCGGTGACAAAGGCGACCCCGATCCAGAGGCAGGCGGGCTGCGGGGGAGCATCGCGCGACAGCTTGGGTTCATCGGCGACGCGAGCGCCGTGGGGCCTTTGTGCGAGTGCTCGTTGTCCTCGCAAAATCCAGGAGATATGGATTTCATCACGGAGGCCCTCGGCTACATCGGGGGAGATGAGGCGGTGGCGTGTCTCGCCAACGTCGTGAAGAACGCCGAATACAGCGATGAAGCCATCGTCAAGCCCGAGTACAAGTACGAGCTTCGATGGGAGGGCGCACGATTCTTCGTGCTCGCCGCTGATTCCGACGACGTGCCCATGCTGCGCGCCACCCTCGCGGAGGCGAGCAAGAACAAAGACGTGAAAGCGGGGCTCGAGAAGGCGGGCTGGGCGTCGGGAATCGACGTCCTTGAAAAGTGCAAGAAGGACACGGCCTGCTACGCGACCGTCGCGACGGATGCGTCCGCGGACTGGTTCGATCGTGAGGTGGCCGCGATGCAGTTGAGCCGTCTCGCCCCCGAGGATGGCAAGGCGGCGGCTGCTATCTCCAAGGCGTTCAAGGTGCACAACCCGGATGGACGGGCGACCGTGGCGCTGCTGGCCCAGCGGATGGCGCGCCATGCCGAGTGCGCGTCGTGTGCCGACGACCTGCAGTCTGTGCTCGACGCGGAGAAGGGCTCGATGAACGCGAAGTACCAGCTCTCGGTGATCAAGGTGCGCCACGCGTTGGCGACGCTGGCTCGATAAGCCGGGCGAGCCTCTCGTAGGTGGTCGCGCGAGGCGCCTGCACGCGCGAGCGGGACGTGTCACACTCACCAATGTGTCGCGTGTCGACCTACGCTTTTTGCGCTGCGGTGGCTGCCTTGGCACCCGCGTGGTGATGCTCTCGATCGCCGGTACGTTCGTGGGCTGCGCGCGCGCACCCTTGCAGAGTACGTCGCGGTTCGCGGATTCCATGGAGCCTGCGGCGGAGGCCCCGGGGAACGGTTCGAACCCTCGCGAGGCGGCGGGGCTCACCCTGGATGACGCGGCGCGGTCGTTGGAGGCGAGGGCGTACCCCGCGGCGCTCGTTCAGTACTCCTCGCTGCTTCGGCGTGCCGACCTTCGCGGGACAGACCGGATCCGGGCGCTCCGAGGCGTGGCTGAAGCCCACGAGAAACTGGGCGACTTCACGGCGGCGTCGCGGTCTTGGTCGAGGCTCGCGAAGTTCGCCGATCAAGTTGAGGATCCGTCTTCCACTCAATATCGCCGCGAGGCCTGGATGCGGGCAGGGGCCTGCCAGGCCGAGCTTGAGGCCTGGGAAGCCTCGGCGGCGATGTACCTACGAGCCACGGAGATCGGGGGAGGGCGGCTCGCGCAGCAGGTCGAAGCGGAGGTGCGTCGCGCCTACGCGTTTTATCAAATGGACGATTTGACCACGGCGGAGCACTTGCTCAATGACGCAGAGCCGCTGTTGCGCCGCGCTCAACGCGAGGAGCGCTTGTCTGACTACTTCTTCGTCGGGATGGCTCGCTTTTATCAAGCCGCCATCCTCCACCGGCGCTTTCGCGAGGTCCCCATCCGTCTCCCAGAGGTGAGGATGGCCGAGGACTTTGAGAAAAAGCTCGGGCTGCTGACCGAGACCCAAGCGGCGTACAACGAGACGATCCGAGCCAAGCACGTGTACTGGGTCTCCGCGGCGGGCTTACAGCTCGGTTCGCTCTTTGAGGAGTTCTACGACGCCCTGATGTACGCCCCCGTGCCGGAGTGGCTGAACGACTCCCAACGGAGCGAGTACTATGAGGCGCTCAAGTTGCAGCTGCGGCCCGTGGTGAACAAAGCGATTTGGGTCTTCGAGAAGAACCTCGATACGGCCACTCGACTCGGGTACGACAATCGGTTTGTGGAGCAGACGGAGGAGAAGCTGGCGCGGCTGCAAGGGGTGTTGCTGTCGGGAGACACGACGATCGGCAGGCCGACGACGCCGCTCTCCGATGCGGCCGGAGATCGCGCCGCGATCGAACCGGCCGGGCCATGGGGGCGTTCTCGTACGGGCGCCGAGGATGGTCCGCGGTTCCTCCCGCGTAAAACCCCCCTTTAGCGCCCAAATTGGCGCATTTGGGGCGCTCTAGGCACAAACGGGGTGGCGTTTTTTGCGCAGTAACTACCTTGAGTTCAAATTGAGCCCAGACGTCGTCCTCGGTTTTCGCCCTGGGTTCGTTATTTTGCCCTTCTAAACCTATTGACTGAGGCGAGCCGCGGGAGATATACAGCGGCCCGCGTCACGCACGCGCGGTGGGGTGTCGCCCCGCTCAGTTTCTCTCCCACGACGTCGACGAATACGACGCTCAACCAGGACACTCTTCTCGATCACGAACAAAGGACTTCCCGACCATTTGCTGGCGTAGCTCAATTGGCAGAGCACCTGATTTGTAATCAGGGGGTTATGGGTTCAACTCCCTTCGCCAGCTCCATGAGACGGAGAGGCGGCCTCCTCGACCGGACCGGACTCTCCAAACACACTAATCATTAGTCAAACAACACCACGGATGGGTGCCCGAGTGGTTAAAGGGAGCGGACTGTAAATCCGCCGCGTTTTCGCTACGAAGGTTCGAATCCTTCCCCATCCACCGAAGTCGAGGAGTCTCGACTTCCCGCGGGAGTAGCTCAGTTGGTAGAGCGTCAGCCTTCCAAGCTGAATGTCGCGAGTTCGAACCTCGTCTCCCGCTCCATCGTCGCCAGGTCCATTTACCCAACAACACAACAACCCGCCCACGTAGCTCAGTTGGTAGAGCGCATCCTTGGTAAGGATGAGGTCGGCAGTTCAAATCTGCCCGTGGGCTCCCCTCGTTACCTAAATTCAACGCTAGACAGCCCACAGGCAACAAAACCGGAGAAAACATCATGTCCAAGGAAATGTTTGTACGCGACAAGCCCCACGGAAACATCGGAACGATCGGACACGTGGATCACGGAAAGACCACGCTCACCGCAGCGATCACCAAGACCTTGGGGAACCGCGGCTGGGCCGAGAAGGTGAA
>JBDQGY010000299.1:0-4221 GCA_040265175.1 Nannocystaceae bacterium
ACGCCACCGATCCGGCGGCACCCAAGAGCACATCACGTCGAGACCATCCCTGCCAGTTCATGCCCTAGAGTATCCGCCGCAGCGCGTCAGATTCAAGCGAACGTCGCGCGCGCCGCCCCGCCCCCCGCTAATCACCGCGTGAGAGGTCAGGTTCGACACCTTGACCGGAGATCCGCATCTCACGCCATCAGGCTTTGAATACTCAAGCGCCGCCTCGCGTCAGGCGAACGTCCGCGACGCCCCCTGCCGTGATCACCACGACCAGCATCCCGGCCGATGCCGCGAAGGCTCCCGAATAGGACAGCGCCGAGGCGAGCGCTCCGAACGCGGGCGCCCCGATCAACATCCCGAGATCGAAGAGCGCGGTGAATGATGAGATCGCGGTGCCCCGACCTCGCACGTCGCAGCGGTCCACGATCATCGCCGACAACACCGGAAACGTGAACCCATGCCCAACCCCGCAAAGCAGCCCCGCGATCAGAATATGGGCGTCCGACTGCGCCGACCACAAGGTTGTCAAACCGAGCGCCGTCGAGAACATCGCAGGTACCAGGGCGCGGCGAAACCCAAACCGATCGGGGATCCCGCCAAAGCCGAGCCTCAAGACCACCGCGGCGCCAGCGAAGCCGGTAAAGAACCGCCCCGGGCTGCCGACCCCAAGCTCCGCCACGTGGAGCTTTAAAAAAGCGAAGCAGGGCGAGAGCGCGAGCGCATAGCCCCCGCCCAGCAGCCACAACGCCGCAAGCGATCGCGTCGACATCACCTCCAGAAACGACGGCGCCTTCGTGTCTGGATCACCGGCGGGCATGCTCTCGGCCAGCGGCAACGTCAAGAGGAGGCCGACCAGCGCGTACACGGCCGTGCTCGCGAAGAAGGCCGTGTAGTCCCCATCGCGCGTCAGGTAGTCCCCCATGAGGTTGGCCAGGGACATGGGGATGAGGCCGCCAATCCCAAAGATCGCGATCCCCTGCGCCCTACGATGCGCGGGGGTCACGTCCGCCGCCAACGTAAACATGGCGGAGAACAGCGCCGCTTGGGCGAAACCGTGAACCACGCGAATACACCACAAGGCGGGCCCAACCGTCGTCACGCCCAGGTACGACGCGGAGGCGATCACGCTCGTCACGCCCCCCGCCAAAATAACCACCTTGCGTCCCTTCCTGTCCATCCATCGCCCGAGCGTGGGCCGAATGGCGACGGCCATGGCGGCGCTGACACCGATGAGCCACCCGATCCTCACGTCACTGAGTCCAAAGCCCTCCAGCCATCCTGAAATCTGGATGTAGCTGTGCAGCGACATCGCGTGCATGAAGTGCGCTACAAAGATCAGCGCGTAGGCGCGCGTGGCCAGCCCCAACGAGGTCGACCCGGCGTCACGCTCACTCGTCGATGCCATGGCGCCGAAGGTCCGTGATGAGCATCCTCGCGAGCAACAGATTGATCGCGGCGATGACACCGGCCGCGAAGAAAGGTGCAGAGGGGTGAACGTGATCGAACAACGGGCCCGCGACGATCGGCCCAGAGATCCGCGCCAGCGCGGCGGCGGACTCCTTGAGCCCCATGTTCCTGCCCTGGGTGTCTGGGCCCGATGCGCGAGAGATCAAGGCGCTGATCGTGGCCTGTAAAAACCCATTGCCCACGGCGATTCCCACAGCGCCGAGGATCAGCACAGCAAACCCAGGGCCGAAGACCAGCACGCTCGGAGGCGCCGCGTGGGATGTCGCCCCCACCAGAACCCCGCTAGCTCCGACAGCGGTGAGTCCCAGCGCCAGCACAACTGTGCCGATGGCGAGGGTCTTCGCTTCGCGGAACCGATCGACAAACTTGCCCACCAGCACACCTTGGGTGATGACGATATTCACGCCGATGAAGCCGAGATAGAATCCGATGTGGCGCTCTTGCCAGCCAAACGCGGCCTGCGAAAACAGCGCGAACACGCTCTCCATCGCCGCGAAGGAGATGAAAAACAAGAACGTGATCAGCGACAACAACACGACAGGCCGGTGCTCGGGCTTGGCGAGAAAATCCCGCAACCGCACCCGAGGCTTTGGCGTCGCAGCGGGCGCCGCCCCCTCTAAGAATCGAGTCTCGGGGAGCCACGCGTAGGCCATGATCCAGTTCGCCGCAGACAACGCAGCGGACACAAAAAACGGCAAGGTCGGGAACGCGTCCGTGCGACACAGCCCGCCGATGACCGGCCCCATGATGAAACCCATACCGATGGCCGCGCCCATCATGCCCATGTATTTCGCCCGCTGCTTCGGCTCGATGATGTCCCCGACGTAGGCTTGCGCGGTCGAGACGTTGGCCTTGGAGGCGCCGGCCACCAAGCGCGCGGCGAACACCATCCAAATCACGGTCGAGAACCCGAGTACCAGGTTGGCGACGATTCCACCCGCGATGGAGATCAACATGACCGGCCGTCGACCCACCCGGTCGCTGAGTCGCCCAAGCACAGGCGCCATCACGAACTGGGCGAGCGAGAACGCCGTGGAGAGCAACGCCACGAGCGTCGCTGACGCGCCAAGGTCTTCCGCATACAGCGGCAAGTTGGGCAAGATGATCCCGAAGCCCGCGAGGTCGAGGAACAACGTAAACGCGACCGTGAGAAGAATCTTCTTCTTTTTGGGGTCGAGTGGCGTGGGGCTTGGTTCCATGGGGAGCGGGGCGGTCTGCGAAGGGCCTGCGTACGCGGGGTTGCTGGCGAGGCCCTACCCGTCGCGCCTGACGGCGTAGATTGGAGTGCCGGGAGTGTACGCGCAACTCACCGGTTCGCGAGGGATTCCGCGCGGCAATTTACGGATCCTCGACCGCAGAGGTTCCAGACACGGCACAGGTAGGGCACCATGGGGCTCTCATGCCTCGGATTCACGGCCCCTGGGGACCTATCCCCTACCAACGCGACGACCTAGGCTTTCCACGAATTCGCGTCCGCCATCGCGCCGAAGGCGCCTACGTCCTTGGCTGGATGCACGGTCACGACCGCCAAGCCCAGGTTCGACTGCTCCTCGCGGCCGCCCACGGCCGGCTCATGGAGCTGCTCGGTGACAAACCACTCACGCGCGCCGTGGACTACTCCGTCAAGAGCATGGGCCTCACCGCAGATCTCGACACGCAGTGGGAGGCCCTCGACGACGCCACCCACACCATCGGCGGCCACTACTGCGAGGGATTCGAGCGCGGGGCCGAAGATGGCGGGACGCCCGCCTTGCTACGGCTGCTGCCGGCGGCGCGGCGCCCCTACGAACCCAAGGACATGATCGCTCTGGTTCGCCTCACCGGATGGTTCGGCCTCAACTCGATCACCCAGACCGCGGCCCTCATCCTCGCCAAGCTCGCGAGTGAGGGCACGCCAGAGGCGTTGACCCACCTGCTGTACGGGGACGCCGCGGCGGACATCGATCCAGTCGTGCGCGACGCGCTCACGCTCCCGGAGGCGCTCACCAACATCTTCTCCGGAGGCCCGTCCGGCTCGAACGCCTTCGCCGTTTCGGGCGACAAAAGCGTGACTGGCAAGCCGCTGCTTATGGGCGAGTTCCATATGGAGGTCGGGAAGATCCCGCCGGTCATGTACGCCGCACACCTCGACATCGAAGACGAAGACGATTTTGTGCACGGCGTCTGCGTCGCGGGTCTGCCAAATATCGCCTCCGGTCGCAACCGGCGCTGCGCATGGAGCTACACCTTTGGGCACGCCGCCAACGTCAGCGTCGGCTTGCAGCGCTGCAAAACCGGGCGTCGCGCCGTCGAGGGCGAATGGGTCCCGCTTCGGCGACGCGACGAGACCGTCCGCGTACGCGGCCGGGCCGATGAACTGTGGACGTTTTGGGACAGCGACGAGGGCACCATCATCGGCGACGCGGCGAGCGAACAGCCGGTGCATCTCCCCTCCATGCAGTGGCATGGATTTGAGCACACCTACCGCGACCTCATGGCCTTCGCCGAAGTGCACCGCTGCCGCAGCGTCAAGGCCCTGCTCAAGGTCCACGAGGAGATCAAGTTTTTGAGCCTCGCGGGGACCTTCGCCGACGTCGAGGGACACCTCGGCTACACCCAGACTGGGACCACCTCCCCGGACCCCACGCGGTGATTAGCGGGGGGCGGGGCGGCGCGCGCGACGTTCGCTTGAATCTGACGCGCTGCGGCGGATACTCTAGGGCATGAACTGGCAGGGATGGTCTCGACGTGATGTGCTCTTGGGTGCCGCCGGATCGGTGGCGT
>JBDQGY010000300.1:0-4186 GCA_040265175.1 Nannocystaceae bacterium
GAAAGGCGCCCGCCCGCCCCACCAACGGCAACAGATCCAGGTGTCGCTGATTCGAGCGCGCCAACAAATCTACCCGTACAGGGATGCGGTGAACGAGGCTTCGCGCCACCAGGAACGGGACGTCAAACCCACGACCATTGTAGGTGACGACCCGCGCGGACTGGCTCGCGAGGAACCAGAACGCTTCGAGAAGCTGGGGCTCCGTCATCGGGCGAATCCACGGTGGATACTCCGCCTCCTCCTTCCCCTCCGGCGGCACGACGAGCGCCGTCACCGACATGTCCTCCTCCGGGGCCTCACCGTCACCGAGGGCGAGCGAGATGACCTTCCCAAACCATGGCGACAAGCCCATCACCTTCGCCTCCTCTGACTCACTCCGATCGGCGTGTTTGGTCACCGCTTGCGCGATTGTAGGCGGGACCTTACGAAGATCTGTGTCGGGGACGGTCTCAATGTCGAAGACGAGGCTCTCGCAGCGGAGGTCTGCGACGTGCTCGTGCCCCGCGCCCAACAAGGCGGTGAGATCAGCCTCTCCGTCTTCCGCGCGACGAATTTTTGTGACCACCAATTGCTTCGCGCCGCGATAGTCACCGAGACTGAAACGAATCTTCACGACGGCGCCGTCCTCGAGCGTGCGCATGGTGCTCATCGCCTCCGGCGCGTCATCCCAGATTTTGATGGGAAAACCAGCGCTCGCGTCGGCCACCTCCGCGTCAAAGAACGGACGCCCGTTGCGTGTCACACCATCACGAATGCCCCGAAGAACAGCGAAGGCCGTCCCACGAAACTCACCCGCCCGGACCGACTTCAGCTCCGCGAGTCGTTCGATGTGTGTCTCGAGGCTGTTCATGGTCATCGGAGCGTCGCGACACCTCGTGTGTCGCTTCGAATGGGGGTCATGTTCGGCGCGATACCTTGTTCCCAGATGATTCGATCCGCCGAGTCCATCACCATCGAAGGTTCGCCGGCGTGGTAGTACACCAAGTAGCCCGGTGGCAGCGTGAGGCTCACCATGAACTCAGGCCGCCGCCGATAGACCTCGTAGATAGGCACGCTCTCCATGGTGTCCGTCTCACTGCGAGGGTCCACCATTCGCCAGCCGCTCATGCGACCGCCGGGCGACTCCACACGGAACAACATGACCTCCGACGCCTCCCACGCCTCCGAGGACACGAGGATGTGTTGATCGTATTGAACGTCAGACGAGTCCACCGACAGTTTTGACAAAAAAGAGCGTTGGGCAGCGTCCACGGACAGCGACGCGGAGATTTCGGGGCGACCGAGCCGCTCTGTCTCTTGTTCATAGTTCGGCTCCCAGACTTCGAGCCTCCCACGCACATCCTGCAACGAGAAGGTGGTCCACCCGTAGGGGACCTTCGCCCCATCCGTCAGGTTGATTCCCCTCCGGCTGAGGTCGCGCAGATGATCAAACAATAGCGCTGCCTCCTCAGCCAACCCAGGTCTACAACCGATGACCACGCGCACGTCACCAATCTGCTGGGCAAAACGATCATCGTCGTCCAAAATGACCACATTGACCTGCGGCCGGCCAGCGCACGACGTGAGCGCGACCGCAGCGCCGACGCTTAGAATCATCGACCGCAGACGAGGTCTCACCCGGCACTCCCTCCCCGCTCCGGCTCCCACCACATCCGGCCGTGTCGCCAGTCCCAGCGAAATCCGGTGAGCCGACGAGCCGCGGCACCATCACGCTGGTCTCGGACGACAACCGTGACCGCCTCCCCCACCTCAGAATCGACTTCAGTGCCGGGGGTCTCGATCGAGAGCGTGGCGCGTACCAGGCCCTCCTCGCACGCACGCCGAAAGGTCGCCGCTCCCCGTGCGCCGCGGACCGCTGCGATTACCACCCAGCCTCGTCCACGCGCCGTGCGAAGCAGTTGCATCAGCCAGGGGCTTTCTTGTTCTTCTGGGATGCGGCCTGCGTCCTGATAGCGCTCCCAGACGGCGAGTCCCGTCAGTCCCAGCACTACCTGCGCCGTGGCCACTTCCGCCGTCGGCGTCCACCGCTCCACATCCCGGACCAGCTGTTCCATCAACTCGTCTCCATACATGACCCCCGGAGGAACATGAGTCAGTTGCGACGACCACGGCATGCCATCGTCTCCATCTTGCCTGGAGCACGTCCCCGCGCCGTCACGAATCTTGTCAAGCGACGACCCTCCCCAACGCGCTCGCCGTCGTCGACGAAGATCATCTCCGCCCTCTCCGTGGAGCACCACCCCGCGGTATGTCACCCCGGCGCGATCACCCCGCTCGGGGGAGGATGCCTGCGGGATCGCTTCAAGCAGTTGCAGGACGAGGGCGTCCGCCATCCCCAACCGATCTGCGTCGACCATCAACACGTCGCCGGCGCGAACGTGCCCAAGGGTCGCGTCTACCTCCGGGCCGAGCCCCGCACCGTGAGGTCCTGCGCCCGGCCAACCCGGCAAGTCGCCAAGTCTTAAGCTGGGCACGGCCTGACTACTCAGGACTGCCGCCGTCTCTACGCTTCGCAAGAGACCTCGATCTTCCACGAGTTCGACCCGAGTACGCTGCGCCAGATCTTCCGGCTCGAACCACTGTTCTTCTGGATCATCCGCAGCCAACGCGCCCATCTCATCCCGGAGGTCGGCGACGACCTCCTCGACCGCGGCGCGTTGCAGTCGATCCACGAGCGATCTTGGATCGCTCTCGACTTCGACGTTTTTCTGCTCGGGATCGGTCCGCGTCACAGCCTCCAAACTACCGCAGGTTCACTCGAAGCGCCTCTCGGAGTGAAGTTGCGGAAAAATTGGCGTGTGGGAGCCGATCCCGTAGCTTCAACGCATGATTGCGGCGTTCATTGGACTCAAAGGAGGCACAGGAAAGACCTGCCTCTCGCTCGCGACCGCGGCTTGTGCCCAAGACGACGGGGCCAACGCGCTCCTCGCGGACACCGACCCCGCTGGTCTCGCGACCTGCTGGAGACCCGATGGATTTTACGGGTGCGTGTCGTGGCCGCGCGGCGACTTCACCGGCCTCTGCGAGGCCACCCGCGGCGTCGACTTCGCGTCCATCGACATCGCGACCGGGGATTTTGAGACGATGCGCGCCGCCGCTGCCGTGGCGAACGTGCTCGTGATCCCCTGCTGCCCCTCTCCGCTCGATGTCCAGTGCACCGCCACCTTGCTCGACGCCATGGAGGCCCGCAACATCCCGGAGCAGTGCCCAGTGCGGGTCCTGCTCAATCGCGTGGACCTACGCACCTCACTCGGGCAGCGCGCCCAGTCAGACCTCCAGGCGGCGGGGTTCCCCATGCTCGAGACGGTCATCGGAGACCGCGTTGCCATGACCGACGCCATCGCACGTGGGGAATTCCCCAACCGCGCCGATGCCCACCTCCAACGTGAGCTGAGGGGGCTGCTTGACGAGTTGGAGTCGGTGACCCAAGGTACGTTCAGCGCCGCGAGCGTCGCTCACTAGGGGCGGAACCCTCAAGACATTCGGACGTGGGTGATCTCTCCCGGAGGACGCATCACCGCGGAGGTCGACCGGAGCGGGTCATTGGGGTCACAGGCACCAGGACGGCCGGCGTTCTCGCACGCGCAGGCGCCACCGATGCCTCCACAAGACCCCTTCAGTTCCTTACGCTGAACGATCACCCCGATCGCCATCGCCATCATCAAGAACCCCATGGTCCCTACAGTCAAAAGGAAGGTCTGCACCCCGTGGGTGTACCACGGGCACGTCCATCCGACCACGGGATGGCGCTAGAGGCTCACCCCGAGCTTTTTACAGGTCCTGCGGGCCTTGCCTCGACGAATGAGCGGGAGGCGGCGGAACGCGTTCTTTGCTTTCGTGACATCCCTCATTCCGCACGCGGCGAGAGTCTCAAGATATGCTGCCTTGGAACCGCCATTTTTAACAGCCCGCGCCAAGCGATACGCCGTCGCATAGTCCTTCGAGTTATACGCCGCCTGCGCAGCGCTGAGGCTGCTCGTGGCAGCGGGCGTTGGAGGGGCGGCCGTGGGTGCCGTTGGTTCGGTTTTTGCGGCGGCCCTCCTCGTGGAGCGTCGCGGGCGACGCGTCGCGGAGGGAGCAGGCTCCGAAGCTCCGGTGGTGTCCCCCGTGGTGTCCCCGGTGGTGTCCCCGGTGGTGTCCCCGGTGGTGTCCCCGGTGGTGTCCCCGGTGGTGTCCCCCGTGGTGC
>JBDQGY010000301.1:0-4152 GCA_040265175.1 Nannocystaceae bacterium
CGCTTGTGGCCGTCGCTGCCGCCGTTGTGCCAGGTGTTGTTCACGTCCTCGCCCGCCTCGAGCGGCGCGTCACACTCGAAGGCGATCCTGCTCGTGGGCTCGGACAGCATGTAGACCTCTCCTGGACTGAGGGGGTCGGAGGAGGGCGCCCCGGTGCACGTGGCCTCCATGACGCCGCCGCTCACGGGCAGCGTCGTGTAGGTGTATCCGTAGGCCCGTGACAGCGTGTCGGGGATGTCGAGGGGTGTCGTCTCGTACCCGGTCCACGCGGCGCTGATGGCTGGCTCGAGAAAGCTCGCGAGCGCGCCCGCGGGGTCGATGGCGACCTTTTGTACTGGCGCCAGTACGCGCAGCGGGCTGTTGGGGGTGGAGGAGATGCCGCCGTCGGCGTTGACGTAGTTGCGAAATTCTTCGGGGGTGTTCGCCGCTTCGAAGGCGGTGAGTACAGACGCGCGCGCGTCGTCCACAAATCCGACGACCCGGTCTTCTTTGCCCTGCGACTGCATGGTCATGCCGATCCCGATGGAGAAGAAATCCACCACGCTGGTGTTGGCGTACAGCGTGTAGAGCTGCGGCGCCGCGGGGTCGTCGGGGATCGTGGCGCTCAGCTCCATGAACTCCCACAGCTTGTTGTAGTCGGGCGCGCCCGTGGGAGAGGGGAGCTGGAGGCTCAACGGGTCCGCGAGATCGTTGAGGCCGATGCCCTCGAGCGGGGCCCCAAAGGAGAGGTAGATGCGGCCAGACACCAGGTCCTCGCGCGGGCATTGGAACGAGTAGGCTCCGTCGGTCTCCACGGTCAGCGCGCTGAGCGCGGTGGAGTACAGCGCAAAGTCGTCGGTGCCCCCAAAGGGCACCGCCTTCGCGTCTGCTCCCGCGGGGTACTCGAGGTAATAAAACGCGGTCTTCTCCTTATTCTTGCCGATCACCGTGACCCAAATCTCCTCGGCCTCGTAGGGCGAATCGTTCTCGATGCGAACGGTGAAGGCGGTCTTCGCCGGATGCGCGTCGGGAGCGAGATCCATCAAGATGATCTCGCCGTCGTCGTCGGCGGGAAAATCTACGGCCTCGGTCCACGACGCGAGGCCGTAGCCCTGGGCGCGCAGGAATGTGAGCTCGACCGTCGCGGTGTCTTCCGGGAAATCGGAGAACGGCACGTCCTCGTCGTAGGTCGCCTCCACGGGGCCGTAGACCCGCTCGCCGTCGGCGTCGCGCCCGACGGCACGGACGAGAGTGACGGCGCCGGCGTCGTAGGCCAGGTCAGGGCTGTCATCGAGCAGCCGCAGGGTGTTGACTCGGTCGTCGGTGTCGCTGGATTCGCCGCAACCCGGTGCTGTCCACATCAATCCACACACAACAAGAGAGATTCGCCGCATAGAAGATCGTGATAGCAGGGTTCTCTTGCGCGTCCGCCTGCGAGGATAAAAAATGAGTCCCGATTTCGTCCGCCGAGCCCCGCGACGTCCCCACTTCGAGACTCAGGCGCGCGCCAGTCAGCGAGCTCATCTACTCATCACAAGACCGCCATGGCGGGCTGGCGTCCGCGGGCCGCTCCAGGGCGAGGCGTCCGCTCTGTCGACGCCGGACCGATCAACTTTCAGAGAGGACGACCCTATTACGTCCTGAATTCTTCGCCGCGTAGAGCGCCCGATCAGCAGCGTTATACAGCGACTTCCAAGACGAGACCTCAAGACTGCTCGAATGGACGACGCCGAATGATCCCGTGACGATCTTGCTTGGGACCAGCTCTGCGGCCTCGATGGCGGCTCGCAACCCCTCCGCTTTGAGTACCGCCTCATCTTCAGAGGCGCCCTCAAGCAGGATGCAGAACTCCTCGCCACCGATGCGGCCGAGCTCATCTGACGTCCGCGTCATATTTTGCATGATGGTCGAGATGCGGGTGAGGACTTGGTCGCCGGCCTCGTGACCGTGGGTGTCGTTGATCGTCTTGAAATGATCAATGTCGAGCAAGATCAGGGCGAATGGAAGCTGGTGCCGACGGGAGCGCGCGATGCTCCGTATCACCGCGTGCTCAAACGCGCGCCGATTACAAATTTTGGTGAGGCCATCTGTGAGCGCAGCTTTTTCGAGACGAACTTTCAGTTCGACCGTCGCGAGGGCGACGGAGAGACGTTGCGACACCTCTTTAAATCGCAATTGTCGGGTCTCGAAGAGGGTCTCAATGGTCTCGTTACCGGCGTCCACGGATTGACCAAACTGGATCGACACCATCCCGAAGATGTTCTCGTAGGATCGGAGGGGCGCGCAGGCGATCATGGTGGCGTTGCTCGTTGTTGTATGGCTACAACGCATGTGCGAGGAACCCTCGAACCATGCGTGGGGCCGTCGTGAACGCATACTCCAGCAGTCGGCGACCGGGAACATCGGAGGGATCTCATCAGATTTGGGCCATAGCAGCTCGAGCACCTCTGCTTCCGGATCAAAGCGGAACAACTCTACAACCCCCTCGGGGTACAGTTGCTTCAGGTGCTGGAAGATAATCTCGTGGGTCTCATCCATGGAGTTGCAGTTGAGCAGATATTCGACGCACGAGGAGACGAGCGCGTCTTCACTTTGCCGCTTACGAAGTACGTCGACACGACTCTGAAGGGTCGCGGTCTCGATCGCGCTCGCTTCCAGACGCTGACGGGTCGAGAGCTCGAATCCCACAAAGAGGACTCCGTTCATGGTCCCGTCGGGACCGGTGAGCCCGGTCACGGTAAACTCGCACGGGAGGAGGCCACCCGACTTGGAGAGGATCTCCAACTCTAGAGTCACGCTGCCTTTTCCGGCCACAAGGTTGATCTGCTCGTTCAGCCACGCTCGATCTTTCTGGAGGACCGTTAATGAGACCACCGCCTTCGCGGCGTGCTCGGACGGCAGATTGAAGTTGCTTCGGGTGGCCCTGTTCGCGTGCAGGAACTCTCCTTGTAGATCGAGCGCAAAGATAAACGAGGTCGACGACTCCAAGATCTGGGAGTTGAGTTCGAGTACCTCTCGAAGCTTCTTATGGGTGTCTTCTTCTCTACGTTTCCGAGTGTGTGACTCGATGAGCGCTCCGAGAAAGTTCACGACGGGGTGGAGATTCTGGATGAGGTCATCATCGTAGGGCTCCGTTCGGTTCGCGACGCCAATCATCCCCTCGAGCCCACCGGACCCGTGCAACGCGAGCCCGAGGAATCGGTTGAGCGGCGGATGTCCAGGAGGTCGCCCTCCAGCCCGCGGATCGTCGGCGACGTTATTGGCGATGACGTTCTCCTCAGTGAGAATCACCTGGCCGAAGAGAGTTTGTAGGTTTCGAAATTCGAGTCCGTCTTCACGTCCGGACTCGAAAAAGGCTCGCGTGCTCTCGTCCCAGGAGATATCTGTGATGGCGAACGTCCTCAGATACCGGCCGGCTGAATCCTCCTCAATCGCGCCGATGAAGCCGTACTCACTCCCGGTTATTTGGAGAACGTCGGACAACATTTTGTCCCACCACGAACGATTCATACCACTGGCCAGGTAGGTCTCATGCGCGTCGGTGATGGCGGAGAGGATTTGATTAGTTTTCTTCAGATTGAGAGAGATCCGCCGCTGCTCGGTGATGTCGCGAGCGGCGGCGTAGTAGAGGTCCTCGTCGGCGTTGTAGATCGCGTTCCAATCCAGCACGAGGTACGCGCCCTTCCTGGTGCGAAATCGATTCGAGAAGTTCGCGACGGCGTTGCCGTTGTTGAGTTCCTCCATAGCGGCGATGGTGCCGGCGATGTCGTCAGGGTGGATGAACTCGAGAAAGGTCCCTCCCTTGAGCTCTTCTTGGGTGTAGCCGAGCAATTGCTCCCAGCGCTGATTAATGTGCAGAAGCTTCGCCTGGGGTGAAGCGATGCAGTGCAGATCGAGGCTCATCTCGAAAAACAGTTCACGATTTCCTGGAACATCCATAGTTCTTCACGAGGGTCGGGGTGTGTCGTTCACCGAACCGTGAAAAAATACCATGGGCGCGCGGGCTTTAACGCATGAAACTCGTACGGGGTGAGTCAAGGTCATATAGGGACGGCGCCCAGTCCTCCGCGCTCGGTGTATTTGGTGTCGCTCGTCCCACGATTAGTCCGCGTACCGCACGTTGTGTCTTGAGGATCTCGGCCGCGACCGCCAACGCTGCGGCGTCAAAGCGGA
>JBDQGY010000302.1:0-4147 GCA_040265175.1 Nannocystaceae bacterium
GAGTGGAGCATGCGCGCCATGGTGGGTGGCTATATTCTCTGCAGCGCGCTCCGACTCGCGAAGTTCAACGTCCTCGCCGAGGACGCGGGTGAAGACGGCGACCGGGTGTTTTGGGGAATGCCCACGACCTTCGCCGGGGGCATGCTCGGGCTGGTGATCTTGATCGGTCTCAACCATGACCTCCCCCTCTTGCTCGGTGCGCTCCCACCGATCTGCTTCGCCTTTGGGTGGCTCATGCTCAGCAATCTCCGCATCCCCAAGGTCGCTCCACGAACAAGTCAACCCGCTCAGATCTTCCAGGCGCTGAGCCTCGCTGTCTGCTACCTCTGCGGCCTCTTGCGGATGTTTCCTGAGGTCCTCCTCACGATCACGGCGGGCTACGCCTCCGTTGGAATCGTCTGGGGAATTCGCCACCGGCGGGAGTTCATCCCACCCCACAAGCAAGCGTCTCAACGCTCCGCTCCCCAGCGCTCCGACGACGAGACCCTCGTATGAGCGTAGAGGAACGATCGCCCCTAGAGCGCCTCCTCGCGAGCCTCCGCGAGCCCGGCGACGCGAGAAGGCAGCTTGTCGACCTGTCTGTAGACACCCTCGCCGGGCGTCCTGTGCACGAGGCCCTGCCGGCGACATGGCTCGCCAGGGCTATCGGTGACGCATTCCGCGCCGCCGCGCAAGCGCCCGAGCTTGAGTCGTGGCTCCTCGGCCACCTCGAGCGTGCCGCGTCACGCGTCGACACACTCGAGGGAACCCTTGGGGACAAAATCCCCCTGACGCTCATGGCCCCCGTGGAGCGCGTGCTGGCCCGTGACCTCCAGCCAGACTCAAGGTTGGTCCGTGTGTTCATCGACCACCCGTCGTTTCGCAAGCTCGCCGCGGCCGTCTTGCAGGCCCAGCTCACCGACTTCGCTCGACGTCTGAAGACGATGGTCCCCACGAAATCGCGCGCAGCGTCTGGACGAGGCTTCGCGTCCGCGTTCGCTGGCGTCGCGAAGGGCGTCGCGTCTGTGGTCACCTCCGAGGTCGAGCGACAGCTCGATGACCGAGTCACCGCGTTCGTTCAAGAGACGATCGGGAGGGTCGTCGACGGCACCGTCGAGCACCTTTGCGATCCGAACCGCAGCGATGAGATGGCGCAGTGGAGGATCGACGTCTTTCGAGAGTTGATGGGCTATCCGCTCGACACAGTGAGACAGGAGCGCCACCGATATCCCCCCGCGCTGCTCGCCGCAGACCTCGCGGGCATCATCCGGGCCCTCGGCGAGTGGCGACAGTTCGCCTCCTCCATCGAGGAGGCCATCGAGTCCTCGGCGACCGAATGGGAGGGCATGTCCATCGCCCAGTTCCTCAACGGATCTGGCGTCGAGCCCGTATGGCGCGCGACCCTCGGAGAAGTGCTCGAGGATCAGATCGGCTACATCGCGGGGACCGAGCGTTTCGAGGGCTGGCTGCGTGAGCAGCTTGATCCCTTCGCGTAGGATCCCACGCGCTCACCGCCGCTCTACGGTCCGTCGGTGCTCCCCACGCGAATCAAAGGGACGCGTTGGTCGCTTCGATCGTGTCAATCAAGGCCGTGTCCATATTGCTATCGACGCTGCCGTCCTTGGTGTACCGCCACTCGAAGGTGTGCACACCTGGTGTCGTGACTTGGTAGTTGTAGGTCGACCACGCCCCCATCTCTCCCGACCAGGATGCCTGCTCCACCGAGTCCACGAAGAACCGCAGATAGTCAAAGCTGCTCTCCGAGCTCGTTCTGTAGCGGAAGCTCAGCTGCCCGACGTCCGAGAACACCAGAGACAAGGTGGTTCCCGTGGTCTGGCTCGCGCTGATGGAGCCCGCCCTCGCGCTCTGCAGACCAGACCCGGCCTCCAGTGTCGTCAACGACCAGATATTGTTCCCCGTGGATCCGAACGCGGAAGGATACGTCGCGGCCTCAAAGTCTTCGCCGTATCCAAACGCGCAGCTCGACGCGTCCACCATGCAAAAGGCGTCACAGGTGAGACTCCCAAAATCAAAACCTTGAGTCTGGCAGCTCTCCGTCCCAAAATCGTCTCCTTCACACTGCTCCATGCCCTCAATGACCCCGTCTCCACAGGTCGCGGGCAAGCACAGCAGCGTCTCGAAGGTACAGTCGGACTTGCAGACAAGGATGCCATCGACGAAGCCGAGGGATGCGCAGTCTTCGCCGCCAAAATCGACCCCGTCACAATCCTCGTCCGTCTCCTGGATGCCGTTGCCGCACAGCGGGTCGCCGTCCCCGTCGCCCATCGCGCACTCACACTCTCCAAAGCTCACGCCCAGCATGTCGCACTCTTGCACCCCTTGAAGACCGCCCGGACACGCGCAGGCGATGACCTCCCCTGGGACACATCCTCCACCATCGTTGCCCACGGTGATCCCCTCGGACCCAACGGTGAGCCCATCAGACCCCGACTCTTTGTCCGCGCAGCCGCCTAAAGAGAGCACGGCGAGGGTGAGTGTTCCTACAACTAGTGGCGTGATCCTGGTCGTCATCATTAGCGTCCCACGAACCGCGACCAATCCAATGTCCAAACGTCGGGTTCGAGGGAGGTTATCAGGCTCGGGCACCGTTTCGCACCTTGCGATGGATCACCGCGCCGAAGGCGCGGTGATCTCCTATCAACACGCGCCTCCCGCGGCCCGAACGCTCGTCGAGCCCCGCGCTGCGGTCAACGCGGCGGCCGGCGGACCGCATCAGCGAGCGTTTCCACCAGCGCACGCAGCGGGTCCACCCCACCCATCCCCGCGCGGACGAGCGCGCTTCCCACAACCACGCCGTCCACGATCGACGCCAGGGCGCTCGCCTGGGCTGCGGTTCGAACGCCAAAGCCTACACACACGGGCAGGGTCGTCGCTTGCTTCAGACCAGACAGGTAGCTGCGCAGGCCCGGGTCATCGGTATCCAACGAAGCGCCGGTGACACCGGTCAAACTTACCGCGTAGACAAACCCGCTGGCGGAAGCGCACACCTTCGCCCGTCGACGGGCGTGACTTGTTGGCGCGACCAATCCGATCCAATCGAGTCCTGCCTCCTGGGCCGGGTCTCGAAGAATTGGGGCAGCCTCGGGCGGAATGTCCACCACCAGCAGCGCGTCCACACCAGCCTCCTTGATGCGCCCCATGGTCGCCGCGACGCCATCTTCCTGCGAGAGGAGCGGGTTGCAATACGAAAATAACACGATGGGTGTCTGGTGCACCTCACGAAGGCGGCGGATGATCTCGAGCACGCCGCCCATACTGCTGCCTGCTCTTAACGCGCGGACCATGGCCGCTTGCACGTCGGCTCCATCCGCCGACGGATCCGAGAACGGGACCCCCACTTCCAGCACGTCCACCCCCGCGTGGCACGCGGCCGACATGCGCTCGAAGGAGCCCTCAAGATCTGGGTCGTAGCCGGTGAGGTAGGCCACGAGAGCCGCGCGGTTCTCTGCCTCGCACCGCTCAAATGTCGCGGTGATCCGGCTCATTTGCGCCGCGCTCCCCGGGCCGCATCGACCGCTTCGAGCGAGGCGGGATCGAGCCTCTCCATCACTGTGTGCATATCCTTGTCGCCGCGGCCCGAGAGATTCAGCACGATGAGCGGCGCGTCAACTCCCTCCCCTCGAAGCAAAACGACCACTTCTTCGAGCGCCGCCAACGCGTGGGCGGTCTCAAGCGCAGGGATGATCCCCTCAAGGCGCGAGATCTTGGCCAACGCGTCGAGCGCCTGCGTATCGTCGACGCTGCGGTAGATCGCCCGACCTGTCTCATGGAGCATGGAGTGCTCCGGCCCCACGCCTGGGTAGTCCAGCCCTGCGGAGATGGAGTGCGCCTCTTGCAGCTGCCCGTCCTCGTTTTGTAAGACCAGGCTGCGCATCCCGTGATACACGCCGACCCGCCCCTTGGTGATGGTCGCGGCGTGCCGGGGCGTGTCGACGCCCTCGCCGGCCGCTTCGACGCCCACGAGCCGCACGGACGCGTCCTCAAGAAAGCCAGCGAAGATTCCCATGGCATTGCTGCCGCCGCCGACGCAGGCGACGAGGTAATCTGGCAGCCTCCCCTCCTTCTCCAAAATCTGCGCCCGAGCTTCCTCGCCAATCACCCGGTGGAAGTCGCGCACCATCATCGGGAAGGGGTGTGAACCCAGAGC
>JBDQGY010000303.1:0-4119 GCA_040265175.1 Nannocystaceae bacterium
ACGACCACGCGGGTGTTCTCGGGGAGCGTCTTCATGGGACGAATGGCGACCGTGGTCCCGTCGTCCCAAAGCTCGACGGCCACTGGCACCTGCGTGGCGACGCCGTCTCCGTCGAGGATCGCCATGCCGATGGGGTCCGTGGTGTCGGCGGTGGCCGACTCTCGGGCGAGGGTGTCGGCGAGAGCCCCGTCGAATCCCAAGAAGGCCTCTCCGAGCACGGAGAATCCGTCGAGATCGTTGAGGTCACGGGTGATGGTGACGTCCCATCGATCGTAGGTGGTGAAGCCGGGAAATTCGTCGACGCTGACCTGGACGCGCTGTCCCGTGGGCGTGTTCGCGTCCTCCACCGCCATCTCCCACGTCGGGAACGACGTTACATCGCCGGCGCCGGGATTCCACGAGTAGCTCACCGAGCAGTCGCCGTCGCCGTCGCCGTCGCCACCCTCGGTCCCGCCGTCGGCGGTGTCCGCACCTCCAGAGGAGGTACACGCCAGAGGGCTGAGTACCAGGCAGGCGGTGAGGAGCACGGGCAAGGAGGCGAGCGCACGCGGAAACCAAGAGCGATTCATGGGCGTACCATGCCACGGATTTGCGACGCTCGACGCGCGATCCATGCGTGGCCTCGCGGCAGCCCGCAAATCGGCCGTCCGCGGGGCTTGGACGCCCTTACGAGGCGTCTTCGATGTCTAACCGCCGCAACGCGGGTCGCTTTGCTGGACGGATTCAATGATCTCGTCGGTCAGCGGGAGGGGATCGCAGCCGTGGTCTTTCTCGCAGACAAAGTCCCACTGGGGCATCGCTTTTTCGTGACAGTCGAGGCAGTTCCCGCCAAATTGATTGATCACGTCGGTGGTGCCGCGGTCGAGGATGGTGGTGCCCTGGGCGTTCACTTCAAGCGAGAAAAATTCCCAATCATTGGTGCTGGGGCTAAAGCCCGCACCCCGCTTGACCATGGCCTCGGTCGGGATCAATTGAATGAGGGTCCCTGCGGGAAAGATCCCTCCTTCGGGATTGTTGGCCACGGCGAGCGATCCCTCAAGGTCTCCTTGAAGATTCGTGAGGTAGTAATTGCGGACCTTGGTCCACTCGAGCAGGCAGGTGAAGTCCGACTCGCCCGGGACGACGTCACCGTCGCCGTCGCCGTCGCCGTCACCGTCACCGTCACCGAGGGTGGTCGAGGTAGCGCTCGCAGAGGTTGTGGTGTCGATCCCAGAATCCGAGACCTCGGTGTCCGACTCTGCCGTGGTCTCGCACGCGATGACGAGGGCGACCGCACCGAGCGCGATTTTGAGCGCAACGCGCCGGAGGTCGCAAAGATAGAGTGGGATTTGCCATCGATACACCGACGGAGGGTAACATATGAGTCCCGTCTAAGTAGGCTCTAGCGTTCATTTGCGGCGCTTCGTTTCGTAGGCAGTCGGTACCGAGCGAGCCCATTCGGGGGCTCGTGTTCGGTCACGTGCGCTCAAGCCACTGGAGTATACTTCGCGGGTCATGAAACGCTCGTCGATTAGTCTCTCTTTGGTTTTCTGTTTGTCTTGCTTCGGTGTCGTCGGCTGCTCGAGTGATGAGGGCGGGGAGGGCACCGCGTCAGGTGACAACTCCGCAAGCGCTACCGACGAGACGACTATGACGGAGACGGCTACCTCCGTTGAGGAGTCGGGAACCAACGACGGAACCGAAGGAGACGGAGATGGCGATGGAGACGGCGACGGAGATGGAGATGGAGATGGCGATGGCGATCCCTCCACGTCCGGAGACGGAGACGGAGACGGAGATGGAGACGGAGACGGAGACGGAGACGGAGACGGAGACGGAGACGGAGACGTGCAAGATTGTGTGGACGATTGCACCACGGCGCATGACGCCTGTGATGTCGCGTGTGTCAACACCCACGCGGCGTGCGTCGCGGGGTGCAGCAACCAAGGCTGCATTAACAACTGCGACAACGAGCTCGCCACGTGCGGAGGAGTTTGTGACGACGAGCAAAACAGCTGCAACCTCACCTGCCTCGATGACGGGTTCACCCCCTGTGACAGCACCACGCTCGGCACGAGCTATTTGGGCTGTGAATTTTACCCAACCGTGACCTCCCAGGCTGTGGACCCCGCCTTCAGCTTCGCGGTCGCAGTGGCCAACTCCGCGGGCTCTGAGGCTCAGGTGCGGGTGTGGCGGGGAGGTCAAGTGGTGGGCTTGGCGACCGTGCCGCCCCAAGATCTCGCGACCCTCGCGTTACCCTGGGTGGAGCCGCTCAAGGGAGGCGAAGACCTCACCGTCGATCCGGGTTGGGACACAGTGATCGTCGCGGACGGTGCCTATCGACTCGAGTCGAGCCAGCCCGTGACCGTGTATCAATACAGCCCCCTCGAATACGAGCTAAACGTGGGCTCAGGGGTGGCGTGCCAGACCCAGATGGACTGCCCCGTGAATGGGGAGAAGTGTGAAAATAATGTCTGCGTGAAGTTCGACAACTCCTTCACCAACGATGCCTCTTTGCTGCTGCCCTCGAACGTGTGGGGGACCAGCTACCGGGTCTCGACGCGACCCGGCCTGACCCTCGGCGGGAACCAGGCGGGGGTGCCGGGCTTTTATGCGGTCGTCGCGTCGGAGGACAACACCTCTGTGAGCTTGACGCCGTCTGCCACCGGCAACACGGTCATGCCTGGGGCAGGCGTCGCCGCCGACGGCACGGGCACCGTAATTCTCGACAAATCAGGCGTGCTTTCCGTGTTCTCGTACGGGCAGGCGGACCTGACGGGCACGCTCGTCTCCTCCGACAAGCCCGTACAGGTCATCGCCGGTCATCGCTGCGTCTACATCCCGGACAGCAAGCTCGCCTGCGATCACCTCGAAGAGTCGATCTATCCGCTCTCGGCTACGGGCAAAGATTATGTAGTGACGCAACCCCTCGTCAACGTGGAGGGGACCGACGAGGCCAACCGACATGTCGTCCGAGTCATCGCCACCGAGCCGAGCACGACGGTGACCTACGATCCCGCGCAGGGCGGCATGGGTGGTGGAAACCTCGGCACTCTCACCAACGCTGGAGACTTTGTGGAGATCACCGAGGCGACCGAGGATATCCGGATCACCTCCGACAAAAAGGTGGTGGTGATGCAGTACATGCTCGGCTCAGAACGTACCGGGGAGCTGTTTGGGCTGCCAGCCAACACGCCCGTCAATGGGCTTGGAGATCCTGCGATGACGCTCGCGCCATCGATCGACCAGTTCCGGCTGCAGTACCTGTTCCACGCGCCCACGAACTATCTGGCCAATTATGTCAATGTGATCGCGCCGGCCGGCTCGGCGATCACACTCGATGGGGTGGCGGTCACAGGTTTCAGCGCGGTGGGAGGGACGGGCTTCGAAGTGGCCAGAGTGCCACTCGACAACGCTGGCAACGGAAACCACGAGATCGTGGGGAACTCCCCCTTTGGAATCACAGTCTACGGATACGGCGATTATACGAGCTACTGGTACCCCGGCGGCTCCGATCTCAACTTCATCCCTCAATAGGCAGGCACGAGGGGAAAGGGCCCAGCCGCGACGACGCCGGCGTAACGCGGTTTGCGAGGCGATTGATGCGTGACCGCACCGCCCTGGGCGGATGATGTTCGAACCGTTATGTACGCCTAGCGTCTCGCCTCAAGTCGGCGGTATGCTGGGGCGTGGAGATAAATCGATTGAATGTACGACGCCTCACCATTGGATGTTGCATGGGACTCTCGCTCGGCGTTGGATGCGCTGATGATGGGGACGGCGACAACGGGACCTCTTTCGGGGGGAGCGCCGACAACAGCACCAGCATCTCCACCACCGCCGACACTGGCAGCGCGAGCGCCGAAGCAGGCTCAGGGTCGGCGACGGCTGGAGATGGGGACGGAGACGGGGATGGAGACGCCGATGCGAGCGCGTCCGGTGGAGATGGAGATGGGGACGCGAGCGCGTCCGGTGGAGATGGAGACGGAGACGGAGACGCGACCGCTTCGGGCGGAGACGGAGATGGGGACGGAGACGCGACCGCTTCGGGAGGGGATGGAGATGGAGACGGAGACGGAGACGGAGACGGAGACGGAGACGGAGACGGAGACGGAGACGGAGACGGAGACGGAGACGGAG
>JBDQGY010000304.1:0-4096 GCA_040265175.1 Nannocystaceae bacterium
ACCCACCCCCACAAGGCCGCCGCCGTCACGGCCTGCGCGGCGACGCTCATGGAGATGCAGCGCGCGGGCACGAGCGCCCGCGACCTCGTCACCCGGGAATCCCTCGAGAACGCGACGATGATGGTGGCGGCGAGCGGCGGCTCCACCAACGCCGTGCTGCACCTGCTGGCCATCGCCCACGAGGCCGGCGTGCCCTTTGACCTCGACGATCTGCACGAGGCCTTCGCCCGCGTTCCCGTGCTCGCAGACCTCAAGCCCTCGGGACGCTTCCTCGCACCGGACCTCTTCGCGGTAGGAGGAACCGCGCTGCTCGCCCACCGCCTGCGGCAGCTCGGGGTGCTCCATGACACCGACACCTGCACGGGCGAACGCCTGCACACCCTGCTCGACACGCGCCCCGTGGACCCTGCGCACGACGAGGTCCAAGAGGTCGTCCGACCGCTCACGCGTCCCCTCGCCCCCCACGGCGGCCTGGTCGTGCTGCGCGGCAACGTCTCACCCGACGGCGCCGTCGCGAAGGTCTCGGCGGGCGCCGCCCGGCAGTTCACCGGCACCGCCCGCGTGTTCGAAGGTGAGACGCCCGCGTTCGAGGCGGTGCAATCTCGCCAGGTCAAGGCCGGTGACGTCGTGGTGATCCGCAACGAGGGCCCCGCCGGCGGACCCGGGATGCGCGAGATGCTGGCGGTGACCGCTGCCCTCGCCGGGCAGGGACTCGACAAAGACGTGGCCTTGCTCACCGACGGGAGATTCTCCGGTGCCAGCCACGGTGTCGTCGTCGGTCACGTGGCGCCCGAGGCCGCGCTCGGCGGCCCCGTCGGACTCCTTGAGGACGGCGACACGATCACCTTGGATCTCGACGCCCGCACCCTGTCCACCACCGCGGATCTCGACGCCCGTCGTCGCGCGCGCGAAGCCGACGGCAGCGAGACGCGGCGGCAACAACGGCTCCAGACACTCCCCGGCGTGCTCGGAAAGTTCGCCCGCCAGGTGAACTCCGCCTCTCGCGGCGCCACCACCACCCCATTTCACAAACGAGGAGACGCCGGCTGAAGGCCCCGCTCCCCACCCAAAACCATCTCACCCAACCAACAAGACAAAGGAACCATCATGAACGCTCCCCACCCCAACACTCCCCCAACCCCCACAGTCTTCGACACTCGGCACGTCGACCCCGAGCTGCTCACCGCGGAACGCGTCGTCGTGGTCGGCTATGGAAGCCAGGGCCGCGCCCACGCCCTCAATCTCCGGGACGCCGGCGCCCACGTCCGCGTCGCCTTGCGCCCGGGCGGGCCGAGCTGGGCGCAGGCAGAGGCCGACGGCTGGAGCCCCGTCACCGTCGCCGAGGCTGTCCCTGAGGCCACCGTGGTCATGGTGCTCGCGCCGGACATGCGCCAGCGTGAACTGTTCGAACAGCAGCTCCGCGACCACCTGCAAGCAGGCGCGCTGCTGCTCTTCGCGCACGGCTTCGCCGTGCACTACGGAGAGGTAAATCCCCCCGACAGCGTGGACGTAGCCCTCGTGGCACCCAAGGGTCCCGGCGGCCTCGTGCGTCGCCAGTACACCGAAGGCAAGGGCGTCCCCTGCCTCATGGCCGTCCACCAAGACGCCACGGGACGCGCCCACGCCCGCACCCTGGCGTATGCCCACGGCGTCGGGGGCACCCGCGCCGGCGTGCTCGAGACCAGCTTCGGCGAAGAGACGGAGACGGATCTATTCGGCGAGCAGGCGGTGCTCTGCGGCGGCGTCACCGAGCTCGTCACCGCAGGGTTCGAGACCCTCACCGACGCAGGCTACGCGCCTGAAGTCGCCTACTTCGAGTGTCTGCACGAGCTAAAACTCATCGTGGACCTGCTGCACGAGGGTGGACTCGCCCGCATGCACGAGTTTGTCAGCGAGACCGCGCAATACGGAGATCTCACCCGTGGGCCGCGCGTCGTGGACCAGCGCGTCCGCGAAAACATGAAGGCGGTCCTCACCGAGATCCAAAACGGAGAGTTCGCGCGTCAGTGGCTCGCGGAGGATCGCGAGGGGCGTGTCAACTACGAGGCGCTCATGCGTCGAGATCTCGAGCACCCCATGGAGACTGTGGGCGCCCAGCTTCGTGCGCGCATGAGCTGGCTCCAAGGAGGCGAGCGAGCATGACCACCGCCGCCCATCGCATGCTGCAGGCCTTCGTCGACGAGGGTGTAGACACGATCTTCGGCTACCCCGGTGGCGCGATCATGCCGGTCTACGACGCCCTCGTGGACGTGCCGGCCCTGCGCCACGTGTTGGTGCGGCACGAACAGGGTGCCGCGCTCGCGGCCGACGGCTACGCGCGCGCCACCGGCAAGGTCGGCGTGTGTATGGCCACCTCCGGCCCGGGCGCCACCAACCTCATCACCGGCATCGCCAACGCGTGGCTCGACTCCGTCCCCATGGTGGTGATCACGGGCCAAGTGGCCACGCCGCTCATGGGCACGGACGCCTTTCAAGAGGTGGACATCGTCGGCATGACCTTGCCCGTGGTGAAGCACAGCTTCCTGGTGCGCTACCCGGAGCGGCTCGAGGCCACGGTGCGCGCGGCGTTCCGGCTGGCGCGCGAGGGGCGACCGGGCCCGGTGCTCATCGACCTCCCCAAGGACGTCGCCGCGGCGGTGCTCGGCGAGCCCGCGGAGGTCTCCGAGCGCCAGTTCACGCCCCGTTCGGCGATGCCGGCGAGCGAGGAGGCTTTCGAGCCCGCGCACGATCTTACGGCCGAGCTTGAGGCCGCGCTCGCGCTCTGGGACGACGCCTCGAAGCCGCTGTTGTATCTGGGCGGCGGCATCGCGCTGGCGGGTGACACGGCGGTCGCGGCGACCCGCGCGCTGGTCGAGGCCACCGAGGCGCCCGCGGTGGCGACGCTGAAGGGACTCGGGGTGCTCCCCACAGACCACCCGCAGCTGTTGGGCATGTTGGGCATGCACGGAACCAAGGCTGCCAACCTGGCCGTCCAAGAGTGTGACCTGCTCCTCTGCGTGGGCGCGCGCTTCGACGACCGCGCCACCGGTAAACTCGATGGGTTCGCACCCCACGCGCGGGTGGTCCATCTGGACGCCGACCCCGCCGAGCTGGGCAAGCTCCGACCCACGGACGTTCGGGTCCACGTCAACGCCGCACACCCCCTCGCGGAGGTCGTCACTCGGCTCCGTGAGGGCACGCAGGCTCGGGCGCTCACCGCCAGGCGATGGCACACGTGGAGCGACCGATGTCGCACCTGGACCCACGAATTCAAAACCCGCTATGACGCGCCCGGCGACGGCGTGCACGGCCCGCGTCTACTGCACACGCTCGGTGCCATGCTTGAGGGCGAAGGGGTGGTGACCTGCGACGTCGGGCAACACCAGATGTGGGTGGCGCAGCACATGCACCATGCGCATCCACGTCGCCACCTCACCTCGGGCGGCCTCGGCACCATGGGATTCGGCTTGCCGGCGGCCATCGGCGCCGCGCTGGGCGCTCCCGACCGCACCGTCGTGTGTGTCTCCGGTGACGGCTCGATCATGATGAACATCCAAGAGCTCGCCACCGCCATGCGCTACCACCTCCCGGTGAAGGTGGTCCTGCTCGACAACGGCGTGCTCGGCATGGTGCGGCAGTGGCAAGAACTCTTCTTTGAGCGCCGATTCTCGGAGGTCACCCTCGATGACAACCCAGACTTCGCCGAGGTCGCCCGCGCATTCGGGTTCGCGGCCCGGTCGCTCACCCACGCCGACGACGAGAGAGACGCGCTCCAATGGCTCCTCGACCACGACGGACCCGCGCTGTTGCATGTGTCCATCGATCCCCAACAAAACGTGTGGCCGCTGGTGCCACCCAACGCAACCAACGACCAGATGATGGAAGGATAAATCACCATGTTCGACGTCCAAGTCCTCCTCTTTGAAGAAGAAGGCGCCCTGGTGCGACTCTTCGGCGCCATCGAGCGCCGCGGATTCGTGGTGCACCACATCATCGCTGGGGCCTCGCGCGCGCACGGGCAAATGCACCTCACGCTCACCATGCGCAGCCGCGGGCGTTCGTGGCAGTTCCTGCTGCCCCAGCTTTGCAAACTCCCCCACGTCGTCTCGGCCCGGGT
>JBDQGY010000305.1:0-4066 GCA_040265175.1 Nannocystaceae bacterium
GCGGCATCGCCGACGGTGCGTGGGGCTTCGCGGCGGGTCAGGTGCAAAGCGTCGCACAGGCGCGGGCGCTGGCGTCGCAGGCGGTGGAGACGGCCAAACTCAACGCCGCGCTTCTGAACGCGCCGGTGGCGTGGGCTCCCGAGCCGTCCGTGCGCGCGCGCTGGATTGCTCCCCACGAGCGGGACCCCTTCAAGGTTTCCCTCGAGGAGAAGACCAGCAAACTCATGGGGTGGACACGGGCGGCGCTCTCTGTGTCTGGCGTGAACTATGCCGCCGCCTCGGTGTCGACCGTGCGCGAGGAGAAGCTCCTCGTGAACAGCGAGGGAACGCGACTGCATCAGCGATATTTTCGAATCGCGCCGTCGCTGACTGCGACCGCCATCGACCGGAGAGGAGGGATCTTCGCATCTAGAAATTACGAGGTCCCGCCCATGCTCGCAGGCTGGGAGTTTGTGGACCACGCAGGGATAGACGGGGACGCGGCCTCGGTCGGTGTGGACGTCCTCCGAAAACTTCACGCGGTGAGCGTCACCCCTGGACCACGCACGGTGATCCTCGCACCCAGCAATCTGTGGCTGACAATTCATGAGTCGATCGGGCATCCCACCGAGCTGGATCGCTCGCGCGGACTTGAGGCGAATTACGCGGGCACCTCCTTCATCAAACCTGATGACGCGGGGCGTTTGATGCTGGGCAGTGATCTCGTCGACGTGCGCGCGGACCGGACCCAACCTGGAGGTCTGGCGACGACGGGATGGGACGATGACGGGGTCCCAGCCCAACGTTGGGCGATGGTCGACGGGGGGCGCTTTGTCGGGTGGCAGACGACGCGGGACCAGGTGGGGTGGACGACGGACTCGCGCAGTCGGGGATGCAGCTATACGTCGGCCTTTGACAAGGTGCCGTTCCAGCGCATGCCGAACATAAGCCTGCAGCCGCACGCCAGCGGCTACGCGACAGAGGACCTCATCAACGCGACCGACGACGGGATCCTCATCACGGGACGCGGGAGTTGGTCCATCGATCAGCAGCGGTATAACTTTCAGTTCTCCGGGCAAATGTTTTGGGAGATCAAAAACGGGCGCGTCGTTCGCCCGCTGCGAGACGTCGGCTATCAGGCGAACACGGTCGACTTTTGGAAGTCGTGCGACATGGTGGGAGGTCCCGGGACGTATCGTCTGTTCGGCACGTTTAGTGACGGGAAGGGGGAGCCTGGGCAGAGCAACGCTGTCAGCCACGGCTGCCCACCGGCGCGATTCCGCGTCAACGTCGTGAACACGAAGGGGGACAGCTGATGGCGAAGACTGCGAAAATTTCAACGTTGGTGGGGCGGGCGTTGGCAGCTCGCACGACCGGAGAACTCAGCGTGTTCGGCGAGGCTGCGACGACGGGGAACACGCGCTTCGCGAACAATGGGGTCACGACGACCGGGGACACGCGGAAGGTGTCGATGTCCGTCACGAGCATCCAAGGTCAGCGGGCGGCGACGGTCTCCGGGACCGCGTCGTCGCGTGACGAGGTCGTCGACCTAGTGCAACAGGCGGAGTCGCTGGCCGCCATCGCGCCCGTCAACCCGGAGCAACTCCCGCTCCTCGGCGCCCAAAGCTACAGGCGTGTCCGTGGTCGCGACGCTGCGACCGCGAGGATGGACGCGCGGGGTCGGGTCGAGTTCTTGCGGCCCGCCATACGCAGCGCGGTGGAGGCGGGGCTCGTCGGCGCGGGTTTTTTGGCCCACGAAGACGTGGAACTCTTACTCGCCAATTCTAACGGGATGTCGGCGAAGCACCGAAAGACGCGCGTCTCACTCAGCCTTACCGCCCGGACGCCGGATGGTACGGGCAGTTCGTATGCGGCCGCCGTCTCCCACGCCTTCCCGAACATCGACGTGACCGCCCTCTCGGAGAAAGTGGCGCGCCGCGCCGCGCTCTCTCGCGCTCCGCGGCGGGCAGAGGCCGGGCGTCGCACCGTCGTGCTGGAGCCGTTGGCGGTGGCCGACCTTCTCTCGATGCTCTTGGGCACGATGGACCGACGCAGGGCGGAGGAGGGGCGCAGCTACTTCGCGAGCGGCGAGGGCAAGAGCCGCGTTGGAGAGAGACTCTTTACGCCGTCGGTTACGCTGCGATCCTTGCCCACCGATGGCGCCAATCCTGGGATGCCGTTTGACTTGGAGGGGAGTCCGCGAAGCCCTCGCACCTGGGTGAAAGAGGGAGTGCTTCTGGAGTTGCCCACGACGCGGTTTTGGGCGAAGACGCAGGGAGTCCCGGCGGTGCCGTCTCCGTCGACATTGCATATGTCCGGCGGGAGCGGGACGGCGGAGGACCTGTTGAAGGCGGTAGGCGATGGCGTCCTCGTCACGCGGTTTTGGTACAACCGCATGCTCGACCGCAGCCGAGTGCAGGTGACTGGGCTGACGCGGGACGGCACCTTCCAAATCAAAGATGGCGCCATCGCCCACCCCATCAATAACTTCCGCTATAACGACAGCCCTATCTCGTTGTTGACCAACGTGGTGGCGATGGGGACGCCGCAACGAGTCGGCGTGCGGGGCGGCACGGTGATGGTAGTGCCGCCGCTTGTCGTCGAGGACTTCAACTTCGCGAGCCGCAGCGACGCCGTGTGAGGAAGTCTACTCGTCTCTGTACACATCTCCAGACCTCGCGGTTCACGCGAGGGGGAGATCTTTTCTGTGCCACGGGGTGTGCAGATGGTGGAGGTGTTCCCACGCGAATTGATCTTCACGGGCTCGAGCGCGGTTTTCCATCCGTTCAGCGGGGGATGCATCACAATGAGAGCAACGGCGCCTGCTTAACTACGGAGAGGTCCCCGACGATGTCCCTAAGCGGAGGAGTGCCATGAACGTCGTCAGTTTTCAGTCCCCGCGCAACGCTCCACGAGACAGTCAGGTCTCGGTTTGGGAGTACGTGTGCGCGCTTCAAGATGCGGTCAATGAGTGTGAGATCAGCCGGGAAGAGGGCGACCTGTTCGTCTGTCACGCGTTGCTCGATGCTCTTGAAGAGGACGCCGCGAAGTCGAGTCGCGGGGCTTCCCTCGCGGCCGCTGCCTGAGACCCTCGCGCCAGGAGGAGAAAACCTCCGATGATTTCGGGCGTTGTAGCTACGTGGGCCCGGTTTGATGGCGGTCCGGAGCGGCAACATCGACGCGCCTGGCGTTCTTTGGGTGTTCGCGGTACAGACGCCGTGTGTTGAGCCTCCTCGACGAGCAGGTCTGCGAGACCAATAGCAAGTGGCGTGTGCAGCTTGAGGACGGGAGCGCCGTAGAGGCGGTGCTGTATCGACAAGACTCGCTGTGCATCTCGAGCCAAGTTGGATGCGCCGTCGGGTGCCCGTTTTGCGCGTCGGGAGCCCACGGATTCGGGCGCCAACTCTCTGCGGATGAGTTGATCGCTCAGGTGCAGGCGGTGCGGGCGCGGGGAAGGACGGTCGCGCGAGTGACTGTGTCGGGAGTGGGCGAGCCATTGCACAATCACGACAACGTCCGTCAGTGCTTGGCGTGGTGTCGGAGCGAGGGCCTGGGGATGAGCCTCACCACCTCGGGCGGTCCGCTCGAGCGGCTGCGCGCGTGGATGAATCTGCCCCATCGAGGTTTGACCCTTTCGGTGCACGCGGGGACGGAGGAGGTTCGGGCGCGGATGGTCCCGAGAGGCCCAAAGCTCGGACCATTGTTTGAGACCTTGGGGGACGAGTTGCGCTCACTCAGCGGCGCACGCAAGCGAAAGATCGCGCTGGCCTATCTCATCATCGAAGGCGTCAACGATACAGACGCGGAGATGGACGCTTTCATAGAGCGGGTGCGGCCCCTGGGTGTAAAGATCCATGTCTATTCGCACAACGCTGTGCCGACGAGCAAATTACACGGCGTCTCGGAGGACCGATACCGGGCGCTCGCGGGCAGAGTCCGCGCTGCCGGAATGAACGTGCGGATGAGCAGCCTTGCTCGTACGCAGCCCAACGGTGGATGTGGGACCTTGGTCGCGCTGCGCTCGGCGCGTCGACCGGGGCGAGCGCTCGCGCAGAGAGATGCTCCCGTGGGTCCCACTGAAGACCAC
>JBDQGY010000306.1:0-4039 GCA_040265175.1 Nannocystaceae bacterium
CGCCAACAGCCCCCACGCCAGCGCCACCGGCGGCGCCGATCCTGTCGAAGATTGGAGCGCTTGAGTACCTGGAGTTTACGACGGCGGGTGCGCCCATCGACGCCCCCTTGCCCATGTTGGTCGCCATCCACGGTCTGGGAGATAACCCCGTAAACTTCGCCAATCTGGTCCGCGACCTCCCCATCCCCGCCCGCGTCATCATCCCGCGGGCCATCGATAGCTACGAACCGGGTTGGTCGTGGTTCCCGCTCCGCGCGCGGGATCCAGACGTCGAAGGCCTCGCCAAGGGCATGATGGTCGCCGCGGACCTCCTCGCGGAGAGCGTCGCGTCCCTCGCTGCCACGCGGCCCACCCAAGGCAAGCCCGTCGTCACCGGCTTCTCTCAAGGCGGCATGCTCAGCTTCGCCCTCGCAGCCCAACACGGCGACCTATGGAGCGCCTCGATCCCCGTCAGCGGCTGGCTTCCGCCGCCGCTTTGGCCCGACAAGGATCGCGCCACCACCATGCCTCCTCTCGTCGCCCTCCATGGTACTGAAGACCCCGCGCTGAAGTATCCAAAGACCGTCGCCTGTGTCGAGGCCCTCACTGCGCGAGGCGCCACGGTCTCGTTGAAGACCTACCCCGGTGTCGCACACGTCATCAGCCCGCCGATGCGGGCGGAGCTACATCAACAACTGATGACCTCGCTCGCGCAACAAGCCGCCGAAGATCCCTTCCGAGCGCCCTGAGACCCGCTCAGCCAAGCGCCTGTCCAAACAAACGGCGGGTGCGAAGAGGCTCGGCGCTTGCGGCCGCCAGCACGCCGCCCATCATCGCACCGATGACCCCAACCGTCGCCACCTCGGACCCTGCGAAGAACAAGCCAGACACCGGGGAACGTGGACGCAGCCATCGATTTTGGAAGCGTTCCGGGGTCGGCTCAAGGCCGTAGATCGATCCACCCACCGGGCGAACGAAGTGATCTGTCGACAGCGGCGTCGAGAGTTCCACGTAGTCCACCATTGATCTCAAGCCTGGCATTTTCTCCAAGAACTGCTCGAGAAGTTGCGCCTGCATGGCCTCCTTGAAGCCCTCGTACTCCTCCCCCCGGCGCTTCCATCGAGTTGACTTCCAGGTCTCAAAGCTCTCCCACGGCACAAACGTCACCACCTCGCCCGTATGCCGTTGGGCCTCCCCCGGATCGTAAGTCGGGTCCTTGAGCGATGGGAAGCTGCAGTACAGCACGTCACAATGAGGCGGGCGGGCACCCGAGGCGACTCGCCAGCTGTCAGCTTCGGTGTCCCAGGTGTCGTAGAACCACTTGTTGGCGGGGCTCGCTCCGGCCGAGCGGATGTCCCCCTTGAAGCCGATATAAAGACACACATGCGCGGGCGCCGGCGCCAGAGCAGCGACGGACTGCGCCCAGGTCGTTTCCCGATACCCGGCCGGCATCATTCGTTGCACAGTGGAAGACACCCCCGCCGCGCTCACGACCCGGCGAGCGCGCACCTCTTGGCCGCTCGCGAGTCGCACACCTTCGACGACACCGTTGGCGATACAAATCTCATCCACGTCCGCGCGAATCGTCGTCCATCCACCCCCGTCTGCCACGGCGCCGAGGAGATGCTCGGCGATCGCGCCCGAGCCTCCCACTGGATAATAACCGCCGTGCATAAAATGCTTCACGACCAGCGCCTGCATCGCGAAGGAGGACCGACTCGGCGGTGACCCGTAGTAGCCCCACTGCGCCGCGAAGACGGAGCGCAGCCTCGGGTCATCGGTCATCGACGCCAGCACATCCTGCGTTCGCTCTTGCAAGAGCCGGTTGGCTTCCCGCGGGACGAGGCGGTCGGTCAACGGCGCCAGCCGAGGCGGCAACGCGCGCGCGAGGTAGTACTGTTTCATCGCGCCCGAAACGTGACGCACCCGCTTCAGGTACTCATCGATCGCCTTGGATTCGTTCGGGAACGCCTCACACAGGTTCTCGCGGAACGCCTGCGGCGAGTCCGGAAAGTCGATCCGGAAGCCTTCCGGATAATGGAACTCATCGTAGACCGGGCCGAGTGAGGCCCACTCAAGCCGACCATGGGTCAGGTGATGCAAGAGCCGGCCCGTCATGCTGTGGCGGGTCACCTCCCCCACCGCGTGGACCCCCACATCCCACTCGTAGTGCGGGCGTTTGAATGTGTGGGTGAATCCACCCGGGACGTAGTGCTGCTCGAGGACGAGGACCCGACGCCCCATGCGTGACAGCATCGCCGCACACACCATCCCGCCCATGCCGGATCCGATGACGATGTAGTCCCACGGACCCTCGGGGATCTTGGTATTCCAGTGACGGACGCGGCGTTTTTTATCAGAGGAGGATGGAGATTCTGGAGATGCTTGATTCATCGTAGTGGTCCGCGGCAAGGCGACGGGTCAATAGCGAATACCGAATTTTCGGTAGAGGTGACCGAGCAACCACAAGGGCCCAATCATCAAGAACTGGAGGTCCTCAAAAAACGAGGGTTTCTTCCCCTCGATTTTGTGTCCGATGAACTGTCCGACCCACGCGAGCACAAAGATCGCCAACGACGAAGCCCACAAGGGCATCCCGAGCGAGGCCTCGAGCGCCTGCAGTCCCAGGACACCTCCCACGAGCGCCCCGGTGATGAGGAGCATCCCCAGCGCGAGCTGAACCGAGAGGGTCAGGTAGTACAGCACGCTCCCGACCACCAGCGCGACGCCGAGATTCGCCCATGGTGACGCTTCGAGCGCGACACCCCACAGCAAGCCGATAAGGCTCATCACGATGAGGGGGATACACACCCAATGGATATTCTTGTTGGTGGGGTTTTTGTGGCTCGCGCCGTAGGCTTCAAACCACTCATCTGCTGTTTTCTTCATGTCGTCGTTTCTCCTGTCGTTCGAACCGCGCCGAGCAAAGGCGCCAGGTAACTGGTGAGCATGTCTGTGAGGTCGGTGGCGAGCTGGTCTTCGCGCGTCTCCTGGAGCGTCGGCCAGAGCTCACCAAAGAGGAGCGACTCCCGTAAAAACGCCGCCGCCATAATCGCCGCGGTCTCGAGTGAACGAAATTCCCGAGCAGCCGTCGCCCTTGGGAGTTGCTCACGCCACGCGTCCGCGACGGTTCGAACGAGGCGCTCGTTGAACGCCCTGGTCGCGTCCCCGAACGCTTCACGTCGACGCGCGTGGACAATCATCGCGCGCAACACCCCGCGGCGCTCCACGTGCAACGCTGTCAGCGCCCGGACTTGACGCTCAAGCACGTCCCGAAACTCAAGCGCCCGGTACTGGGTCGGCTCAACTACGCCGGCGACCACGCGAGACAGCTCCTCATAGGAGCTGTCGCAAAGGTGCCCAAGCAGGTCATCTTTGGACCCGACCCGACCGTAGAAGCTGCCCACGGAGCAACCCGCGACGCGACAAATCTCCGCCACGGTCACCTCCTCGAAGGTCTTCGCGTGGAGCAATGTCGCGAGCGCGTCGATGATTCGCCGCAGCGTCCGCTGACTTCGCTGCTGGGTGACGGGCTTGATCGCCGGGGTCTGCATCGCTCGCTCCATAAAACCGAATCCAGATTCGGTTTTAGAGTAACGGTGGGCCCAAGAAGCGTCAAGACCCGCGTTAGATGGCATCCGCGACCATTTACAGCGGTGCTTGACCTACGCCGCCGTGGGGCACACCATCCTCGCGTGGATCGCGCGACTCTGCGGCACGGCGTCGTCTTCGCCGGCATCTTCGGCTTCGTCGGCGTGAGCATGCCGTTTTGGCCGACGCTCCTCGCGTCGCGGGGTCTGTCCGCCTCAACCATCGGCGTCCTCTTGGCCCTTGGTCCGTGGCTTCGCTTCGGAATCAACGCGCGCGTCGGCGTCATGGCGGACACCCGGTGGGGCGCGCGAAGCGTCTTCATGGTCTTCGCCTCTCTCTTGCTCGTGGGAGGCGCGCTGCTCCTCGCCTCCCACGCCGCCATGTGGTTGCTGGTCGCCGCGGCGTTGATCATGGCGATCGGGTTTTCGCCCCTCGCCTCACTCGCAGACGCGAGCGCGCTGATCCACGC
>JBDQGY010000307.1:0-4021 GCA_040265175.1 Nannocystaceae bacterium
CCCCGGGCCCAGGCGGAGCCAAGACGATGTTCATGGACAGCGCGCCACCAGCCCCCGCGCCTGCTCCCGTCACGTACGCTGGGAAGCTCATCCAACTCAGTGAAGACGGGACCGAACATGAGGTGCTCAATGTCGTCAGTGACGGCACTGGAATTGGTCGATCGCTGGGCGGCATCTTCGCGTCCGATCCTTACCTGGACCCTGACCACCTCGAACTGCACGCAACCGAGGAAGGTCTCATCCTCACGCGCGACAGCGCTGTGAATGGCGTCTTTGTGCGGCTCTACGGGAGCCGTGAACTCGCCGACGGCGATCATTTTCGCATCGGACAAGAGCTGATGGTCTATCACGACCTCCCTGAGCCCCAATCCATGGCGGATGGTTCGGAGATCATGGGGAGCCCGAACGCGGGATTCTGGGGACGCGTCACGCTCTTGGTCGAGCCTGATATTGGAGTGCGCGCGTGGCCGATTTTCGACACGGGGATCAGTATGGGTCGCGAACAAGGGGAAATTCTCTTCCCCACCGACGGCTATGTATCGGGCGCCCACTGCCGGATCATCGGCGACGACACCGGAGTCTACCTCGAGGACCTCGACAGCTCCAACGGCACCTTCTTCCGGGCACGAGAAGGCGAACTGCTCCCCTTCGGGAGCCTCATTCTGCTCGGCCAGCACCTGTTCCGGATCGACCCCGCCTAGCGAACCTCGCCGCCTCTAGATCGCGTCGCGTCGCTTGAGCTCGCGGCGGATCTTCCCGAGGGCCTGCTCTTGAAGTTGGCGGATACGCTCACGAGACAACGAATAATGTCCGCCAATCTCTTTGAGAGTTAGCTCCGAGGAGCCGTGGAGACCGAAACGCTTCATCAGGATCTCTGCTTCAATCGGGCGCAGTTCACCAACAATTTGCTGGACCTGACGATGAAACGACTCGAGCTCGAGCGCCTCTCCGATTTGCTGTGAATCTGTGTCCTCGAGGAGGTCAACCATCTTCCGGTCGTCATCTCCCGACACCGGCCGATCCAAGGACACCGGGTTCTCGAGCGCGTAACCGTCCATGCGCTCAAGCTTCGCCATGGGAATCCCCGTCGCCTCCGCGAGCTCCGCTTGCTCCGGGCGTCGCCCGTGTTGGCGCTCAAACTCTCGCCGCGCCTTGGCGACCTTCTGGTACGCGTCGAGCATATGTACTGGCAGTCGGACTGCGCGTCCCTTGTCGGCGATGGCCCTCGAAATGGCGTGGCGAATCCACCAACTCCCGTACGTCGAGAACCGGAATCCACGGGTATGATCGAATCGATCGACCGCCTTCATGAGGCCGATATTTCCCTCTTGGATCAGATCTTGGAGTGGAATTTTCCCGTGATTAAAACGCCGGGCTATCGAGACCACGAGGCGGAGATTTGCGCGCACGAAGAGATTCTTCTCGCGCCGCAGCAGCGCGGATGCCCGACGTACTCTTGCAACGTACTCCGCAAACGGGCGACTACCTCGCCGCGCGGGGTGAACCGCGAGACGCACTCCTTCGCGGCTGCCCGTCGCCAGAACATGGAGGTCATCAATGACCACATCAGTCACCAAGCCGTCGACGTCCACCGTCGCCATCACCGCGCCGAGCGCTTTAGAGGCTTCCACATACGCGTCTCGATGGGCGCGGGTCTCACGATCGCGATAGGCTCTGCTTCGAATCCTCACCTCCGCCAACATCTCGTGGGGCACCTCCTCCTCGTCTTGGAAGGTCTCACGGATCAACTCACAGACGCCTACCATGTAGGGGGGGTAGGAGAGGATCGCGTCCCAGAGCATGACCCTGAGCTCGTGAATTCGGACCGCAGCCGCGTGCTCTTCTTCCGGCGTCATCACATCGACGATGGACATCTCCTTGAAGTAGGTCGCGAGGAAATTATCGTCACCCGACTTTCGACCGGACGCGGTCCAGGCGCTCTTTCGGGAGCTTCGGGAGATACTAGGCGGGGTCCCTCTTGTTGTTTTCTTACCTGTCATGATGTGGTCTCGAAGGTGCGCGCTGAATTCAATGAACCGTCCGAGCCGGATGGTTATTCCCTGTTCAAGCTAAGTTGGCGTTCGCCGTTGGCAAGTGTCGCGCCCTTGCCAGAGAGTCGATGCAAGCGAGACACCAACTCTTCACGCCCATGTAGTGCTCTACGTTCGAGCCTCCAAAGTGTTTCATACCAACATTCCAGGAGCCGCTAATGCGGCCTGGAATGCCGCTCAACGCGTATTTGATGCCTCCCGCAAGAATTGCTCCAGCCCCGTGCCGCCCCCCCTGCGCGGCGTTGACCGCGCCTTTCCTCGTATTGGTGGGGCGAGTGTTGCTGCCACCTCTGCAATTAATGTCAGACCAACGACTTTTGATTCAGAGCGGACATACCGCCCGCACCCTTCGCGCGACAGATCTCTCCATCACACGAGGTGAGGACTTCACTTGCTCAGCACGGCGACAACCCACAAATCGGGGGATGCAGCCCCGTAGTACAGCCCTGGAGTCTGTCGTGCGCCCGAAATGTCGACGATACGCATCCCTACACTCGCGAACATCCGCCCGACCTCGTGGAGCGCATACAGGCGCATCGAGAACTGATGCTCAAACTGACGTCCGTCCTCAAACACCATGGTGCGCTTGACCCCGAGGCGTGACGATTTCCCGTCGAACGAGGCCTCATCGAGGACCATGCATCGCTCGCCGGTCCACCACGATCGGCAGGGCATACGAGGCGCGAGATAGTCCCGGTTGGTCAGCTGCAGCACGAGCTTCCCATCCGTTTTGAGCTTGGACGCCATCTGCTCAAGCGTATGGTGGTTCGTCTCGTCGTCGAACATCCCGAACGTCCCGCCAAGACACGTGACGACGTCAAAGTCGCCCACGTCGGGGAGTTCACGCATGTCACCTTGAAGAAACTCGGCCTTGTGTCCCCGGGACTCGTTCGACTCCCCGGCCTTGAGCAAGATATCCAGCGAGGCGTCAATCCCGAGTGCGTCGCATCCTGCGTCCGCAAATGCGAAGCAGTGATGACCGCCTCCCGAGCCCACGTCAAGGACGCGCGGCGAATCGGGATTCCCGGCTCGCTCCAGCACAAACTCCACGTCAGCTGCGGCCGATTGGTCCATCGTCGTTGGGATGAGCGCGAGGTAGTCCTCGTTGAACACCTTGTCTGGCCATCCCTTGGTGACCCAGTCACGGCGAGCCCGTTTCGCTTTCGGCTTGGACTTGACCTTCGATTTCTCCGGTCGCGCCGCGGGCGGCGTCTTGCGCTCCGCGCGAGGAGGCGCGGCCAACGGCTTGATCTCCTCGACCTCCTCGACCTCCTCGACCTCCTCGACCTCCTCGACCTCCTCGACCTCCTCGACCTCCTCGACCTCCTCGGGCTCGTCGTACACATCCAAACCCACGCTCATGGGAGCGACGGCATCCGCGGCCGAGTCTGGCGCTGCGTGTGAGCCTGTCGTTTCTCGGGCTGCCACGGAAGCGGCCGGCACGTCAGGAGTCGCCACCCTGTCTCCCGAAGGTGGACGACTCGCGGCGTGTTCGTCACTCGCGGGGACCTTCCCTGTCGGGGTCAACTCGATCTCGAGCGCGTCCTCGCTCTCATCGAGGTCCCCCACTCTCTGCGCTCCGGCGGGGGTGGTCACAAGGGGCGGAAGCACCGCACCCGAGCCCATTTGCACTGTCTGCCCTCGGGCGCGGCTCTTGAGTCCTGACCCAACATCTGCGCCCGCGCGCGGAGGCTCCGATGCCACGGGAATCTCAAGCGCCTCCGAATCCGAAACTTCCAGCGTATCCGGCGGGATCTGAGGCGCGTCCGTGTCTGCCGCTGCCACGTCCTGGGGCGTCGGGTTTGGGACCGGCGAACCCTGTGAATCTTCCGCTGACGCCGCCACGATTGCCGCCGCCGTCAGTTCTCCTGCTCGCGGAGTCACCATGCGGGCTCGTGCGGCCGCTGCGTCCGGCGTCGCCCCTGCCTCCGGCGTCGCCCCTGCCTCCGGCGTCGCCCCTGCCTCCGGCG
>JBDQGY010000308.1:0-4008 GCA_040265175.1 Nannocystaceae bacterium
CCGTCGCCGTCGCCGTCTCCACTGTCGGTCGCGGTGCCCGACGCGTCCCCCATGGTGAGACTCGTGCCGCTATTGGTGTCTGCGGTGCCCCCCTCCGAAGCCACGCCATCGTTGGAATCCGACGACGAATCGGAACATCCGGGCACGGCGGCCCCAAGCACGAACGCCATCACTGAAATCTTTGTTAAGCTTTGCGTCATCTCGAAATCTCCGCGGTCGCACAGTACCACCCTGGAAGCGCGACGAGCGAGGCTGACAGCAACATTCGACCCGGCCATAACGAGAGAACATCCGGATAGAAAGGCGACCTGAAGGAGCTCAATTGTCCTCCGGAGAGGGCGCGCAAGCCAAGCAAGGGGGTCGCGCGCTCGCGCGCTGTGCGAGAGATACCGGCGTCGAATCAACAACATCACGGACATCACTCGCCGCCGAGAACCGAGCGTTGCGTCTCGCCAGACCCAGGATCGGCAAATGGCGCATAACGCGCGTTGGTCTGCGCTCCGCTGGCTCACCGCCGCCAAGGAGGAGCCCTGGAGCCCGCTCAGGCCGCGCCGTCACCTGACCCGGCTCACCCGCAATCTATCCAACGCCCACTCTCCACATCGGAGCTGAGACCGCAAAGTACTCCACTCGGCTGGAGGATGACCACAGCAGCCCCCGCCTGTTCGAGACCAAGCTTCGCCCGGCGATGTACGTTGATCGTGACATCGCAGTCCACGTCCATCACGCCCCCGCGTCGCGACAATCGCTGACACCCGTCACTATCATCTCCACCAGACACGGAGTGGCCGTGCACCAAGAGCGACACCCCGGCCTGCTCCAACGCGCGGATTCCCCCCTCCCCGAGCGGCTCATCACTGATTCGATAGCGGGTCCGCACGCAGTTCCCGAGGATGCCGTGATACATGGCCATCGGCGAAACCGTCAGCATGCGTCGAAACTCATCGTTGAGTCCATCCACGCCCTCATCGGCGTGAATCTGTGTGGCCACCACATCATTCACGCCGGCGTGCACGAACAGCGTGCTCCCGATTTGTTCCATGAGCCGCATGGAATTGAAAAACCACTCGAACTCGCCCGCAAAGCAGGCCTCGCGCAGACCAATGGCCGCGCTGGCCGCCTCCGCGAAGGTCAACTTCGCCTCCTCGAGGGCCATCACAAACTCCACGCACTTCTCTTTGATCCGCGACAGTTCGCGGACGCGGTGCTGCGGCGGCACGATCCCCTCACTCCACTCGGGGAAGCGCTCAAACCACTCGTCCCCGACGAGCAACATCTCCTTCGACTCTTGTTCGCCAAGCGTGGCAGAGGTGTCAATATTCGGGTCTCCGAGCACCTCTTGGATCCATCCCACCAGCTGTCTGCCTCCCCGAACGGTGAGATGAGCGTACTGGCCCTCTTGCCTGCCAATGGCCCACAGCGCGAGGTACATGCGGAGCTCCTCGTTCCCCGCGAGCACGCGCAGGTCCGCCCCAAGGTCCCTGAGACGGCGGAGGATCCGGAGCACGCGGAGGCTACTTTGTCCCCTGCCCAGCATATCACCCAGAAATACAAACACTCCCCGCTCCCCTCGCGGCGACAGCTCGAGTTCGTCGTCGTCAGGACCAATTTTTGCGACCCCTCCAGAGAGCACCAGCGAACGCAGCGTCGCGCCAGGGTCTCCTTGAGCGTCACAAAATACGAACAGCTCTCGCTCTGGCGGTACGAACCGCCCCGACGACCGAAGCGACGGATACAGAGGTTCAAAACCCGACGTGTCCCACGGCTCCCACGCCAACGGGAAATTCCCCCCCACAAAGTCCCACCCGTCGTACGCGAGGACTGGGAGGCCCGGATGATTCTCCTCCGTCACGCTCTTCACTCTACCGCGTCCGACACGTTTCGCCCAGCCACCCCCGCGACCGTAAAACTCACTCGCAGCGCTCGCTGAGTTCGGCCAAGGACAAAACTTGCACCGCGCATCTCACCTCGCCAACGGTCCCCCGCTCGAGACAGGTGCGCTTCGCAAATTCGTAGGACTCGTCGGCCTGCTTCATCGCCCACGTATCCGTCGGAGGGTCCTCTTGGACCCGGTCTGCGCGTCGACGGATCTCTTGAAACGTGAGCGCTCGCAGATGTGAGGCGAATCGCTCACACTGGTCGCCGGTCGCGCGCGACCCGGGCGCCCCGGCGCCTTCAAGTGGCGTGGTCACGACCCGATACTCGGGGGGCGTGCACCCGACCCCTCCGAACAAGAGCGACGCGATAAGTAATCTGAAGGGGCCAGAGACCGCCGTCTTCCGTCTCCGCAGAACGTTGGTCGCACTTCGCCGTCCGTGTCCCCTCGCGCAGTCTGAATTCCGAATGCGGTCCCGGCGCACCGTGATCATAGGGATGAGCCTACAGTTCACCGACCCCTGCGGGTATTTTTTTTCCTCCGCGTTGCGAACATCACCATGGAGTGCAACGCTCCCACGGTGCTGGTACATCGCGGTCTTCGAGGTTTTGTATTCCCCGCGCTCCTCTCGGGCGCGATGACGATCCCATTTGGGTGTCAAGAAGAGGGATTCCCGGTCATCGACCCCCCGCCGACGTGCGACCTGGACGCTCAAAAAGAGTGGATCTACGACACGATGGACGAGGTCTATTTGTGGAGCACCGAGCTCCCCACCAAAGATGAGGTGGATTTCGCGAGCTACGAGACCCCTGAAGCGCTCACCACGGACCTCCGGCAAAATGTTGACCGCTGGACCCGAGCTGTCGACAAGGTGGAGAGCGACGCGCTGTTCATGGAGGGCATGCGCCTCGGTATTGGAATCAAGTATCGGTCCACGGACGACGGCAACTTCGTGCTTCGGCTCGTCCACCCCGATTCGCCAGCTGGCGTCGCAGGCCTTCGTCGCGGTGACATCATCCTCTCTGTGAACGGCACCGCCGCGGTGGACGCGACCAGCTCCGACTGGGGACCCAACGACGAGGGGCTCGTGGTCAACTTCGAGGTGATCCCACGGGAGCAGGCCGGCGATCCCACCGCCGAGCCTCAGCTCGTCCCCGTGACCCGCGGATGGTACCAAATCATTACGGTTGCCAACGCGACTGTGCTCGACCTCTCCGGGGAGTCCGTCGGCTATTTCTATTTCGACACCTTCGTCAAGACCTCGGTGGCCGAACTCGACGCCGCCTTCGAGGCCTTTGAGGCGGCCGGCGTGACCAAGCTTGTCGTCGACCTGCGTTACAACGGCGGGGGGCTCATCTCGACCGCGCGTCACCTGATGAACCTGTTGGGGAGCAGCGGCAACGACGACTCCGTCATGTACAAGGTGAAGTACAACGGCAACCTCGCAGACAACGACTACTCGCACCGGTTCTCGAGCGTCTCCAACGCCCTCCCCCTCGAGCGCATCGCCTTCATCACGTCCGGCTCCACCTCCTCGGCGAGCGAGCTTGTCATCAACGCGATGCTGCCGTACACGGAGGTCGAATTAATTGGCGACGTGACGTCGGGCAAACCCGTGGGCTCGAACTCCTTCGAGTTTTGCGAAAAGCTGCTGTTTCCCATCACGTTTAATCTGCTCAACTCGCTCGACGAGGGGGAGTATTTTGACGGGATAACCCCAGGCTGTGGCGGTGAAGACCAGCCAGAGTACGAGCTCGGCGATCCCAACGAATCGCTCCTCTCCAACGCGCTCGACTTCCTCCAAGGGGGCTCGTGCAGCGCCTACCAGGCGGAGCCCGCGCTGCGCCCGGGCGTCGACATCAACGCCGACGACCCGCTCGCCATCATTCACACCGCGCGCTAGGCCCGGTCGCGCTCACCACCGGTGAATCCGGCCATCGCCACCGTCAAGCGTCTGTTTGAGGTGTTCGCAGTAGGTTTGGAGCAAGCGCCCGTACTCGCGCTCGAAGACAGCGAGCGCGGGGCGCTTCATGAGCCCCGGCAGCGGCAAGTCCACCCCGAACACCGACCGCAGCCGCACCTCGGGAACTCGTGGGCGGAGGGGCAGTGGCAGGTGCGCCCGGATTTGGAGG
>JBDQGY010000309.1:0-4007 GCA_040265175.1 Nannocystaceae bacterium
GACCTCACGACGAAGCCGCGCGCGTTGGGCCAAAAATGCCGCGGTCGGTACGCCGAGGGCCACCTCATGCTGCGGCGAGGACATACCGGGTGTGCCTCCTGTGAGGGGGAGGGCGCGGCGGGCTTGGTGCCACATGTCGAGGTCGTCGTCGGAGGGAGGCGTGGTGCTTTTGGGTGGGTTGAGGAGTAGCCCAAGGACGCGAGGCGCGGGGAACACCGGCCCGGTGAGGCGCTCGAGCGCGTGCGCGGCTGCGACCCGCTCGAGCGCGGGTTCGAAGGGGATGAGCTCGACCTGTTCCACGCCGAGGGGCACCAGGGCGTGGTGGTCTTGAGTGTCGCGGACCCAGCGAGACCAGGCAGCGTTGAGTCCCGCGCGCGTCACGTAGCCGATGGGGGGGGCATCCGCGAGCGGAGGCGCCTCGATCCACTCCAGGACCCACGCAGGCGTCGGCGCCAGGGCGATCTTGCATGGCGGCGTGCTGCGAATCAGGCCCGCGAGCTCGTCTGCATTTCCAGCGCATCGGAGGCCGTCGCCGTCGCCGACGCGCAACGCCGCCTCTGGGCCGAGGACCGGCACGCCGTCGCCGATCAGCGCGTCGACGCGCTCTCGTTCCGAGGCGTTCACTTTGCCGGCCACGATCAACAGGTGAGGAGGGGCGCGGCGGATGGCCCTGAGCAGCGCGGCGCTCACGCGCGTGGTGGCGAGGATCGGCCACGGGCGGTCTGCCTCTGCGAGATGTTTGGGGAGTTCTTTCTCATCGACCGATGTGATGGCGGCCAGGCTGAGCTCAAGCATCGTGAGCGCCTCGACGCTCGCGAGCATGCCTCGTTGCGCTCGCCCTGCGGGGCGCTCGTCCAAGAGTGTGGCGAGCGCGTCGTCTAGCCCAGCGCTTCGCGCCACTCCGGCTCCTTCAGCGCTTTTGCGACCTCGTGTGCCGAACTAGCGAAGACAAAATCGACCGCGGCGCGGGTCGACGGTGAGCGCGGAGGATCCTCTTCATCCACAATACACAGGTGCACCGCGCGGTCGCGAGACGCGATCGCGTCGGCGGCCGCGTCGTACCCACGCGCAGAGCAGAGCAGGCAGCCCCGCTCAAGCGACTGAAGGGAGGCCTCATCGATGGTCTCAGGTTCAAGGGGCGCGAGCGCCTCGGGGCTGAGCTCCGGGTCCCCCTCGAGCACGTACCACGCGGGCGGTAGCTCCTCACTGGCGACGGCTCCCCACGGGACGGGGGTGCCGCTCGCGAAGTGCTCGCCGTAGTCTGGATCGATCACGTCCTCGAGATCGTGCCAGGGCAGAGTGCCCGCGTGCAGCAGGAGGCCGGCGGTGTCACCGAGTTCCTCCCTGGTCATCGGTCGCTCCACGAGTCGCGTGCTCGTCTCCGAGTCATCGATTCCAAGTCCCGCCAAAAGGGTCTGGCCCTCGGGAGTGTTGGGTGCGAACACACGTCGAGGAGCCACACGCTCTTTGAGTCGCTCAAGATCCTCTGGGCCGACGAACAACAGCTGGTCCGCCCCGTAGCGACCGCACATCGCCGCCACCTCATTGTCTCGATCTCCCGCGTCCCCCATGGCCAATGCAGTGACGGTGGCGCCTCTTTGCGTGGCGAGGTCGCGCGCGACGCACAGGGCGATGGCACTCGCGGGGTGAATGCCAGCCGGGGCCCGGAGGACGTGCACGATGAGGGTCGCCATCTATTCCGTGAGTCCGTGCTTGCGACGGAACGTCTCGATCTGTTTTTGGTACTCGATCTCGAAGGCTTCCGTGCCGTCGTTGAGGTGTCTTAGATGCTTTCGAACCTCGCGATCGAGATCACCGTCAACTTGCATATGTCGGCGCAAGATCGCGGTCAGCTTTTTTCGCATGGAGGAGTCCTCTGCGTAGACTTCCTCGACGAAGTTGGAGGCCATGAATAACTCGACGAGTTGGTTGGCGATCCACTTGGGCGCGTCGTCCCCGATCCCAAAGTCTTGGGCCTCCGCGAGTTCACGGCGGGTCCGGTAGAGATCGGAGTAGGGGAGCCCTCGCGCTTCAAGGAGATCCTTGGCGCGCTCGGTGAACTCTCGGTTCGCGCGCAAGTACTCGCGGAGGATAGACTCCACATCTTGGCGGAACTCGGTCCCGTTGCTGACTTCGACGTCTTTTGTGTCCACGAGATCTTTGTAGACGTGGTCGACGATGACTGGGATTTTTGTCGCGTACAGGCGCATGAGATTTCGCCGAGGATAGGACGGGAGACGCGGCGCGTCTACCATGCGAGTATTTGGCCATGACAGAGTCTGAGAGGGTGATCAAGGGGCCACCGTTGCCCGTGGTGGCCGGCGTCATCTGGGCGGGAGAGCAGCTGGTGGTGCAGCGCCGGGGACGGGGCCACGGGGCGGGGATGCTCGAATTTCCCGGCGGTAAACTCGAGCCTGGGGAGCAGCCGCGGCAGGCACTGGCTCGGGAATTGCGCGAGGAGTGGGGGCTTGAGGCGGCACAAGTACGGATCGGGGGTGTGCTGGAGGTGACTCGTCACACCTACCCCTCGCCGGGGCCCGACGTCTTGTTGATCTTCTTTGAGGTGCATGCGCCGAGCGAGAGGGCGTGGCGGCAGACGCTGTGTCCAGAGGACGGCGCCTCCATCGTCGTCTTGGATCCCCACGCGCTCCAGAAAGAAGAGTTTATCGAGGCGGATCGTCCCATGGCCTCCTCTGTTGCCGAGGGGAGGTACGGCGGCCAGGGTCATGAGGGGCTGGGCTAGGTGCCACGCCACGTCCGTCGACGACCCGTGTCGATGTGGACGAACTCGCTAATTGGATAGTAGCCCACCCCACCATCGTGATGCTCTCGGAGCCAGCGATAGAGCTTTTGGACGGGGACGCCGGGGAGATAAAAGTCGATGGCGTGGCCGAGGGTGTGTTGGCTTTTTACGGCGACCTGCCGCCCCTTTTTACGCAGGGAGAGATTGAACTTTGGGGAACGGTAGCCGCTGACGATCATGACCTTGTGGGCGTCAAAATGCTCCGCGACCTCGACGATACGCGCGAGGAGCTCCGGCGGGATCGTGGTGTGCTGTGTGGTGGCGCGGCAGCGCAAAAAGTCGCTGATGGCGGCGGGCGAAGGCGCTGCTGCGCCTTCAAGGATCAGCACCTCGCGGTTGTGCAGGGAGTAGGCCCACAGCGGCGAGGTTGCCCGCCTCACGCGGCGTCGCTTGGGCGCGGTGAGGGCCTGGGTCTCTTCGGCGGCTGCGCGGGCCTTCACCCGCAACTGCGCCTCTTTTTTCGAGAGCGGCTGCGCGTCGCGGGTGGAGTCAGCCCGAACGTTCGGATCGTCCGCGAAGACGAGGCGGTGGGGCGCCGTCGAGAGCAGGCTCCCGAGGATCGCAGGGAGGAGTCGCCGGATCCACGGGGCTGGGCGCGGCGAGCGGGCCGTCGTAGGCGAGGAGAGGAAGGGGCTCGTCGACGGGGGCTCCGTCGAGCCGCAGCGCCTCGCCTCGCCCGTTGTACCGGTGGGACTCATGCAGCGCGAATGTACCTCGGGCGGCCCCCCGAGATCGCGAAAACGGCGAGTTTCCGGCGCTGAACAGGCGCGCGCCGACGCCTCGGCCCTCGCGAATATCCACAACCAAGTATCGCGCGTGTGGCCCGAGGTGCGGGCGCGCAGCGAGATCGTGGGTGGAGAGGTAGGCGCCCACGCCTACGTGGGAGTGGTAGAGGATCACCGCGCGCTGGGGATCGTCGAGGTGACGGTGGAGCGCGAGGAGATCATCATCGTCAATGCGGAAGCTGTACGTGGTGATTGGCGTCTCAGCGCAGTCACCACGGGCGTCGCGGCGATCGGCTCGGTTGGCGCAGGGGAATTTGTCCACGTGTCCCCCGCGAACGCTCAAAAAACCGCAGTTCTCATGGGGGGCCCAGGTGGCGGCATCGGCGTACAACGTCCGCATCAGCCGAGGAGAGAGCGCGAGTGGAGAGAACTCGCTCATGGCGTCCGGGCCTCGGCGATCGCAGTGGGCAGGTCGCCGC
>JBDQGY010000310.1:0-3951 GCA_040265175.1 Nannocystaceae bacterium
CCATGAACGACACGACGTTCCAGGCGCCGCCCATCAAGGCGGCGAGCCCGCGGGCGATGAGGGCGCCGATTCCGCCGAGGCGCTGACACGCCGATTCGATCGCGTGCAACACCAGGCCCACTGAGGTCACCACCAGCGACCACTTTAAAATGTCGCCGAGGCGCCCATTCGCCGCGCGCACGCTGTCCATAAACGTCGCGTCCCCGCCGTCTAAGCGCACCCGCATCGTGTTCAGCACGGCGAAATTTGCATAGACCGAGCTGGCTGTCGCGACAAAAGACACCGCGAAGATATACAGCAACATTCCCGCGCTCATGGTGGGTTCCTCGCCAGCTTGCTGAGACAGCCTGTCCATGAAGGCTGGGTCGAGCAGGTATGCACCGCCGCCCGCTGCCGCGCTGACGGCCACGACAGCGGCGGTTGCGAGCACCGATCCCAGCAGAGGGAATGCCAGCATCTCCGGGTCTTTTCCGATTAATCGGAAGCTTTGTTTGGTGATCCTCCACCCACGACTGATTCGTTCAAACATTGTGTGCTCTCTCTTTGTGGCGAACCCATCGCCACCATGCGAAGGCTACAACATCCACGCAGCCAGCGTATTCCCCTTAGATAGACATTTTGTGGCGCCGCCCTCCGACGTGGGGGGGCTGCGCGTCTCCGCCGTTTGCGCTAGCCAGAATCCATGAGCCCCAGCGCCGCGAGCGACGTGTCCCCACCGGAGGCCACGATGACGTGATCGAGGACAGGGATCCCCAAGAGCGCGCCCGCCTCCACCATCCGGCGGGTCAACACGAGATCCGCCTCGCTCGGCTGCGGCGAACCACTGGGGTGGTTATGCGCCAGCACCATGGAGTGCACGCCCGTCGCGACCGCGAGGCGAAACAGCTCCCGCGGATGCACGTCGACATGGGCGAGCGACCCCACGGCGACCACCTCAAACATCACCACCCGGTGACGCGCGTTGAGCCCAATGGCCATAAAGTGCTCCTTGACCGCTCCCACCAGCCGCCCCCGCACCAGCCGCGCAACCTCCGACGGCGACTGGATCTGCGGCCGGTCCTCGACTTCAATGCGGACGAGCCGACGGCACATCTCCGTGCTCGCTGCGAGCGCGCGCGCGCTGCTGGCTCCCACGCCCTCGAGCTCGGCGAGTTCCCTCTCGCTGAGTCTCGCGATGCCGGCCAAACCGCCGGTCAAACACAGGACGGTTTGTGCTCGCGCCGCCGCGTGAGCACCCCTCAGCAACGCAGCCACAAGTTCTTGATCGGTAGCGCCGCCCCCCAACGAGGGCGCGTCGGAAGGTGTACGATCCTCATGAGCCCGGGAGCTTCGATTCGGTGGGTCCATCATCCTCGAATCTCGAGTGCAATTACTGAGCCTGGTATGTGCATAATTGAACATGAGCAATTGCAAACACTGCATCGATGGCCCTTCTCAAGGCTGCTCAAATATGGGCCACAACAACCGCGATGCTGGCCACTTTCAGGATCGGCTGGGGAAACACCACGCTCCTCATCAACAAAATTATCTACACGAACAAATAACGGTAACCCGAATGTTTTTGCGTGGTACGATTCACTATCGAAGATGCGTAAATCGGATATCCATGACCGCTAAAAATGCCCAACCATTGATTATGGTCGTTGACGACTCCAGTTCCGTTCGACAACAATTTCAGTTGGCGTTTAAGGCGGATGGTCTCGATGTCATCGGTTTCGCTGACGCGGAGTCTGCCCTCGCCCATCTGCATCTCGTCGACCATGGGATCTCCGCTGCAGTGCTGGACTACCGACTTCCGGGAATAGATGGCATCACGCTCGCCCGGCAAATGAGGGCACATCAAAACTGGACAACCAATCCCATCGTGATGTGCTCGACGACGACCGACTCGCTGACGCTAAAAAAAGCAAAGGATGTCGGCGTTGATGGATGGGCGGTAAAGCCGTTTCATCCACGCAAGTTTATCAGCACCATCCGCTTGCTTTTGGACCGCCGCGCTCCCAGCTCGACGTAGCCGCGACTGGCGAGTTCAAGCGTGCGTGCTAACATCGCGCCGATGGGCAACGACCAGCTTTCAACGTCGCATGTCGCCGTCACGGGTGCCGGCGGGTACCTGGGATCGTGGATCGTGCACCAGCTCCTCGCCGAGGGTGCGCACGTCCACGCAACCGTACGAGACACCCGCAACGCCAAAAAAGTGGGACATCTCACCGGGCTCGTGGAGGGCCTCCCAGGGACCCTGCAGCTATTCGAGGCGGACCTTCTCACGCCGGGCAGCTTTGACGACGCCATCGCCGGCTGCGAGGTGGTGTTCCACTCCGCCTCCCCATTTCAGATCGCGAAGATCAAAGATCCCCAGCAGGAGCTTGTGGATCCCGCGGTCGAGGGCACAGAAAACGTGCTCCACGCGGTGTCTCGCGCCGAGACGGTCCGCCACGTGGTGCTCACGTCAAGCGTCGCCGCCATGTACAGTGACGCCGACGAGTGTGAGGCCACGCCCGGCCAGGTGTTCACCCCGGACCGCTGGAATGAGCGAAGCTCACTGCGCCACAACCCCTACTCGTTCTCAAAAACCCTCGCCGAGCGACGCGCCTGGGAGATTCATGAGGCCCAGGATCGCTGGACGATGACGGCGATCAACCCCTCGTTTATCCTCGGGCCGCCCCTGAGCGGACGAGGCGACTCCACGAGCCTCAACACGATTCGCACCATGACCAAGGGGCTGATGGCCCTTGGCGCCCCCGACCTCTCCTTTGGCGTTGTCGACGTCCGAGACGTGGCGCGCGCCCATCTGCTCGCGGCCACGTGCCCCGACCGGGACGGACAACGAATCATCGTCTCGGCGCGTACCATGAGCATGCTTGACATCGCCGCCACCATCGAAGCTGCGTTCCCAGGGGCGTATCGGCTCCCCACGCGCACGCTCCCCAAGTGGGTAGTGTGGCTGTTCGGCCCGCTCCAGGGGGCGGACCGAATCTTTGTCACCCACAACGTCGGTCACACACTCAAGTTTGACAACAGCGTGAGCAAATCGATGGGCCTCAATTATCAAAGCGCGCTCGACACCCTCCGCGATCAGGTGGAGGCCATGAGGCGCCTCAAACTAGCCTAGGGGCTGTCGGATGTCCGCGGAGTCTAGGGCTCGATGGCGGACGCCTCCGCCACGAAGGTAGGACCCGGTTCGCTCGGCCACGGGTGGATACGAGACTGACCGTCTTCGAGATCAACCACCACCACCTGCCCATCCCCGGGAACCGCGAATACCGCCTTGTTGTCGGCGACGTGCACGCCCAAAGGGAATCCTCCGACGGCCACGTTCGCGGGCGGCCCGCTGGACACGAGCTCGAACGCTCCCACCGCCAGCCTATGGAGATCGACGCTGGTGAACCGCGTGGCGAGGACTACGACTTCGAGCGCGCCGTCGATGCGATCGATGGCGTAGGGAATTCCCTCCACCTCGATCTGCGTCAGGGACGAGGGCATGGCCGGCGTAGTGATCTCCACGAGGCTCACCCCCCCGGGGCCCTGAGAGTCGGTCATGAGCACCTGGTCGGGATATTCCTCCATCCACAGCGGATACGACGGGTCGCTTGAGGTCAACGTAGCGCCCAGGACTATCGGCGGACTCGCGGTGGTGTCCAGCACGACTGCCGTCCCGTCTGCGGCGGCGTTCACGGCGAGCAAATCCCCCATCAATGCGAGTTGCTCCGGGCGCTCCCCGACGATGACTGAACCCACCACCTGCAGGCTCCCCAGGTCGATCTGCGTGACGGTTCGCCCCGGTGTGTCCTCGTCACCGTAGTTGGCCGTATACGCGGTGCTGCCGTCTTCGCTAATCACAACCCCCATCGGGGGCTCCGGTGTCGCCAGCTCGGCGAGCACCTCAGTCGTCAAGAGATCTACCACGAGCACCACACCTCCGCCCGCCACCTCGCCCGCGCTGATCAAGGC
>JBDQGY010000311.1:0-3931 GCA_040265175.1 Nannocystaceae bacterium
ACACCGGGGGTTCGGGGACGGCGCGAGAGCTCGTGGTGGAGATGCAAAACCGGGGCGCGCTGCAGCTGGTGAAGCTTGGGCGCCTCGACGACGCGGAGCAGCGCACGCTCGAGCTGCTGGAGCTCGTCGCGGGGCACGAGCCCACCTCCATCGCCGCCATGGCCCGGGAGGCTGGCGCGATCCAGCCTACGCTCATCTCGGGGCGCCTGGCGGGCAAGCTGCTGGGGACGGCGGGGCTCGTGGAGCAGCATCAGGCGCACGCGGTGTGGGACGCGGCGCGGGCCCGGCAGTGCGCGGGGCTGTTTCGCGACTCCGGGGCATGGTTCTCCGAGGCGCAGGGCCAGCACCGCGCGCGCCTGTACGAGCTCAGCGCCCTCGTGGACGCGGCGCGCTTTGGCGGCGAGCTGTCGGGCGACGAGCGCGACGCCATGCGGGCCTGGGTGCGCGACACGGACCCGGCGCGGCTGCTTCCCGAGGCCGAGGGGGCGGCGGTGTACGCCTTCACGGTGCAGCTGTCGCTCAAGGCCGCGCGCGCCCTGGGGGAGACCCCGCCCTGGACGGCCCACCTGCTGCAGGTGCTCTGCGCATGGGCAGCGCGCGACGAGGGCCTGCCCGCCGACGGCGCGCTGCCGCAGGTGGCCGGCGGCGCCCTCATGGCCACCAGGCCCGCTGAGCGCCCCTCCAGGCTCGTGGCGGCCCTCGACGCGGTGGCCGACGCCTCCACCACGCTGGGCTGGGTCGCGCACCGCTACCGCCGCGCTCTGGGCCTCACAGAGGAGCTCGCCGTCCCCACGGCCCGCCAGACCTGGTACGAGGCCCTCCCCGAGCACGTGCGCTCAGCGAACGCCGACCCCCTGGCCGCGGTGCCCGGCGCGTGGCTGTGAGGGGGGAGGGGTGATGCGTATCGAGGGGAACGCGTCGACACCCACCTCACTCAGCCGGTAGCATCAGGTGTCGTGACCTGTCCATTCTGCAGCCTGCCGCCAGAGCGGATCGTGCTCGAGCGCGAGCTGGCGTTCACGATTCGCGATGGCTACCCGGTGAGCCCGGGGCACACGCTGGTGATTCCGCGGCGGCATTGCGCGACCTACTTCGACGCGACACCCGAGGAGCAGACGGCGCTCTGGGCACTGGTGGACGAGACGCGGCGGGAGCTGGACGCCTGCCTCGACCGGCGCCCCGACGGCTACAACGTGGGCTTCAACGCCGGCGAGGCCGCCGGCCAGACAGTCATGCACCTGCACATCCACGTGATCCCCCGCTACACCGGCGACGTGGAAAACCCCCGCGGCGGCGTGCGGTGGGTCAAGCCCGGCAAGGCGGATTACCTGGCCGAGGCAACGCCGACCGGCGCCCCGTCTGGGACGGGGAGTGCTGTCTGCATACCAGAACAACCGGTGACGTCGTCGGAGGATGGGGACCGCACGGCGCGTCTGGTGGACCTCACCGACGGACTTCATACGTCCTTGGCCTCACGATTGCGGGGCGATCTTACGGATGCCACGCGCATCGAGTTGGCGGTGGCGTTCGTATTCTGCTCGGGGCTCGACATCCTCCTGCCGTCGCTGCGCGAGTGCCTTGAAAAGGGGGGAGTTGTGCGCTTGCTGACCGGTGACTATGGGCAGTGTACGGAGCCTGAGGCGTTGCGCGAGCTGCTCGACGTACAGGAGGCGCATCCTCAACTTGAGCTTCGCGTATTTGAGACTAGACCCGACGTGCCCTCCTTTCACCCCAAGGTGTATCTGCTCTCGAGGGGGTCTGGGCGTGGTTCTGTGGTGGCCTACGTGGGAAGCTCTAATCTGTCCGAGCGGGCGCTCACCTCGTCGGGCGTGGAGTGGAATCTTCGTCTGCAGGGAAGCGGGGGCGGCGAAGGTGAGGTTGAAGATGGGGTTGAAGCCGGGGTCAGGCGTGCGCAGCAGGCGTTTGAGGCGCTCTTCGGGCACGAGGCGGCGGTGCCCGTCACCCATGATTGGGTGGACGCGTATCAGAGCAGGCGAAGAACGTCGCCGTCGGCTCTACGACCGTTGGAGGTGATGCGTTTCGAGGAGCCGCCGCGCGAGCCGTTTGCGCCCCATACCATTCAGCGAGAGGCGTTGGCAGCCTTGGCGGCCACACGGCGTGACGGCAACCGCGCCGGGCTGGTGGTGCTGGCCACGGGGCTCGGGAAGACCTGGCTCGCCGCCTTCGACAGCGACAGTGACCGCGACGCCTTTCGGCGGATCTTATTCGTGGCGCATCGGGAGGAGATTCTGACTCAATCGGTGAAGACGTTTCGGTCGGTGCGTCCCGATGGTCGATTTGGTCTGTACACCGGTCGCGAAAAACATCTCGGGGCCGATGTGTTGTTCGCGAGCATCCAAACCCTGTCTCGACCGCAACATCGCGATCGATTTGCTCCGGATCATTTCGACTACATCGTGGTCGACGAGTTTCACCACGCGTCGGCCCGCACCTACCGCGAACTCATTCGCTACTTTCGGCCTCGATTTATGCTGGGCCTTACTGCCACCCCCGATCGCAGCGACGGGGGCGACCTGTTGTCCCTGTGCGAGGACAACCTCGTCTATCGCTGTGATCTTGGAAGGGGCATTCGCGAAGAACACCTCTGTCCGTTTCACTATCACGGGGTACCGGACCTGGTGGACTACGAGAATATCCCGTGGCGCAGCCGCAAGTTTGACGAGACCGCGTTGACCCAGGCGGTCGCCACCCAGGCCCGCGCCCAAAATGCGCTGCAGCAGTGGCGCAAGCACGCGGGCGAGGGGGCGCGCACGTTGGCGTTTTGCGTGTCGCAGCGACACGCGTCGTTCATGCGCGCGTACTTTCGCGAGGCGGGGCTGCGTGCGGTGGCAGTGCATTCGGGACCCGACAGCGACAGCCGGGAGAGCTCGCTGAAAAAGCTCGAGGCTGGAGAACTGGACGTGCTCTTCGCCGTGGACATGTTCAACGAGGGGCTCGATATCAAGAATATCGACACTGTGCTCATGCTGCGTCCCACAGAGAGTCGGATTTTGTGGTTGCAGCAGATCGGCCGAGGATTGCGCAAGCACGCAGACAAAAAGCGGTTGCAGATCATCGACTACATCGGGAACCACAAAGTCTTCTTGCAGAAGCCCGCCGCTTTGCTGAGCGCATTCGGACTCGACGTGAGCGCACCGCGGGCGCTCCTACGGGTCCTTCGGGCCCGAGAGTATGAGGCCCATTTGCCGGATCTCTGCAAGGTGACCTACGAACTAGAGTCCATCAAAGTGCTGGAAAAACTCTTCCCGCCCACAAAGGCGGTCGAGGCCGTGGAGGACTGGTACGAGACGTTCGAGGCCAACAACGGGGTGCGACCGACGGCGCTGCAGGCGTTCCGGGCCGGGAGGAATCCGCGGGCCATGGCGCGCGCCCACGGTTCGTGGCTGGAGTTCGTGCGAGAGAAGGGAGGTTTGGACGCGGACAGCGAGCGGGCGCTCACCCAAAACCACGCGTTCTTGGAGGAGCTGGAAACCACCGCGATGAGTCGGGGGTACAAGATGTTTCTCCTCGAGGCGATGCTGTGGATGGGGCAGCTCCCCGGCGCGGTCTCGGTGGATGCGCTGACCGCATCGTTCGCGGCCGTGGGCGCGCGGTCGGCCTCGCGGCGTGACGACATCAGCGAGGACCTGGACGACGCCGGCAAGCTGCGCAAGCTCCTGCTGAAGAACCCCATCAAGGCGTGGACCGGTCGATCCGACTCGCGTAAGCGAGCCTACTTTGAGCTGATCGGGGACACATTCCGCACAGGCCCCGGCATTGCCACCGGCGAAACCGAGGAAGTTCGGGTGGCGTTCGCCGAGCTTGTCAGCGAACTCGTGGAGTGGAGGGTCGCGAGGTATCTCGCGGATCGCCGCAGCGGTGTTCGGTTTAGGGTGCTGCGCAACGCCTCGGACAAGCCCATTCTCAAGAT
>JBDQGY010000312.1:0-3922 GCA_040265175.1 Nannocystaceae bacterium
CTCTGATTCGTTCAACTCCCACAAACCATCGGACTGTAGGTGCCAATAGGGAAGCTCGGGCGAGGCCTTCCCTTTGGTTTGTGGTCCAAAGCTGTTGAGCATGACGCCAAGGCTCTCCTCGACGCTTTCGAACTCAAACTCCCGCTTACCCCGCATGACTTGACCAATGGCCCACAGCAGCAGCAACGGCTTGTGCGGTGCCCGTCGCCCGCCGGACTTCCACACACGGAGCGTGTCAATACGATCGATCCACTCGCCTCGCGCCTCGGACATGATTGAAGGCTACCAGCAATTGTAGGCAGGCGCGCTGACTAGAATGACGGTCACGTAGGGTTGAGGGTGGGGCGAAGGGACTTCTTCTTTGCCTTCTCAAGCAACCGAGCCTCGGAACCCGTCCCTGTCGCGATCCAGCGGAACGAACAATGGGCGTCGATGTACTCCTGCACGACCTGTTTACCGCGTTTAGGGTGGCGGATCGGTGGTTGGTGGAGAAACTGTACCCGGTCCAAGAACAGGTACAGCGCGAACATGTTCACCATCTGGCCAGAGCGATGGTCCTTAAGCCGTTTGCGGAGATTGCCTCCACCATCTCGTCCACTCATCCCCACGTAGATGCACTCCGACTTGTCGTAGATCACGTAGACCCCGGGAGACTCTGGAACACGCTCCCAGTCGACAGTTGCAAAACGACATTTCTTTGAAAGGGAAGACATGAAACCTGCTGCTCACCAGACCGTGGAGGAGTGTAGAACTCCGAGACTCCCGTGTCACGATGCGTGTTCGGGCGATCGCGCCAACGGAGTCCGTGCAAGTCCGCTTAACTCTGGATTGGGTGCGAACAGCTCCACTGCTCGCGTCAGGGTCTCGCGAAGCGCTGGCCAGGGTTGGGCAAGGTCAATACCGACCGCTGCGAATGGGAACCCCTCGAGGGTCCATCGCTCCCAGAGAGGCTCGTCCACCTGCGCATAGATCAGCAGGCCGGACGGGCGTGTGGGGTGCTCACGCGCCACCGCCCGAAGGTAGGAGAGTAATTGATAAAGATGACCACTCCGCAGACGCTCATGAATTCCGTGGTGGCTCTTTGAGAGTGGGTTTTTGTAGAACTTGCATTCGCCCACGGTGGGCGGCCCGGAAGCCCAATCGATGAACACATCCGTTCGCATTTGTGGGAGTAGGCGTCGAGCCCGATGTTCATCTGCTTGCGAAACCTCCCAGCGTAGGTGTTTCACCGAAACTCGGGCCCGCTCAGCAAGTGCGTAGCTTGCGAAGCCTCGAACAAACCGCTCGAAGACGTCTGCGAGCCGATACTCATCGCGAGCCACGGTCTTCCACGCATCGCCTGCTTGCCCCTCGTCGGGAAGCGTACGCTGGAGTGCGAGCTGGGCAAGCTGAAGCGCCGGGTGATAGAGCGCGAGGCCCCGTGGCACCGCAGGCTGAAGACGCAGCGCCGTGCGAGTGTCGAGGTCGCGGACTCCATCAAGACGCAACAGGTGTCGTCGTAGCTGGACTTTGAGCTCGCCCCGTACCGAACCGGCGCCCATGAGAACGCGGAGTCCCGCCCTGAGCACGCGGTTGCAGTCCGTGTCTGACAAACGCTCATCGAAGGCGTAGGCGAGTCGGCCGCGTCGCGTCAACTGTCGGCCCACGGTTTGGCCCATATCGATCCGGCCGCGGGGAAGAGTGCCTTCCTCTTCAACCTCCATGTAGTCGCGATGCAATCCTCGGTGAAAGAGCCTTCGCATGGCGACGTTGACGAGGTGGGCCAAAACATCCGCCTCCTGATCGAAGTCACAGGCACCAATGTCGCGGGCGGTGAACGTACCCGCGTCGAGCCCCGCGAAGGCGAGCATGACGTACAGATTTCGGAGGGGAATTGCGGACACAATTAGTCCATTGCAAGAAGCTGGAGTGCGGCCTGGAGGTGTTCCTTGTCGTCGTACCAGTACTCGCGCAAAAGGGGCTCAAGTTCGTACTTCATGATCTCGTTGATCCAGGCCGAAGGGTCATTCGCCCACGGTTTGGCGGACTCGTTGTCGCCCGCACAAAAGTAACTATGGCCAATCTCGAATCCCTCTCCGAGATTGGCGTCGTTACGGATGAGCGTGTTGAGTCGTCCGATCTGTTCGCGAACCTTTGCGATCATGTGTACTGGGACTCCTGAGAGATGTTCTTCAAATCGCGGAGAATCGAGGCCAGGCTTGACGTCTGCGAATACAAAACGGCGACGCAACGCATAGTCCACCACCGCCAATGAGCGATCGGCGGTATTCATGGTCCCGATGATGAACAAGTTGTCGGGTAGATAGAACGGCTCCTCCCGTTCGTCCTCACCCACATCGGAGGAGTATGCAAGACGAACACCCCAATTGTCAGAGCGTTTGTCCGCCTCCAGTAGCAGCATGGCTTCGCCAAGAATCTTGCTGAGATTGCCTCGATTGATCTCATCGATAACGAGCACGTAGTTACTGTCCGGATCACCCTGGGCGCGCTCTGCAAGGTCGTAGAGTGGCCCGGTCGCGAGCTCAAAGTTGCCATCCTTGGTCGGTCGGTATCCCCGGATGAACTGCTCGTAGGTATACGCTTGATGGAACTGGACAACCTCCACGCGCTCCGGATCCTGCTCGCCCATCAGCAGGTAGGCGAGGCGTTTGGCTACAAATGTCTTCCCTACGCCAGGCGGACCTTGGAGGATCAGGTTTTTCTTTCGCTCGAGCAGGCCGAGCATACGTTCCACCTCGGCCTCGCTCATGAACAGGTCGGCCAGTGCATCCTCCAGCTCGTAGGGCTCCACGAACGTGCCAGGTTCGTCTCCCCTGTCCAACTCGGTTGTTTTTGGCACGAGCACTTCGAGCTCTTGAAGCAGCGCTTTGCGTCGGCTCGATTGGACGAGTGTTTTGATGGCCAAGGAGCGAGTTGTGGCAATCTCGTGCTCCCCAGTCCAGACCCATCGCACGCCGATACGATGGGGGTGGGCTTCACCCTGTACGTAGGTATACGTGCCGGTCACTACGCCAATACCGAGGATTTTGCGGCGTCCTTTTCGCGCGACGACGGGATCCCCAACTCGCACCTCGTGGGAGAAGTCCCAACATGTCTTCGCGGCCATCCGCTGTCGGGTGTCGGAGTCGGAGATCTCTTCGAGGTATTCTTGAAGCTGCTGCTGGGACTCGTACTGGGTCAAGTCCCCTGTCATCGTCCATCCAATGGACATACCGTTACCGTCGCGGTCACCGTCCCAGCGACTCGCGTTGCGACCGGGCGCATATATCCACACCCGTTCTGCCGAGCGTAGCGAGTCGCTTCCCGGCTCGACGGATTGGTAGCCCGACTCCTTTTCCGCATCATTGGCGGAGCCTGTACCGTGTCCGTCCTCGATGTGGACGGGCTCCGTTTCATGTGGATGCACGGAGGCGTCGAGTCCCAGATGCATCAGGATCGCCGCCTGATCCATCTCGGACATCGAGTTAGATTTTATGTGGCCCCATTCAACGAGTTCCTGTCGAAGGCTCGCGTCAAACGCCGATCCTCGATCTTTTTTGTGGTCCCAGCGTCGTGCCTGGGCAAAGGCCGACTTGGAGTTTCGGCGTGCGCTGTCAAGGAGTTGAGGGAACTTGACTGCGAGTTTCTGCCTCTCTTTCGGGTGTTCGCGAAGCCAGTTGAGTGTAAGTTGTCCGAGCTCGCGAACGGCAGCAGAAGGGTCGCGATCAAGTGCTCGGTATTCATCTGCCTGATTGTTATAGAAGGGCGCAGATGCGAGATTGAGAAAGCCCCAAACTTCGCGAACCGTCGTGTAATGGGAGCGGTTTTCGGGCTCGTCGCTGGTTCGTGAAAGCGCCACCAGCGGGTGTTCTTCGGTGGTTGTGCCGTTGGACCACGCCTTCGCGGCATCAAGGAGAATAGAGGTCGGAGTGTTGCCGATAAC
>JBDQGY010000313.1:0-3910 GCA_040265175.1 Nannocystaceae bacterium
GCCGTCGCGGTTCAACTGACGCTGTCGAACATCGTGCTCGCGGTGCCGTGTGTGTTGATGGGAGCGACGCTGCCGACGCTGGCTCGCGCCGTGGAGCGCGCGGATGACCCGGGGCGCGCGGAGTTGGGGCTTGTGTACGGTGTGAATACGCTGGGCGCCGTGCTCGGCTGCACGGTGACCACATTTTTCTTCCTCGAGTTTTTTGGGGTGCGTGCCTCGCTGTGGTTTGCGGCGGGGCTCAACGTGCTCATCGGTCTCGCTGCGCGCTCGCGCGCGCGGCGGTCCGCCGTTCTGCCTCCCGAGACGGACGCCCCTGACGAGCACACGGGAGGAGAGGCCCGAGCGGCGCCTGTGGGATTCGTCTATCTCGCATCCACGGTGGTTGGATTCGCCTTCTTTTCGATGGAGCTGGTGTGGTACCGCATGTTCGCGCCGCTGCTCGGAGGGTCGTCGTATAGCTTTGGATTGATCTTGACGGTGGCGCTGCTCGGCATCGGTGGAGGCGCGGCCATCTACGGTCGCCGCGGGTCGCAGCGACGACCCTCTGTCGCCGGGTTCGCGGTGACGTGCGCCCTCGAGGCGGCGCTTATCGCGATCCCGTACGGGGTCGGAGATGACCTCGCGGTCGTGACGTTGGTGCTCAGAGACCTGCAGGCCTTCGGATTCGGCGGCTTGGTCCTGGGCTGGGCGTGCGTCACTATGCTCGTCGTACTGCCGCCGGCGCTGATCTCGGGGTATCAATTCCCGCTGCTCGTTGGGCTGTTGGGAAGTGGTCGTCGGCGGGTCGCTTCCCAGGTGGGGGCCACCTATCTGTGCAACACGATCGGCGCGATCCTCGGATCGATTTTGTCAGGATTTGGACTCCTCGTGGCGCTCGGGGCGACCCAACTCTGGCTCGTGATGATCGTGGTGTTGCTGATCTTGGCGCTCGGAGCGTTCGGGATGGCGCTGGTGCGACGCGAGGGAGGAGGCGCGGCCCGAGGCTGGGTCCTCGCCGCCTCGGGAGTGGCGCTCGTGAGCATGTTTGGCGAGGGCCCCACCTCCGCGTGGCGCCACTCACCGATTGGAGCAGGGCGAGTCTCTAAGAAGGTGTTGGGTTCCCAGCAGCTGTTTAAAAACTTTCGACGAACCTACCAGGGGTCTGTGTTTTGGGAGGCCGATGGTCGGGAGTCCTCGGTGGCGTTGCTCGATTCCGACGGGTTTGCCTTCGCCGTTTCAGGCAAGGTTGACGGACATACAGTTGGAGACCTGCCGACCACCGTTATGAGTGGGCTGATCGGCGCGAGCATGCACCCCAATCCGCGGTTGGGCTTTGTGATCGGTTTGGGTACCGGATCGACGGCAGGCTGGCTCGCGCAGGTCCCCACGATGGAGCGGGTTGACGTCGTAGAGTTTGAGCCCGCCATTCGTCGGGTCGCGGAGGTCTCCGGCCCGGTGAATGAGGACATGTTGTCCAACCCTAAAGTGCGCCTCTTGTACGGAGACGGCCGAGAGGTATTGATGACCTCGGACGACCAGTATGACGTGGTGTTTTCGGAGCCATCGAACCCGTACCGGGCGGGCATTGCCAGCCTCTACTCTCAGGATTTCTATCGGTCCGCGGTGACCAAAATGACCGACCGCGGCGTGTTCGTTCAATGGGTTCAAACTTATGAGATTGACGCATTGACGATCAAAACGGCCATCGCGACGATGAAGACGGTCTTTCCGCTCGTTGAGATATGGAGCACAAAGTTCGGCTCCGACATCCTGCTCGTTGGGTTCAAGTCGGATGAGCCCTACAGCCTCGCGGAGATTGAAACTCGGGCGCAACAGTATCCGTATCGAGAGGGGCTTGAGGCGGCGTGGGGTGTCTCCGGAGTCGGTGGCATGCTGTCTGGATTTATTGCGGGAGGAGCCGCGACGGAGATGATCGCGGACCAGTACGGAGACTTTGTGGACACCGATGACAGCCCGATTTTGGAGTTTGGCTTCTCGCGCACGGTGGGCCGAGCTGGCCTCGGCGTGAGTCGAGATGAGATCGTGGCGGTCGCTCAGCAGTACGGTGGGGGACTGCCCAACACGGACGCGCCGGTGCCCGTTGCGGCGATGAACGACGCCGTCGATGCACGGCGCATGTTTCGAACGGGCAAGACGAGAGGTCTCCCGTCGACGACCAGCCCCACGACGCCCGAGGCGATTCGTGCCCGAGCTCGCGCGGCGGCGGCGGCCAAGGATTACGCGGGCGCCCTCGCGCTCTGGGCTTCTCAACCGGGGGCGTTGCGGCATCCAGGCGATTTTCAGTGGCACGCCATGGCGTCCGCGAAGGAGAAAATCCCCGAGGATCCCAAGGTGGCAGAGGTTTTGGCGCGGGCGTTCCCCGTGCAGCTCGAGCTCACCCGCGCGGTTCGTCACACTGACCGGGGAACCGCTGACGCGCTCGCCGAACAGCTTGTCGTGGTCTTTAATTCCGCGCGCGCGCATCCCCTCTACGACGCTGAGTCCATGCGTTCCGCGTTCACGCTCGCCAAGAATGTCGCGGAGGGGGTCCCCGCTCGCGCGATGAGGCTGTTGGAGGCGCTCGAGGAGCCGTTCTCGTTGCACCGTTTGGATCGCGATCGGATCACGTTGATGCTGACCTTGTCGAAGCGGGCGAACTCCAACGCGTGGTGTCGGAACGCGCTGCATCAGTTTGAGCCGTACACGCCATGGGTGGGCAGCATCCTGCGTCGGCGCGTGGCGTGCTACGAGGAAGGCGACGATCCTCTCGCCGTGCTCGCGCGTGAAGAGTACGCGGAGTTTCTCTCTACGCAGACGCCTCCGTTTTAGGCGAAGCCACCGTGATAGACTCGACAGGTGACCGAGCCTCTCGCAGACAGGAGGCGCGCCCGACTCGCCGCCATGGCGTCTGCGCCCAAAAATCTGACGCCCGGTGCAATTCAGCCGTGGGTGCGGAGGCTATTTCGTGGGCCCTTGGGCCGATGGCTCCGGTTTTGGAGCCGGCCCACCTTTATTGGGGTTGAGCACCTCCCGACGGATCGGCCCTGCATGATCGTAGCGAACCATTCGGGGGGAGGAGTTCGTGAGGTGTTTGTGCTGGCTGCGGGCTGGATCGAACTATTTGAAGACTCTGCACCGATCGCTGGGTTCGCGCACCCCGCTGGATTCCAGTATGCGCCATTTAATAGGCTGATTCGTGATCTTGGATGTGTGCCCTCGAGCTACGGGGGGGCGAAGCTCGCGGCGGATGCCGGCGTCTCGCTGCTTGTCTTCCCCGGCGGAGATCACGAGGCGGCCCGCCCTTTTTGGCAGGCGTCCGTGGTGGACTTTGGCGGGCGCCAGGGCTTCTTGAAGATCGCGGCCGAGGCGAATCTTCCCATCGTTCCGCTGCGGATCCGCGGGAGTCATCTCGCGACCCCGATCCTGTGGCGAGGCGGTCTTTTATGGGCGACCTTGTTCGTGACTCCGCGATTTGTGTTGGGGCTTCGGCGTTACCCCCTCACCCTCAGCGGCGTCGTCTTCGCGACGGTGTTCGCGGGGCTGGGTGTCTGGACGTCGCTCGGAGCCTGGGGGTTCTTGTTGGCCTATCTATGGCTCGCTTCGCCTGCGCCAGTCATGTGGCCCTCGTTTCCCTGGGTCCATCGGTTTCAATTCGGAGCGCCCCTGGAGCTCTCTGATCTCTTCGCCGAGGAGGAGATGGCGTCCACTGCGACTCCGAGGGGGGCCGCATGGGGTCAAGGTGACGTACCGAGCGCCGACGCGCGGCGCCGCGCATATGTACGCGTCATTCAAGCGCTGCGCCTTCTGAGGCCGCCTCGCAGCTAGATCTTGCTCGAGGCTGTGGGGCAAATTGACCGGGTGCTGGGATCACGGGCGGCGAACGGTTAGATTGTCGTCCCATGGTTCGCTCGACGTTGCTCGGTGTCTCGAA
>JBDQGY010000314.1:0-3781 GCA_040265175.1 Nannocystaceae bacterium
GATGGAGATCGCCCTGACGACGAAGGCACGCCTGCCAAACGCCCCCGCCCCATGAGCCTGGCGGACGCGCGTAAGCGGCTCCCCATCGTGAACTCGCTCCCCACACCGAAAACCCGCGCGGTGAATCTCAAGGACATCGACCGGCGACCCATCCCTCGCTACACCGTGTGGGAGTTGACCTTGGCCTGCGATCACCGCTGCCTACACTGCGGGCCCCGTGCCGGCGACGCCCGCCCCAACGAGCTCACCTTGGACGAGTGCCTCAAGCTCGTCGATGAGATGGCCGAGCTCGGCGTGGGCGAGGTGGCCCTCATCGGCGGCGAGGCCTACATGCGCGGCGACCACATTTTGGTCGTGCGGGCCCTCCGTGAAAAAGGCATCTCCGTGCTGCTGGTGACGGGCGGGCTGGGCATCACCGCCGAGCGCGCGGCTGCGATGAAGGAGGCGGGCGTGCGCAGCGTGAGCATCTCCATCGACGGCATGGAGAAGAGCCACGACTACGTCCGCGGGCGCGACGGGAGCTGGAAGGCCGCCTTCCGCGCCTGGGACCACCTGAAAAAGGCGGGAATCCCCGTCGCCGTCAACACCCAGATCAACGCCTTTAGCTACACGGAGCTCGAAGACCTCGCCCAAGAGATCGGCCAGCGTGGTGCCCACGCGTGGCAGATCCAGGTGACCATTCCCCACGGGAACGGCGCAGACCATCCGGAGATCGTGCTGCAGCCGCACATGATGAAGACGGTCTACGAATACCTCGAGCCGGCCATCGACCGCGCGGAGAAACACGGCGTGCGGATCCTCCCCGGCAATAACCTCGGCTACTTCGGTCCGCTCGAATCCCGCCTGCGTCGGCTCCAAAACAAAATGGGCGCCTTCCCCGGCTGCGGCGCCGGCCGGTCGGCCATGGGCATCGAGAGCGACGGGCAGATCAAGGCATGCCCCACCCTCGGCGGCCCCACCAACCTCGCGGGCTCGTGGCGTGAGCACGGACTCGCCAAGCTGTGGCACGAGGCCAAAGAGATCACCTACTTTCGCACCCGCACCCTCGACGACCTGTGGGGCTACTGCCGCCGCTGCTACTACGCCGAGCAGTGCATGGGGGGCTGCTCCGCGACGAGCGAGCCGCTCTTTGGGCGACCCGGCAACAACCCGTTTTGCTACCACCGCGTCGACATGCTGCAACAAGAGGGGCTGCGCGAGCGCATCGAGCTCGTGGTCCCCGCCGAGGACATCCCCTTCGGCACCGCGCGATTCAAGCTCATCACCGAGCCCATCGACGAGGCCGAGCGAGAGCGAGGCGAACGCACCACCGTGGAGCTGCCGCGGGTGGATCGCAACGAGGTTCAGCACGGCCCCGCCTATCCCATGACCCTCGACTGAGCGCGGTCTCGGGCCCCACTCCTGCCGGGCCGGGCGCATGATCCCAGCGGGCGTACGCTCCCATGTCACGCTATGCGCATGGAAGATCTCGACCCCGCGCACACCCACACCTGCGACGATTGCGGCGCACGCTACAACCCTGACGAGGATATCGCCCGCGAGGAGTCCATGCATCTGTCCGCGCACGCACGCTACGCGACCTACGCCCCCCTCCGTTGTTACTGCTGCCACCTCGGTATCGACCCGATCCGCACAAATCACGGGCAGTGACCCACAGGATAAGGCGCCGTCCTCATACGATCCGCGCACGTGGAGGCTCACCGGTGCACCCCCCCCCTCGTGAACGATGTTCAAAATAGTTCGAGGCCCGCGGATAGCTTATTGCCGACGAATTCGCGCTTTCCTCTGGATGTGGCATCCTGCTCCCATGATCCGGCCCACGCTAGGACTCCTCACCTGTTCCATCTCGTCTCTCGCGCTCTTGTCGCCTACGAACGCCTCGGCGGGTCAGGAGCCCGGCGAACCCGCTCCGGCACAAGATCCCACAGCAGCGCCCGCTCCAGCAGCAGCCCCCGCTCCAGCAGCAGCCCCCTCCCCGGCACCTGCCGCCGCCGCACCTGCCGCCGCTGCTGCGACCAGTATGGTCGACGCGAAGAGGTTTCGCCTTCAACTCAGCACGGACGTGCTCGGGGTGACCTACGTCAACCCCGTCGAGGATGGCACCTTCGCCAGCGAGGCCCCAAACACGACATATTTCGGCCTGGGCGCGGGCCGAGCCGGGTTCCGATACCAAGCGACCCCCCTCTCCGTTGTGGGGTTCGGGTTCGGCTACCTGCTCAATGAGCAGCTCATTGTCGGCGCCGACCTCTTCCTCGGCGGAGCTACCGCAAGCGTGAAGGGCGAGCAAGACATCACCGTCGCCGGGAACACGGTCTTCTACGACTACAAGAGTCGGACAAGCGCCTTCGGGGGAGGCCTCAGCCCATACATCCATTACATCTTTACGACCGAGGGCGCCCTGCGACCCTACGCCCAGTTCCGCTTCGGATTCGGCGCCGTGCGCTCCTGGACCTACAGCGAGGATGATGCCCCAGGAAACCCGACTTCGACCCAGTTCATCAGCGAAGCCGTCACCCCAACGGTTGGACTTGCCGGCGGTGTCCACCTGTTTTTGTCAGACACTGTGTCGCTCGACGTCGGGCTGAGCCTCGACTACCTCGCGCCCTACGGCCGCGGAGTTTCGACCACGGTCGAGACGACGGCCACGGGCAAAGTGGTCACCAAGTTCAACGCGGACTACGAGAAGGCGTCCAACAGCCTGGCGTTTGCTATTCCCCTCGGAATCTCCATCTGGATGTAGCCCTCTGCGTGCGGGGAGGCGCAGCGTCCCGACACCATCACGAACAAAGCCCGGGCGGAATCCCCCCGGGCTTTGTTGCATCTACGAGTCCCGGACTACAATCCCAAGAGGCGGAAGTCCACGTTGTCCGCGGTCACGCCGCGAATAGTGCAGATGTCCGTGGCGTTCTCGAAGTCGAACGCCGCGCCGTCACCGGCGATGGTTGACGTGCCCCAGTAATGTGCACATACGGGGTCGGGGGCGAGGTCGGGCGCGTTATGCCAGAAGCCCACGCCACCGGTGTTGTTGGGGAAGGACACATGCACCGCGTAGGCGCCAGCCGGAAGGGTGACGTCGGCCAAGTCCGCGGTGAAGGTGACGATTCTAAATGAGGGGTTGACGGTGTAGTCGTCGCCGGTATCCGCCGTGGACAACGTCCCATCCCCCTGACTCACGACGATGTCGGCCACCGGAGTAGAGTTGCTGAAGGTACCTGAAGTGGGCGCGGTTGCCTCGAAGAAGCGCAGCCGCGCGGTGTCGAAGTCGGCGGTCTGGGTCAACGCGAAGAAGCCACCCGTCATGTGCCACTCAAACGCGCAGTGCACGTCCGCCGGGTCGGCGACCGTGAAGAAGTCGAGGATGCCGTCGGCTGCCCACGAGCCACGCTCATTGACTGCGGCGGGAGAGAAGGCGTTTGCCCCGACGGTGGTGGGCGGATTCAGGTCCGCGTAGCTCCCGTTGTCGTACAAGGAGCTCAAGACGGGCGGAGTCCCTGCCACACAATCTTGGGTCGCGTCGCAAGTCTCTGTACCGGTGCAGGCGAGGGCGTCGTCGCAGTTGGCGTCATTGGGCGTATTGGTCACCGCGCCCGTCCCGGGGTCGCAGCTGTCGTCCGTGCAGCCCACGCTGTCGTCTGGGTCGATGGGCGTTCCCGACTCGCAGTCGTTCACCGCGTCGCAGGTCTCCACCCCGTTGCAAAGGTTCCCGTCCGCGCAGCTCCCGTCGTTGGGCGCGTTCGTCACAACGCCCGTCACTGGATCGCAGCTGTCGTCCGTACAACCC
>JBDQGY010000315.1:0-3767 GCA_040265175.1 Nannocystaceae bacterium
CGGCAAGTCCACCCCGAACACCGACCGCAGCCGCACCTCACTCCCCTCCAAATCCGGGCGCACCTGCCACTGCCCCTCCGCCCACGAGTTCCCGAGGTCGGGCCGCGGTCCCCACGTGACGGTGAGCGCCTCAGGATCCGCGATGAACCTCGAACAGTACACCGCCTGCAACGAGATCTTCCCAGCCCCCAGCCGCTTCATGGACCACCGGTGACCATCCGCGCACGCCTCAATGCGCTCCACGTCAGGCATGTGGGCGCCCGATGCCGGTACGTCGCCAAGCAACGCCAGCACACGAGCGGGCGGTGCGGAAGTCCGGAAGGTTCTAAGGATCTCTCTTGATAACTCCACGGCGTCGCATCCTCGTTCGGTTCATGATGTGGACGAGATCTGCGCTCCCGCGCGGGTGATACGTCCGTCGTCAAGTAGCTTTTGGAGATGCGCCTCGAGGGACAGCGCCGCCAGCGGCCACAACTTTTGGGGGGTGTCTTGGTAGACGATGGCGAGCAGCTCATCGAAGCTCCGGCCCTGGGTATCGAGACCGCGGAGCACCTTGGACTCGCGACGCAGTCGATGCTCAATCAAGGCGTCACACGCCGCCTGAGGGCGCTCGATGACAGGCCCATGCGCAGGGACAAGGCGAGTGTTGGGTGTGCAGAGCGAATTCCGAATCAGCCGTAGCGAGTCCAGGTACTCGCCCATATTTCCGCCATCCCCAGGCTCGATCAGAATCGTCCCCACCCCCGCCAGCATGTCACCGACGTGAATCACCTCGCTCTTCTCCTCGATAAAGACGAGATGGCCGGGGGCGTGACCTGGTGTGTGGCGTGCTCGGATTCGGTGTCCCGCGTCGAGTTCGACAACGTCGCCATCGTCGAGCACCTTGTCCACGCGAAACGACACGCGCGAGGCGGTCTCCTTGTGCGCCATGACGGGAGCACCGAGCTCCTCTCGCAGCCTCGCCACATGTCCCACGTGGTCACGATGATGATGTGTGACCAGCAACGCCGCGACCTCAGCCCCGCGCTCCCGCTCGCCGTGAACATAGTCCTCAAGACGCCGTTGCTCGTCCGCGTAAGGTGACGCCGGCTCGATCACGGCCAATCGACGATTGCCAACGATCAGCGTATTCGTCGTCGTCGCTGGAGGCAGCGTCGGAGTTCCCAACGCCATCAGCGCGACGCCCGGGGCGAGCACCTCGTGCTTCAAATCCTGCACCAAATGGAAAATAACAGCCTCCCGATTGTCGCGATAGCCCTCGCTTCGTGCCGAGATAGCCCGCAGCCCCCTGCCACCCCTCTCAGAGCGTGCTACGGTGATGACTGTGGGAACCGACACACGACGGCTTCGGCTGCTTGACGTAGATCCACCAGAATTGCTCGTGTACGACGAGGCAGGTCCTTGCCCATATCTTGAGGACACGGTCGCACGACTCCCCATGCGACTCCCCATCCGTCCCTTGGGCCCCACCGAGTTTGAACGCAAGCTCGAGGTGGGCGATCGTCGTCAGGGGATCTTGCTGTACAACCCACGCTGTCCTACGTGCCGCGCCTGCGAGCCGATCCGCATTGACGTCAACAAATTCGCCGCGTCCAAGAGTCAACGCCGCGCGCTCCGTCGCGGTCAGCGCCACCTCGACATGACCATCGCGCCCACCTCGCTGACAGAGGAGAAGGTGGCCCTGTACAACACCCACAAGTCCAGCCGAAATCTGATGGGGACGAGCGAACTCATCGACCCCGCCGGGTACAACGCGTTCTTGGTCGACTCGTGCGTCAACTCGTTCGAGATGCAATACCGAGCGGGGAATCAGCTTGTCGCAGTCGCCATCGTCGATCGCGGTGAGCAATCCCTCTCCGCGGTCTACACCTACTTCGATCCCGCGTTCGAGTTCTTAAGCCCCGGCGTGTTCTCCATCATGACGCAGATCGAATACGCACGGCGCGAGCAACTGCGGTATTTGTACCTCGGGCTCTATGTCCAAGAGTGCGACGCCATGCGCTATAAGGCCTCCTACCGCCCGCACGAGCGGTTGATCGACGACGCGTGGGTCGAGTTTGAGTCGTAGCGCTCCGGATTGACGGGGCCAGGATCGTCCCCACCGGAGACCGTGGGCGCTCGCCACCCCCGCGGAGCTACTCGCCCGTGGTGTCGCCCGCGGAGGGGCTCGGCATCACCATGGCGGGCGCTCGACCCATGGGTCCCACTTCGTCGTCGTCGTCGTCGTCGTCGTCGTCGTCGTCGTCGTCGTCGTCGTCGTCGTCGTCGTCGTCGTCGGGCATCATCCCCGGCATCGCCGGCGCCCGCCCCATGGGCCCCACCAGGTCCTCCTCGTCCTCCTCGTCCTCCTCCATGTCCTCGTCGAGCATCTCTTCGAGTCCGAGTTCCTTCATCATCTCCTCCATGGATTGAACCCGCTCCCCGGTCTCCGGGTTCACGTTGTCCCCGTCGTCGCCGGCTCCGCCAGCCTCCTCTTCCTCTGAACGAAGCTCCGGGAATGGCTCATAGAACGGCTTGTCACGGAAGCGCATATTCACTGGACCGAGAGAGAGCGAGGGCACGTACGTCACCCCAACGAGCCCGATCATCATCAGGCCGATGAACGGCAATACGCCGCGGCTCACCTCTCCCATCGAACGACGAAACACCGATGAGGCCACGAACAAGTTGATCCCAATGGGTGGGGTGAGGTAGCCGATCTCGAGGTTGACGATAAAGACGATCCCGAGGTGGACCGGATCGATCCCAAGCTGGTAGGCGATGGGAGCGAGGAGTGGCGCGATGATCAAGATCGCGCTGATGGAGTCCATCACGGCGCCCACGAGCAGCAAAAACACGTTCACCAGCAGCAAGAACGTCACCGGGGTCAACTCCTTGGCCCGGATCCACTCCACGGCCCGCTGCGGCACCTCTTCTTCGACGAGGAAGATATTGAGCGCGACCGCGAGCGACATGATGATCAAAATGCTCCCCATGGTCACCGTGGCCTCGCCGAGGATCTTGCCGAGGTGTCCCACCGTGATGTCCCGATGAATCAACAGCTCGATCACCAGGGCGTAGACCACAGAGATCGCCGCCGCCTCCGTGGGGGTGAAGGCCCCGGAGTAGATGCCGCCCAAGATCACGATGGGCAGCGACACCGACCAAATCCCGTCGCGCAGGGTCTCCAAGACGCGACTCATCTGAAATGTATCGCGCGTGCCCTTGCCCGCCTGGAACATGCTGTAGATCGACAGCAGACCGCCGATGAGCGCCCCGGGTAGGAGCCCCGCCAAAAACAACTCGGAGACATCGAGCGGCCGCTGGCCGCCGGCGACGATCGCGTAGATGATCATGGGGATCGATGGGGGTATTAAGATACCTAGCGATCCCGCGCTCGTGACCAGCCCCAGCGCGAACTTGCGATCGTAGCCCGCCTTCAACAGCGCCGGGTAGGTCATGGACCCGATGGCGATAACCGTGACCGGACTCGACCCCGAGATCGCCGCGAAGATGATGCACGCGCCGACGGTCGCCACCGCGAGTCCCCCCGGCAAGAACCCCACGAGGGCCCGCGCGAACGCCACCAGCCGACGGGCGATCCCCCCCGCGCTCATGATCGCACCCGACGCGACGAAGAATGGAATCGCGAGAAGCTCATTTTTCCCCACGAGCTTCGCCACCTCGACCGGCAAAATACCGAGCGTGTCGATCCCGCGAAAGTCACTCCCGAACAGGGCGAAGCTCAGCACCGCCAACACGCCGATCAAAACGAACAGCGGTAAACC
>JBDQGY010000316.1:0-3732 GCA_040265175.1 Nannocystaceae bacterium
AGGGGATATCGGAGCGAGGTTCGCGAGTTCGAGCCTTCCCTTCGCCGCTGATGCGTGGTCGACGATTCGAGGGGAACTCGCGGTCTACGCATTGCGATGGGAGACAGCGCAGATGTCGGCGTGCAAACGCAGCAATGACGAGGACGTGAAAGAGCGAGAGCTAGGACTTCGTCAGTCCCTATGCCTCGCGCAGCGCAAAACCTCACTCGAGGAGGTCGCGAAGACGCTTCGGATGGCGGACGACGCGTTGATCGAGCGTGCGACCGACGCGGTCCATCGACTCCCCGATCTCTCCGTTTGTCAGGATTCCGTGGGGCTCGGGGCGTGGTCACCCCCGGAGTCAGAGTCGCAGCGTCTCGAACTTCAGGAGTTGAACACCGCGCTAGCGCGGGCGGAGAGCGCGTTGACCTTCTATCGATATGAAGAGGGGGCGGCGCTCATCAGCGAGGCGCTCGAGGCGATCGAAGCGGTCGGGCACGAGCCCACCTTGGCGCGGGCGCACCTCCTGTATGGGAGGATTTATCGCCGGCTGCGGCAGCCAGACAAGGCGGTGGAGAGCCTGCAAAAAGCGCGCAGACTGGGGGATCGATTGGGTGATGACTTCCTCCGCGCGCGCGCCCTCGTAGAGTTGGTTCGGGTGGTGGGCTACGACCTGGCTAACTTTGAGGAGGGCTTGGAGCTGGCGGACGACGCGAGCGCCGCCATCGATCGACTCGGAGGGAACCCCTTATTGACCGCGGATCTAGAGAACTACCGTGGGAGCCTCTACCGGCGTAAAGGCGCGCTGGCTGAGGCGCGCCAGCACCACGCGAGGGCCATGGAAATTTTCTCCAAGAGGCTCGGCGAGGGGCATCCGGAGACGGTGGCTACCTTGAGAAATCTGGGGATTGTCGCCGCGACTCAAAATGACTTTGAGATCGCGGGTGATGCTTTTGAGCGATCGCTGCAGACTGTTCGTATGCGGGTTGGAGATAACCATCCTGCTGTGGCACGTGAGCTGTCGATGATGGGCAATTTGGACCTACTACGGGCAAGGACGGTCGCTGGAGAGGAGCGTCGCTCACTGGCAGAGCAGGCTCGCGCTCGCTTTGAGCGGGTGATCGAGATCCAGTCAGGGGTCTACGGACCCGACGACCTGCGGCTTGATGACGCGTTCCATAATCTTGGGCTCGCGTGGATCCTCGGGACGAATTTTGAAGCCGGTCGGCAGGCATTGTCACGGGCGCTCGAACTGACGAGCCAGCGGCTCCGTGAGAACCATCCGGATGTCATGGAGACCAAGGCAGAGCTCGGTGACTGCCTGGTGAGGCTCGGGCGTCTTGAGGAGGGTGAGGTGCTCCTCACGGAGGTCCTGCGCTCGCGGGAGGCCGCGGGGGTCACGGGGCGCGGCATCGGGGGCGTACGCCTCTCGTTGGCGGAGCGGTTCTTGAACGACGAGCCGCGGCGCTCACGGGAGCTACTCGGCGCCGCGATCGCCGACTTTGGGCCTCTCGACAAGCTGCAGGTCCTGGACAGGGAACGCATCCAGGCGCTCGCTGCGGCGTTGAATGTGCCGCTCAGGCCGTGAGCGGAGGACGCCCCCGCGTTCACGTCCCCGTCCGCGCGCCTCAAGGGTGCGCGGCGGTGAGGCGAAGAGGCCTCAACTCTCTACGGTGAAGGCCTTGAGCCGCTTACTTCGGCTCGGGTGCCGCAGCTTGCGGAGGGCCTTGGCCTCGATCTGTCGGATCCGCTCACGGGTTACCGAGAAGTCTTGGCCCACCTCTTCGAGCGTGTGATCCGACGCTTCGCCGATACCGAAGCGCATGCGGAGCACCTTCTCTTCGCGGGGCGTGAGCGTCGCGAGCACGCGCCGTGTTTGGTCAGCGAGGTTGGTGTTGATCACCGCCTCCGAAGGACTCACAGCGTTCTTGTCCTCGATGAAGTCTCCGAGGTGAGAGTCTTCCTCTTCACCGATTGGGGTCTCCAGCGAGATCGGCTCTTTCGCGATTTTGAGGACCTTGCGAACTTTCTCCAGGGGGAGCTCCATGCGCTCGGCGATCTCCTCCGGTGTCGGCTCGCGTCCAAGCTCTTGGACGAGGATTCGGCTGGTCCGGATGAGCTTGTTGATCGTCTCGATCATGTGGACCGGGATACGAATGGTCCGGGCCTGGTCGGCGATGGCGCGGGTGATGGCCTGACGAATCCACCAGGTGGCGTAGGTGGAGAACTTATAACCGCGCTTGTACTCGAACTTGTCGACCGCCTTCATGAGGCCGATATTTCCCTCTTGGATGAGGTCGAGGAACTGTAGCCCTCGATTCGTGTATTTCTTCGCGATGGAGACGACGAGGCGCAAGTTTGCCTCCACAAGTTCGCTCTTCGCTCGTTCCGCCTGGTTGCGCGCCGCGTTGAGCTCCCCTTGCAGCGAGATGAGGTTCTCGGCTCGCATGTCCGTGCGCTCTTCGATGAGGCGAATATTCTTCGTCGAGAGGTTCATCTCGGCGATCATCTCGTGGAGCTCCGAGGGGTGAAGACCGAGCTGACGGCAAAGCTTGAACTCCTCTTCCTCGTTGAGCCGGACGTCGAAGAGCTTTCGCAGGCTCGCGAGATCCATGCCCGCTCGCTTCTCACATCCAAGGAGCTTGTCGATGGAGTTTTGGAGGCGGTAGACGATGGACTCGAGCTCGTCGACCATGCCCTCCACAGGGCGCCGCGACAGGCTCATGTTTTTGATCGTCTCGACGATGGCGTCGGACTGCTCGCGGAGCTGCTCGATAATCTGTGCGCGGCGGGCATCCGACACTTGTCGCTCCGCCGACGCGCGCAAGTTACCCTTGAGTCGGTCCCACTCTTTGTGGTGCCGTCGGAGGCGCTCAAGCTGCTTTTGGAGGTTGTCGAGCGCTTCTTCTTGGTTGGCGGGGGCGCTCGGTTGTTGCGAGGAGCCCCCGGTAGCGCCGTCGTTGGGCGTGGCGATGGCGACCACGTCCTTCGGGCGGACCTTGCCTCGCTTGATGTCTTCGTACATCAAGATGATGTAGGGGACTGCGACGGGGCTGCGCAGCACGATGTCGAGCACGCGGAGTTCGCCTTGCTCGATGCGCTTGGCAATCTCCACCTCGCCCTCACGAGTGAGCAAGGAGACGGAGCCCATCTTCCGCAGGTACATACGGACCGGGTCGTTGGTCCGGGTGGGCTCGTCGTCGGAATCTTTCCCAGTCTTTGTCGCAGACTTGGAGCGCGACTGTGGCTTGCGTTTCTCCTCAACCACGGCGACACCCTTGGACTCAAGAAATGTCTTCCAGTTCGGGAGTTGATCTCGCGGAACGAGATCCTCGGGCAGCAACATGTGGAGTTGCTCCTCGGTGATCTTGTTTCCTTTTTGTTTGCCGAAGTCGAGCAGGCTCGTCTTCAGCTTCTCATCATTGAGCGTATTGCTCGTCGTTTGCATTGGGCCTCGGTCGCTGGTGCTCAAACTTTATAAGCCGGGTTTCAGGGGAGGGGGTCGTCGTCATCTCGAAGCGTCGCTCGGAGCGCTGCTTGCTCTTTACGAAGCTCGAGTCGTCGTTGGATCAGCGCTCGGACTTCTTCTTCTCGTCCGTCTCGTCGCGCCGCTTCAGTCTGCTGGTCGATCAGGGGGATTTGTGACTCAATTTTCACAACTTTGCAAAGGGTTAGACCTTGTTGAAGCACACGGTTGGGTCTGGTTTCTTCCAAAAACCGCCCCTGGAAGATGGCCCGGTGCAAAAGTTGCTC
>JBDQGY010000317.1:0-3668 GCA_040265175.1 Nannocystaceae bacterium
CAATCGATTCGCCGCGGCGGCTGAATTCGGCGGGAACTGGTCCGAGGGGATGGTGGCCTATCTGTCCGCGACCTTGCTTCCCCTGGGCTCCTATCTCGCCGGTCGCTGAGTTTTGCGGGGAGCACGAGCACGGCGCGCATCAGATCCAGGGACAAAGTAAGCAGCAAGAAGGCGAGATAGGAGCCCAGGGGAAGCAAGGTCGCGGACAGATAGGCCACCATCCCCTCGGACCAGTTCCCGCCGAATTCAGCCGCCGCGGCGAATCGATTGTCGTCAAACAAGGACGTGATCGAGCTCAAAAAGTATACGCTCGAGATCACCGTGCCGACGACGAGCAGCGTCGGCACGACACGGAGCACACACTTGGGGAGCAAGCACAAGATCGCGATGGCGTCTTCGCCCTGCTGGGTCTCGTCCTCCATCTTAATGTTGATGGTCGCGGGAGACAGGCACAGCAACCCCACGATGACCGAGGTGAGACAGACGGCGGCGGCCGCGAGGAGAGGAGCAAAACTCTCGACCTGGATGGCGGAGACCGCCGCCCTCACGAGCCCGATGACCCCTCCTAAGACGAGCAGGGCTCCGACACCGTCGAGGAAGTAGGGCGTACTCATGCGGTGTTTGCTCTGCTCAAGCAGTCGGGTGTTCGCGTGGACCAGGCGTTGTCCCACGTACAATGTGACGAGGCCGAACACCACGAGATACATGGCGTCCATGAGGGGGCTCATGCGTTCGAGCTTGATCGCCCCGATGGCGCCAGAGAGTCCCGCGAGGCTCACGGCCACAAGACCAGCGATGGTCCCGACGCGTTGTGCGAGGCCGTCGATCTTGTCGACCCTCGATTCGCTCGCGATGGGGCGCAAGGCCCGGAAGATCTTGTCCATCATCGTCTCGAACTTCGTCGGGATTTGGGTGAGGACGGCGGGTGTTCTGGTCGCGCTCGGATCCGTGGAGGCAGCGAGACCAGGGGCGGGCGCAGGGATCGGCGCGGCGGCTTGGTGGGGAGCGGTCTCTTTGGAGGCCGAGCCGGCGGCGGTGCGAGGTGTGGGCCTGGCGTCGCCGACCCGGGGCAACGACGCGCTTCGAGTCTTGACGGCAGCGGGCGCCGAGGACGCGTCAGCGCGATCCAGCTCCTTCACCTCGGACGCTGGACTCCAGTTGGGCCAGCCTTCGCGCCACACCATGAACGAGGGCTTGCACACACCCGAGTGGCACTTGTCTCGGAGCGCCTCAAGCTCCATCGGTCCGTGCTGCGTCGTCCCATCGTTGTAGTACCAGCGCGCCATGGTGCGTTCGAGGCTACCACCAATCGCCGGCGAGACGGCCATCCGGAGCACCTGGGCAGGGCACGGAGGGATCGCGCGAACTCGCTCGTGACGGTGCGCGCCGCACGGATCACGACGCCACCTGAAACGGAGCGAATTCGAGGGTACTCTTGAGGCATGGCGATGTGGACGCGCAGGGACGCGCTTGGGGCACTCTCAAGCCTCGGTGGACTGGGGATCGGTCTCGGCTGTCAAGGCCTCGGGAGAACCGACGCTCGACGGTCGGGGGCGGATGCGGATGCCGTAGAGCCGCCTCCTGTGGCGACCATTCAACAGCGCTACATGGCGCGCTGGACCAAGGAGGGGGCGGGCGCGACGGTGCGACGGATCTTCCCCGGTCCGAACCTGCGCCACCTCGATCCCTTTGTCTTGCTCGATGATTTTGATGTGCGGCGCCCGGCGGGCTTCCCGATGCATCCGCATCGCGGGTTTGAGGCGTTCACGTACATGCTGGAGGGGGCGTTCTTTCACCGAGACAACCTCGGAAACGAGTCGCAGATCGAGGCGGGGGGAACCCAGCGTTTTACGTCGGGCAGCGGCGCGTGGCACTCGGAGATGCCGGCGAGCAACGGGCGTAACCGTGGCCTGCAGCTGTGGATCAACCTCCCCAAACGGCTCAAGAAGATGCCTCCGGACTACGAAGGCATCGCGGCGAAATATATGCCGACAACCCAGGATGGAGGGGTGAGCACGAGCGAGGTCGTGGGGCCCAACTCGCCGGTCGTCATGCAGACCACGATGGGCTACCAGGTCTGCAGCTTTCCGAACAAAGGGGCGTGCGCGCTGGTGGGCCCGTCGGGCCACCAAAGCTTGATGTACGTGCTCGAGGGAGAGATAAAGACGCTCGGCGCCGTGTTCAAGGAGGGGGAGGTGGTGATCCCCAGCGCCGGTCGGCTACCGCTCGAGGCGCAAGCCGGCACCCGCGTGGCGCACGTGCACGGGCGCCCTCACGCCGAGGGGATCGCCCACCGGGGACCCTTTGTTGACTGAAGTTGCCGCCGCAGATGCTGTCAGGCGGTGCTCGGCCCTGTGATGCTTTCCTTTCCCCGGATTGTATGATGAACTCCGTTCTATGGAGCGTCGGACACGGTACACGCGAGATTGGTTGAGGGGCGCGGCTTTTGTCGCAGGCATCGCGCTGATCCCAGCCTGCACGACGGACGGTGGCGAGGAATCCGATTCCATGGCCGAGGACACCGAGACCGGCGCAGACGACATGACCGGGCCGTTGTCATTCGCGGTGGATGTCGAGCCGATCATCTCGTCAAGTTGCGTGGCCAGTTGTCACGAGGTGGACGGCCTGAACGAGACCTTGATTCTCACGGAGGGGTCGGCCTACGACAATCTGATCGGGGTGATGTCGGGTCAGCTTCCACAGATGCAGCTCGTGAACCCGGGCAACAAGTCTGTGAGCTACATGTGGCACAAGCTCAACAACACCCACCTCGCCGAAGGCGGCAGCGGCGCGCAGATGCCCTACGAAGGGCAGGCGCTCCCGGCGGGCGAGTTGATCCTCATCGGTGATTGGATCGACGAAGGGGCCATGCCCTGACGCGGCTTCCCGCGCGGTCGTCTTGATTGGGCTCTCGAGACCCTCGACACGTCTGCGCACATCGCGCGATATTGGGGTCCCAGCGCCCCTCGACCAATCCTCCGCATCCCTTGACAGCGTGACCGAACTGATCAAAGTTCGGCGCCCCGGTCACGGGAGTCATCATCATGTCGCAGGTTTGTCAGGTCACCGGAAAACGCCCTCTCGTGGGGATGAACGTCAGCCACTCCCACACGCGCACCAAAAAGCGCAGTCTCCCCAATCTTCAGCGCAAGCGCTTTTGGGTGGAGAGCGAGAACCGCTGGGTGCGGTTGCGCGTGAGCGCCGCCGGGATTCGCGTCATCGATCACCGCGGGATTGAGCAGGTCATCGCAGACCTCCGCGCCCGTGGTGAGAAAATCTAAACGCGCTCGACGCGAAGCACCGTGGAGGGTCGGCATCGCCGACCCTTTTTCATTGGTGCGGGAGTGTCGGTTTCAGCGTAGAGGCGCGCTATTGTGATGAGGTCCACATGTTAGCCGACAGTCACCTGCAGATCGCACTCGGTGCGAGCATCCTCGCGCTCGTAGTGGGCCCTGCATTTTTGGTGCTGAGCCAAAAGAGCGAGAGCGTGCTCGCGTTCCTGCGCGGCTTTGTGCAGGTCGCGGTGGTGGGCATGGTCTTGCTTGAGGTGATGCCCGCGACTGTGGGTGCCGCTGGACCCATGGCGCTCGGGATGCTCGTGCTCGGGTACCTGCTCCCGGGAGTCCTTGAGCGGAAACAGACCGGCGATTCTCGTGTGACGCGCGTAC
>JBDQGY010000318.1:0-3652 GCA_040265175.1 Nannocystaceae bacterium
GTTCAGAGCCTCGGGATTTTGAGGCGGCGTCGGCCGACAGTGGTCGTCGGGGTGGGTGGATACGCGAGCGGCCCGGTCGTGGCGACCGCCGCGCTGCTTGGGATCCCGTGCGCGATCCTCGAGCAAAACAGCGTGCCTGGAATCACCAATCGAATTTTGTCACGTCTGGTGCGGCGGGTGTTCACCACGTTCCCGGACGCGCGTGGAGACTTCCCCGCAAAGAAGATCCGGCGGCTCGGCAACCCCATTCGAGATGAATTGCTCATGCGCTTGACGGAGGGGGCAGAGACCGCGGTCCCGCGTACCTCCCGTCGTCTCTTCGTGTTTGGCGGAAGTCAGGGGGCAGAGGCGGTGAATTCAGCCGTGCTCGCGTGCGTGCCCGAGCTGCTGGCCGCGGTACCCGAACTTGAGATCTGGCATCAAACCGGCGCTCGGATGCGAGATGAGGTGGAGTCGGGGTATCTCGCCGCGGGGCTCACGCCCGAGAGGGCGAGGGTGTCGGCGTTCATCGAGGATATGAGCGCGCCGTATCGTTGGTGTGACCTCGTCGTGTGTCGCGCGGGCGCTACGTCGCTCGCGGAGCTCGCGGTGGTCGGATGCCCCTGTGTCCTCATCCCGTTTCCGTACGCCGCAGACAACCATCAAGAGCACAACGCGAGGGCGCTGGTGGAGGCGGGCGGCGCTCGCATGGTTCACGAGAGAGATCTTACGGCGAGTGGGTTGGCGGAGTTGGTCGCCGCGCTGCTGTCGGCGCCAGCTACGTTGGAGCAGATGCGCGCGGGGATGCGGAGCGAGGGGCGCCCACACGCGGGTGAAGCAATTTGCGCAGAGTTGCGTGGACTTGGCGAGGGATGAACGCTACGGTCCTTAGGGCCCGTTTTAGTGGGATCTCTGAGGCGGTCTCGAAGACGCTTATCGCGACATCGGCGAGACGCGGTGCGTCGCACGGCTTGGCGCGGTTTCCGCCCATCCACTGGCGTCCGTGAGCGGGGTCGCACGGGGGGGATGGGCGCAGGCTTCCCTCTTCAGTTCTTTGGAGTACATTCCACCGGCCATGACGGAGTTGCTCGCACCCACCGACCTCTTTGTCCCTCGTCACCTCGGACCTCGCCCAGAGGACGCGGAGGACATGCTGCGCACGATCGGAGTGGCGGGGCTCGACGAACTCGTAGCTCAGGCAATCCCGGACTCGATCCGGATGAAGCGAGCCCTCGACCTGCGCGGGCTCGATGACGCGCGGCCCTTGGGTGAAGAGGCGGCAATCGGATGGTTGCGCTCGATCATCAAGAAAAACAAGCTGCACAAGTCGCTGCTTGGCATGGGCTACCACGACTGCGTGGTGCCTCCCGTCATCGCGCGCAACATCCTTGAAAATCCCGGCTGGTACACTCAGTACACGCCCTACCAGGCGGAGATTTCGCAGGGACGCTTGGAGGCGCTGATCAACTTCCAGACCGCGGTCTCAGACTTGACTGGGCTCGAGCTGAGCAACGCGTCGCTGCTCGATGAGGGCACGGCCGCGGCGGAGGCCATGGCCATGGCGCACGCTGTGGCTCGCGGGAAGAAACCGCGATTTCTAGTTTCGAAGCGATGTCACCCGCAGACCTTGACGGTGATGCAGACGCGCGCGGACGCGGCTGGTATCGCGCTCGAGCTGTTCGAAGACATCCAGGGGCAAGACCTCGCCGATGTCAGCGGCGTCATGGTTCAGTATCCGACCACTGACGGGGTGATTGAGGACTACGAGGCGCTCGCGCAACGTGTGCACGCGGCGGGGGGCCTGTTCGTGGTCGCTGCGGATCTGTTGGCCCTCACCTTGCTTCGGCCTCCTGGGGAGTTTGGTGCGGACGTGGCGGTCGGATCAGCCCAACGATTCGGCGTCCCGATGGGGTTTGGGGGACCGCACGCGGCGTTCTTCGCCACCGCGGAGCGCTACAAGCGTCAGATCCCAGGACGCATCATCGGCGTATCGAGGGACGTGAAGGGCCAGCCGGCGTTTCGTATGGCCATGCAGACTCGTGAGCAGCATATCCGTCGTGAGCGGGCGACGAGCAATATCTGTACGGCGCAGGTGCTGCTCGCCATCATGGCCGGCGCATACGCGGTCTATCACGGCGCCGAGGGGTTGACCTCCATCGCGCAGCGAGTGCGTCATTGCGCCGGTGTGTTGCGCCATGTGCTGGAGGCGTCTGGGCATGACGTGGGTGCCCATGAGATTTTCGACACTGTGACGGTGCGTCCTACGGGGCGTACGGCCTCGCAGGTGTGCGAGGTGGCCGTGGGGCGGGGGTACAACCTCCGCGCGTTCGAGGATGGTCGGGTCGGCGTGAGCATGGATGAGCGCACGACCTTGTGCGACCTGCTCGAAGTGCTCACTTGTTTTGGCGTGGAGACCGACGGGCTGGACCTTGAGGCGGTCGCGCGGGATCATGTCCGCCCCATCTCGGACACACACGCGCGCACCTCGGCTTTTTTGTCGCACGAGGTCTTTTGCAGGTATCGCTCGGAGCACGAGATGCTTCGCTACCTCCACCGCCTTCAGGGGCGGGATCTGTCGCTGACCAAGTCCATGATCGCGCTGGGGTCGTGCACCATGAAGTTGAACGCCACCTCAGAGATGCTGCCTGTATCGTGGCCGGAGTTTGGCGCTGTCCACCCATTCGTGCCGGCGGACCAGAGCGCGGGCTATCGCGAGATGTTCGAGCTGTTGGAGGGATGGCTCAGTGAGATCACCGGCTTCACGGCCGTGTCGCTGCAGCCCAACGCGGGGTCCCAGGGCGAGTTCACGGGGTTGATGGTCATTCGCGCCTATCACCAAGATCGAAACGAGGCGCACCGTGACGTGTGCTTAATCCCCGTCTCGGCGCACGGGACAAATCCCGCGAGCGCGGTCATGGCTGGCATGAACGTCGTCGCCGTGAGGTGTGACGAGCGGGGCAATATCGACGTGGAGGACTTGAGCGCGAAGGCGGTGAAGTACGCGGATCGACTGGCCGCGCTCATGGTGACCTATCCATCCACACACGGCGTGTTTGAGCGGGAGATCCAGACCATCTGCGAGACTGTCCACTCCAACGGCGGGCTCGTTTACCTGGATGGCGCCAATATGAACGCACAGGTGGGGCTTTGTCGGCCGGGAGACTACGGCGCAGATGTCTGTCACCTCAACCTGCACAAGACCTTCTGCATCCCCCATGGAGGGGGCGGGCCTGGCATGGGTCCCATCGGCGTCAACGACAAACTGGCTCCGTACCTCCCCGGTCACCCGCTCACGGACGTCGGCGGCGAGAAGGGGATCGGTGCCATCGCGGCGGCGCCGTGGGGGTCCGCTAGCATCCTGCCGATCTCGTTCATGTACATCGCGATGATGGGCGGGCCTGGCCTCAAACAGGCGACACAATACGCGATCCTCAACGCGAACTACATGGCGCGGAGACTCGAGTCGCACTACCCCATTTTATATCGGGGCGAAGAGGGGCGCGTCGCCCATGAGTTCATCATTGATCTGCGGCCGTTCAAGCAAAGCGCCGGCGTCGAGGCAGAGGATGTGGCGAAGCGGCTGATGGACTTTGGGTTTCATGCGCCGACCATGTCGTTCCCAGTTGCGGGCACGCACATGATCGAACCAACCGAGTCCGAGTCAAAAGAAGAA
>JBDQGY010000319.1:0-3647 GCA_040265175.1 Nannocystaceae bacterium
GACGCGGCCGCCGCCTTCGAGTGGGTGACGGCGCAGGTCGATGCATTCGGCGGTGATGGGAGCAAGGTCGTTGTCGGAGGAGACAGCGCCGGTGGGAACTTGGCGGTCTTTGTCTCAAGGGCCCGCGCGGAACGGGGGCTGCCCCTCCCCGCAGCACAGTTGCTGATCTATCCGAGCCTGGATTTGACACGAAGCTGCGCCTCCCACGAGACACTCGGTCACGGATATCTGCTCGACCAGGAGATGCTCGAGTTCTTCGTCGACCATTACCTCACGCGCGAAGAAGAGGCTCGCGACCCCCGGGTCTCCCCGCTACTGCACCCGCTGACGCCGCTGCCGCCCTCCCTGTTCATCCTCGCTGAGTACGACCCACTCATCGATGAAGGGCGACGATACAGCGCCCTGGTCGCACAAGACGGGACTCACGTGGAGGCCGTCGAACATGGCGGGCTGATCCATGGGTTCGTTAATCTAGGGGGCATCTGCGACGCCGCCCACGATGCCCTCGTGGATGCAGGGCAGCGGCTCGCGGTGATGCTCGCCCGAGACGTCGCCCTCGCTCAGGGCTGATCCGACGAGGCCACCGGCTGCGCCTCGTCTCCAGAGAGGAGCGGCGTCAACACCCGTCGCTTGAGCAAGCGCCAGGCCACCACGCCGAACGCCGTAAGAGGAATCGCGAAGACCATCCCAAGGATCCCTCCAAGCGCGCTCCCCCAAAAGAAGATCGCGATGATGATGACGAGAGGATGAAGTCCGGTCGCCTCCCCCATGATTCGCGGTGTGAGGACATATCCCTCGATCACCTGGACGGCGACAAAGACCAGGAGGACCAGCCCGACAAGCGAGGGCCCTCCCCCGCCCTGAAACATCGCCACGGGGAGGACCACCGACAGCCCAAGAATGGTACCCAGATACGGGATGATGTTGAGAATTCCAATGCCGAAGCCGAAGACGAGGCCGAAGTTCAAGCCCCCGAGCATAAAGCCTACCGAGAGCATGAGGCCCATCAACGCGCCGATGAGAATCTGACCGCGGAAAAAGACCACCATGCAATCGACGAACTCACGCACCAAAAAGGTCAGGTCATCGCGGGCCTGCGTACTCATGAAACTCAGGTGGGACTCAAGCAGCACCACCGGGTGCGCCGTCCCGAGCATGAAAAAATAGAGGTACACCGGAATGATGGCGACCCCCGTCAGCGTGGTCGCCACGCCGCCAAGACTCGACTGAATCCGCTCCAATGCCGGCGCCGACACCGACAGCCATTGCATGGAGGTGAGAACTTCCATGAGTTCGCTTCCCGCCCGACGAAGGTCCACCGTCTCCCCGAGTCGGTTCATCAACCCTGGGTATCGATCTGTCAGCGTCTCTTGGAGGGACGCGAAAAAGTGCGGCGCGGCATCAACCAGGCTGAGGGTTTCATGGATGAGGATTGGCAGCCCCCACAACAAAACCCCGAGGCCGACCAAACCGCTCACCGCGAAGATAGTCGCGACCGCGAGCCATCGGCGGCCCCCACCAAGTTTATTGTCGAGTCGATTTACCCATGGGCGCAGCAGTAAGGCTGCAATGCCTGCGACAGCGAGCGGCCAGATAACATGAGCGAACGCAGCCAGCACCTCGCGCAGGAGGAGAAACACGCCAAAACAAAATGCCCCAACGGTCGCCATCCCCACGCAGGCAACGCTGATCTGCACCATGCGTTTTTGAAACGGTGAGAACTCCAATGAGGTCATAGGTCATCGTTGCAACCGACATTGCTGGGGTCAAGCGACCGACGTGGGAAGTCTCGACCGTCGAGGCGTTCGCACCCGCCCGCCGAGCCCAGGCCCAAGAAAAACAAAGGCCCCCGCGACTGCGGAGGCCCTTGTTCGACGTAGCGCGTCGGGCTTACATGCCCATACCGCCCATGCCACCCATGTCCGGGCCCGGAGCGGCTGCGGGAGCCTCTTTCTTAGGCTTCTCGGCCACCATGGCGGAGGTGGTGAGCATCATGCCCGCGACGCTCGCTGCGTTCTCCAGGGCGGTGCGCACGACCTTGGCAGGGTCGATGACGCCCATGGCCAGCATGTCGCCATACTCACCGGTGCGTGCGTTGAACCCGTAGACCTGCTTGCCACCGCGGACGTCGTTCACAACGACGGAGGCTTCGCCGCCGGCGTTGTTCACGATTTGACGAAGGGGCTCCTCGCATGCGCGTCGGATGATCGCCACGCCCACGTCTTGCTCTGCGCTCGCGGTCTCGACCTTGTCGAGTCCCTTTTGAGCGCGGATGAGCGCCACGCCGCCGCCAGGGACGATGCCCTCTTCGACCGCAGCCTTGGTCGCGTGCAGTGCGTCTTCGACGCGAGCCTTCTTCTCCTTCATCTCCACCTCGGAGACGGCGCCGACCTTCAAGACTGCGACGCCACCAACGAGCTTCGCGAGGCGCTCTTGGAGCTTCTCACGGTCGTAGTCGCTGGAGGTGTCTTCGATCTGGGCGCGGATTTGCTTGACCCGGGCGCTGATCTCAGCCTTCTTGCCGCCACCATCAACGATGGTGGTGTTGTCCTTGTCGATGCTGATGGAGCCAGCGGTGCCAAGATCCTTGAGGGAGATGCCGTCGAGCTTCTCGCCGAGGTCCTCGGTGATCGCCTTGCCGCCCGTGAGGACCGCGATGTCCTTGAGCATCTCTTTGCGACGGTCGCCAAAGCCTGGGGCCTTGACCGCTGCCACTTGGAGCGTGCCACGAAGACGGTTCACGACGAGGGTCGCGAGCGCCTCTCCGTCGACGTCCTCAGCGATGATGAGCAGGGGCTTGCCTTGCTTGGCGACCTGCTCAAGGATCGGGAGGAGATCCTTCATGGACGAGACTTTCTTCTCGTAGCAGAGGATGTAGGCGTCGTTCAGGGCGACCTCCATGCGGTCTTGGTCCGTGATGAAGTAGGGGCTGAGGTACCCGCGGTCGAACTGCATGCCCTCGACTACGTCGAGTTCCGTGGTGTTGGCCTTGTTCTCCTCGACGGTGATCACGCCCTCTTTGCCGACTTTCTCAATCGCCTGGGACAAGAGCTCACCGACTTCTTCGTCACCGTTGGCCGAGATCGTGCCGACTTGGGCGATCTCTTCCGAGCCCTTGGTCGCCTTGGAGAGGCGCTTGATCGACGCGATGGCGCTCGCCACTGCGAGGTCGATGCCGCGCTTGAGCTCCATGGGATCGTGTCCCGCGGCGACCATCTTGATTCCCTCACGGTAGATGGACTGCGCGAGCACGGTCGCGGTGGTGGTGCCGTCACCGGCGAGGTCAGAGGTCTTCGAAGCGACCTCCTTCACCATTTGCGCGCCCATGTTCTCGAACTTGTCCTCAAGCTCGATCTCCTTGGCGACGGTCACGCCGTCTTTGGTGACCGTGGGAGCGCCCCAGGATTTCTCGATCACCACGTTGCGGCCACGGGGCCCGAGGGTGACCTTCACTGCGTCAGCGAGGGTGTTTACGCCCGTGAGGATCGCGGTGCGTGCATTGTCGTCAAATCGTACTTCTTTGGCTGCCATATCTTGTTTCTCCTTGTTCGCCGTGAGGCTGTAGGTTGCTTAGCCCTCGATCACAGCGAGGATTTCTTCTTCTTTGAGGATGATGAGATCGTCGCCCTCGAGTTTGATCTCAGTGC
>JBDQGY010000320.1:0-3633 GCA_040265175.1 Nannocystaceae bacterium
ACCACCGCCCCCGCCCCGCCGAATCCTGGCTCCGCACAAAGCGAGCGTAAGGCGCTCGCCTCGACGTCACGAAACGTCGCCTCGCTCTGCGCGAACAGCTCGGCCACACAATGACCGCTCAGCCGCTCCAGGCGCTGATCGAGGTCAATGAAGACCCCCCCAAGCCGCGCCGCCAACGCAGCCCCAACAGCGGACTTCCCAGAAGCCATCATCCCCACCAAGAACAATGGTCTTCGACCGGCCACGTGCCGGCAGCATACCGCCAAGGGACCTCCGGTCACCACAAAAAACGAAGGGGCCGCCAAGCGGCGCCCCTTCGTGTTTTTGTGTCCTCGCGTCGCCGCGCGGTGCAGCTATCCGCCGATGCTTGTGCTTCGGTTGATGATCTTGGGTGTCAAGAAGATCAGCACCTCCGTGCGGGTGTCCGCTTCTCGCTTGTTCTTGAAGAACCATCCGATGATGGGCACATCTGCGATCCAAGGCACTTTCTTACGGTTCACAGATTGGTTTCGCGTGAAGATTCCACCGATCACCGCGGTGTCGCCATCTTGAACGAGCATCTGCGACTGCGCGCTCTTGGTGAGAATCGTTGGATCACCCCGGGCGCCGGTGTTGACGAAGTCGGCCTCGTTCTTTTGAACGTCTACCTGCAGCATTACAGAGCCCTCGTTGGTGACGTGGGGGGTGACAGACAGACCGAGGGTCGCATTCACATAACGCGTGTTCACGCCCTGCGCAGATACCTGCGAGATCGGAATCTGCACACCCTGTTCGATTTTCGCCGTGGTGTTGTCGAGGGTCGAGATCTTCGGAGCGGAGATGATGCGAACCTCACCAACATCTTCCGCCGCCGACAGCCTCAGGTTTGTATTCAGGTTGCCGTCGACACTCCCGAAGGAGAAGCCGACCGCGCCACCAGCCCCGGTGCCGGCCGCCGCGGGCAAATCGACCACGTAGTTGGGTGTCGCCTGTGCGGAAGGCAAAAGGAATCCGGAGGTGATCTGCTGACCGCCTGCCGCGCCGCTACCGCCCGCGACTCCGAGGGAGTTCGGGAACCAGAGTCCCGTCGGGTTGCCCGAGCCGGGGCTCGCCGTGAAGTCGAAGCCCCATTGGATGCCAAGCTCGCGAAGCCAGTTCGTCCGCGCCTCGACGATTCGCGCCTCAATGCTGACCTGCGGGGTCTGGCTGTCGAGTTTGTTCACCAGCTGTTCCGCGATGGCGATATTCTCCACCACGTCCATGACGATCAGCGTATTCGTCCGCGTGTCTGGAGTCACGGATCCGCGCGAACTCAACACGGTCGCGACTTTCGACGCCATGTCGCCGACAACGGCGTACGAAAGCGGGATCAGTCGGGTTTCCAGCGGCTTCAACCGCACCTGCGCGTTGGCTTTCTCAATCGCCGCCGTGCGCTCTGCGTCGAGCTGCGACAGCGTCGCGACGCGAATAATATTCCCCTCTTGCACCATCCCTAGCTGCAGGGACCGGAGGATGATGTCGAGCGCCTGATCCCACGGGACCGAGTTGAGTCGCATCGTCACCTGCCCCGCGACACCGTCGCCGGAGATGATGTTGATCCGACCGATGTCGCTAAACATGAGCAGGATATCTTTGATGGGAGCGTCCTGGATCTCCAGATCGATTCGTTCACCGCGCCACTTGGAGCGCGAGCGCTTGGAGCTTCGGGTCGCGAGTGCTGCCGGAGCGGTCGCGAAGCCCGCGACCTGCTGAGACGCCACCGAAACCACTCGATTCGAAGCCTGCTGCTCTCCTCGTGGCCGCGAGCGCGGGAAGTGCAGCACCAGTCGACCCGGCTGCTCCTCGAGACGTGGGGAGGCGTCCTCTTGCATCGCCACGATCACCTTGACGGTGTCTTGCTCCTTGAAGCTCGTCACCATTCGGACGGGTCCACCGAAGCCAGAGGCGTCGAGGCTCCGCTCGAGCTGCTCGCCGATATCCGCGCCCTCGAGCGCGAGGAGCTTCATCGTCGGCGTCAGATTGCTTCCGGCGTAGACCATCGGTCCATCGACCTCGATGATGACCCTAGACTCTTTCGGTCCGTCCTCGAATCGGACATCCTTGACCTGTGAGGAGGGCGCCTTCGCGATCTCGCGGTTCCAGTCGTCACGCACGTTCGAGGTCGGGCCACTGCTCGTGATCGACTCTGCGAGTTTCTTCTCCGCCGTGTCCAGCGACGCCGTCAGGCTCTCAAGCTTGCCGGTCTTTTTCTCCAGCGTCGATTCCACAGCCTTCAGCCGCGCTTCAACCGCCCGAAGCGTGGCTGTGCGGGCCTCGAGGTCCTTGTCGATCTGCTTGGCTTGTTTACGAGATGCGACCTTCTTCTTCCCGAGCGCCGACTCAGTTTCGCGAAGCGAGAGGCGAGCTTGCTCCACCTGCACCGCCAAGCGTTTTTGTTCACGCTCTCGGCGTTCAAGGTCCGCCAGCAGCAGTTCCTTCTCGGAGCGCTGTTCTTCGAGCGCGTCACGCAACGACGCGCCGTTTTTGTCGAGTTCGCGGACCTTCGTCTCCGCGATCTTCACTCGCTTCGCTGCGGCGCGCTTCGCCGACTCGGCTTGTTTCACGAGCTGTTGGTACTCGGCCTTTTGTGCGTTCGACGCTCGCTTCGCCCGGGCTTTCGCGTCTGCCAGAACCCGTGACGCCTCCGCGTTGCGCGCTTTCGCTTCATCGCGATCGTTCTCCGCAGAGCGGGCGGCCTTTTGGGCTGCGAGCAACAGCACCTCTGCGCTCTCGCGCTGCTTGAGCGCGTACTGCACGCTCGCCTCGCGTTGGGACGCCGCTTCCTGTCGATCGGCCAGCGCACGGCGCTCCGCGGTCTTCGCCGTCGCGCGAAGTCGTTCCGCGTCAGCCTTGGCTGCCATCGCCGTCGCGCGCAGGCCCTCTGCTTCTGCACGAGCCGCCAACGCTGCCGCCTTTTGAGATTCCATCTCGGAGCGCAGTCGCGTCGCCTCTTTTAGACTCTCGTCCTTAAGCGCCGCCGCCTCTCGCTGCAAACGCTCGCCAGCCGACTTGGCCGCGAGCCCCTCCGAACGCATCCGCTCGGCCTCCGCGTGAATCGCCTCGGCCTCTGCACGAAGCGCCGTCGCCTCCGCCTGGGCCGCGGTCGCGTTCGCCTCTTTCTTCGAGGCCGACGTCTTCGCTTTCGCCGCGGCGTCACGAAGCCGCTTCGCCTCCGCGCGAGCGATGCGTGCCGCCTCGTGAGATGATTCTGCCTCCATCTTCGCCGCCTTGGCGTCTGCGCGGAGGGCCGACGCCTCCGCGGCCTGGGCCTCGGCCTCTCTCATCCTTCGCAGGGCTTGCGCCTCCGACTTGGTCGCGGCCTCCTTGGTGGCGCTCGCTTCTCGACGAAGACTCGCCGCAGCGTCTCGGTACTGTTTCGCCTGGGCGCGGATCGAAGCGGCGTCCTTGCGCGCAGCCATGCGAAGCACCTCCGCGTCACGTTCTGCCTCTCGCTGAATCTTGTCGGCCCGAGCCATCGCTGTGTTCGCGCGTTGTTGGGCGCTTTGAGCGGCCGACTTCGCGTCTTTCAGCTCGCGCTCACGCTCTTTGATGCGTCGTTGCTCTCGCGCGCGGCGGCGGCCTTCGCCCTTCGCCGTGTTGAGTTCGGCGAGCGCG
>JBDQGY010000321.1:0-3632 GCA_040265175.1 Nannocystaceae bacterium
GTCCAATCGCTCCTCGGAGCACGGCCCTCACTAGCAGCGCCCCGCGCGGCCCGTCGGCGGCGGATGCCGCGCTCCGTCCTCGAGATCGTGGATGCCGGTCGCTGCAATGGGGTAACCTCGGAGACCGATGTCGCACTCGAGACGCCAATGGATCACTGGAGGAGCCGTCGGGCTCCTGGCACCTGCGTGGATTGGATGTGGTCGGGACAAACGACCGAATGTTCAAGGAGGAGAGGCGGGCGTGTCGGAGGTCGAGGGGCCGCAGGTCCCTGCACCGAACGCTGCTGTGACGACGGCGCAGGTGGGAACGTCTTCGCCGCTCGAGCCTCTCGAAGTGAAGGGAGGCCCGCGGCTTCGCGGACAGGCCCATGGGGCCGCACACCGGGCGTTGATCGCCGAGGGCGTGAGCAACTTTATGCAAGCGACGGCGGCGTTACGTGCTCAGCCGGATCGGGCGGCGCGATGGAAGCAGGCGGTGGAGGGGGTAACCCAGCGACTTGGCCGAGACGCACCACAAGCGCTCGAGGAGCTCGAAGGAATCGCCGCAGAGGCCGGCGTTGAACCATCTGCGCACCTGGCCTACGCGCTTGAGGAGGACCTCCTCCCTGCGCTGGATCTTCCCTTCGCCCGCGAGCGCATTGATACATGGTCGGGTAGCGACGCGCTGGCGCTCCCGAACCTGACGGGGCGCGTGACGCGAATCTTGTTTCGAATGGATCGCGCGGGTCCCCTCACGCTGATCGACCACGGGGGAGAGTTGCAGGAGATGCCTATGTTGGTCGTGGGGCGTCCTGGAACTCTGGGCTGCTTTGGTATCAACCGAGACGGTCTCGCATGCGCTCGACAGCCGCTTCTCAACGGCCCGTTCGTGGCGGATGGCATGCTCTCCCACGCGCTGTTTCGTCAAATTCTCACGAGCAAGGATCACCACAGCGCTACGAGCGGGGCGAGCCGCTGGTCGCCTGCGTGCGGTGTGAACTTCTTCATCGCGGACCCGCAAAAGGCGCTCTCGGTGGAGACATCGAACAAGGGCAGTCGGATCTTGGGGACCTTCGCGTTGAGCGCGGTGGTGGCACACACCAACCATCGGGTGGGGCCTGTGCCACCCGAGGACGTGTTGGCGCAGAGATCCTTGGAGAGACTCAAGCGCATGCGATCGCTGGTCGCCTCTCGTGAAGACCCGGAGCTCAAGCTTTTGATCAAGAAGTTCCAGGCAGCGACGCCGCCGACCGCCGGGCGAAAGCCTCGCTTACTGTTCGCAGCGAACCTAAAGCCGTCGGGGACTCAACTCTCGTGGCGCTCGGAGCTGGCGGCGCCGTAGCGCGCTTGAGTTGCACGCCACAGCCGCATTCAACCTGTTATGGTGTCTGCATGGCGTGGAGGAACTCGCACCGATGGACTGTGAGCGCGATGGTGATGCTCGGTGGGTGCGACCCACAAGGTGGCACCTCGCCGCCGGGGCTCCCGGGCAACCCGGGCTATGCGTCCGCGTCGGGCGAAAATTTTAGTCACGACCCTCTCGACGTTGACGACGGTGGAAACGTTTCGCTGACAACAGCACGAGGCCGTGATCTTCATTGGCGTGATCGGGTCTATCAGGCGGCGATGTCTCGCGGGGTGAGTCGAATGGCCAAGACTTCAGTCTCGACGCTTCTCCCCATCGCGACCGCAGACCCCGGCTATCACTCGGGTCAGCTCACGATCTATCGGTGGCCACAGCGCGACATTGAAGAGGTCGACTTGTCTCCGGAGCAAGGAGAGAAGTGGGTGGTGGTGCCGGTTCTCCTCCGCCCGGATCGCGTGCTTGAGCTCGAGCAGTTTGACTATTCGGTCGACCCCAAGAGTCCTGAGGCGAGGGAGATCGAGGCGATGATGTTGGCGACGTCCGTCGCGCGCGAGGCGTACAGCGGCGGTCGCTGGCGTATGTTTGCGTACCCCGAAGTGGCGGAGGGACGCGCGGATGGCGTCAAAGACACCATGCGGGTCTATATGCTCAGTGCAGATGACCAAGCGCCGGATCTCGACGTATGGATCGCAGACCGTGCGCGTCGACGGCCCGCGAAGTCCTTGGGTCTCACGGTCCATCATGAGCCTGCGATGTGGGCGCGAGATGTGATGGAGGTGCGCCGGCCGCAGCCCACAACCCTGACCGTGACTCGCTTGCTGTCGCGCGAGGTGTTCGCGACCGAGTTTCAGGTGGTGGGTTCCGACGGGAGTCGATGGACCGTGCACTCGGAGACCGGTGCCATCGAGCGCGTGGGGGATCCCGAGATTCGCGGGGAGATGTCTGCCTCGGAAGATCTGGGAGAACGGGGTTTGGAGGTCCGCGAGGATTGAGAGACCTCTCCTTGAATCGACCCAGTGGATTCACGAGAGCGAGGGTGGAATTCGCTTCCGCAGCGCTGAGTCGAGTGATGTGTTTGGGCAGCGCTTGGACTGGGTCCGCGTTGTTTGCGCAGGATTTGGTGCGATGGCGCAGCCTCTCACCAAAGAGATTGCCGACACGGCCGTCTGGTTGGATAAACTGAGATGTGACACAAGCTCCCCTGATCGGTGAGGAAAGCACGCGCGCGGACGATCTCCCGGCGGGGACTGTTATCACCCAAAGCAAGCAGTACAAGATCGTCGAGCGGCTTGGCGAAGGGGGCATGGGCAAGGTCTACAAGGTCTTCGACCCCATCATGAATCGCTACGCGGCGTTGAAGATGATGAAGATGGACGTGCCCGAGGGAGAGCGGCGGCGCTTTCGACAAGAGGCGCGGTTGTGCGGAACCTTTGGCCACCCCAATCTGATCCGAGCATTGGAGGTGGGCACAACCAAAGAGCACGGGCTGTTCTGGTTCGCCATGGACTATCTTGAGGGGACCGACCTTGAGGGAATCGTGCAGTCGGGGCGACCGCTGGCGCTGCATGTGGGCCAAGAGATCTTTAAGCAGACTCTCGACGCGTTGGGGCACGTGCATCGCAGGAAGATTGTCCACTGCGATATCAAACCTGGGAACATCTTCGTGTCGACCGATGCCTACGATCCTGTGCTGAAGCTGGTGAAGCTTCTCGACTTTGGGGTGTGCAGGGACCTCTCCGACACCGGTCCGATCGACGCGAGCCGGGTGCTCGGGGACGCATTTTATATGCCCCCGGAACAGACGATCCCGGGGAATTACCTCGACACCCGCGCCGACATCTACGCCCTCGGGATGACTTTCTTTGAGGTGATGACCGGCGGTAGGCATCCACTCGAAGATTTATTTCAGGTGCACCCGCGCGAGGCGCTCCGCGCTCAGCGAGAGCGCGCGATGCCGGCGTTGAGCCCCTACCTCGGCGCGGACCTGCCCCCCGCTCGAGCGCAGGCGTTGGACGCGTTCTTCGCTCGCTGCGTCGCCAAGGCTCCTGAGGGGCGCTACCAGACGGCCGAGGAGATGCAAGCGGCGCTCATGGCGATTACGTGACCGCGTGTCGCTGGCGCGCGGTGTCCCACGGGAGTGGAGTGTACGGGGCTCAGTAGCCGTGCATGTCGCGGGACGCGAATACGACGGCCGCCAGCATCGATGAGATCGATTCGTGGCGGTCTTCGGGCTTGTTCGCGATCCCCTGATTCACGATGCGGTGGAGCCACGCGGGGACTCGGGAGA
>JBDQGY010000322.1:0-3603 GCA_040265175.1 Nannocystaceae bacterium
GACCTTGGCGGGCCCGAGCATCGCGAGGTACGCCCCGTTGACTAAAATATAGATCACGACGACCGCGGCCACCCCCGCCACCACCGAGCGCGGCAGGGTCTTCGCGGGATCTTTGACCTCGCCCCCGAGCCACAGCACCTGCTGCCACCCGCCAAACGTGAACATCACCGGCACGAGCGCTGCGACCACTCCAGACGCCCACCCATGATGCGATCCGCTGGTCGCCTCGAAGACCTCGCTGGGCGTTCGGTCTGAGAACATCGCGGCCACCGCCACGATCACCAACAACGTGCACACTTTGGCGACGGCCGTAGCGTTTTGAATGCGCTTGCCCCAGCGAACGCCGAGGATATTCGCCGCGCACAACGAGATGATAAACACCGTCGCCCCTGCCCCGGCTGCGGCAGGAGACAGCGCGGGCAAGGCCAGCGCCTCCGCGGTGTTGTGGACGCACACGAGGGCGATAAGGGCGATGGCCCCCGCTTGGATGGCGGTGGCGTTGCAGACGACGTACACAAACCCCAGCCCCCGGCCGTAGGCCTCACGAAGCGCGACGTACTGCCCCCCGTTTCGAGGAAACTTCATCCCAAGCGCCGCGAAGGTCAACGCACCCGTCATGGCCGCGAGCCCGCCGAGCACCCACGCGGTCATGGCCCCGGCCCCAGAGCCTGCGAGCGTGACCACGCGACTGGGCGTAAAGAAGATGCCGACGCCGACGATGGCACCCACCACGACCGCGATGGCGTCCCACACGCCAAGCTCTCTACGGAGCCCCCTATCTCCTACGTCGTCCACCTGTCGTCGTGATCATAGAGGTCGAAGGCCGGCGAACTCAAGCGCCATCCATCGGCCGGACATATCTCTGTTACATTGGGGTCGCGAGATCTCTGAACGCGTTCGCGCTCACCTGTACCCACCATGTTCGCCGATACGCTCCAAGAAGCCGCAGACCTCATCTGGTCGTTCCCCGTGGTCGGTCTCTGCCTCCTCGGCGCGGTCTTCTTCACCGCCCAGCTTGGGTTCGTCCAAGTCCGCGCGTTCCCCCACGCGCTCGCGCTGCTGCGGGGCAGCTACGACCGGGACGACGAGACCGGCACGCTCACCCACTTTCAAGCGCTCATGGCCGCGCTGTCGGGGACCATCGGGATCGGAAATATTGGCGGTGTCGCCATCGCCATCGCCGTGGGCGGGCCGGGCGCGGTGCTGTGGATGTGGGTCCTCGGACTGTTCGCCATGGCGACCAAGTTCGTCGAGTGCACGCTCGCGACCAAGTACCGTACGATCGATCCCGAAACCGGGGCGGTGCGCGGCGGCCCCATGTATTACATCGAGCAAGCCCTCGGCCTGAAATTTCGCCCGCTCGCGCTCTTTTACGCCATCACGGTCGCGGTGGCCGGCTTCGGATTCGCGTGCATGTTCCAAACAAACCAGGCGGCGAGCGCCCTAGAATCGGGGCTCAACGTGCCTCCATGGGTGACCGGCTGCGCCATGGTGCTGTTGGGAGGCATCACCATCGTCGGCGGGATCAAACGGATCGGAGCCACCGCAGCGAAGGTGGTGCCGCTGATGTGCGGCGTCTACCTCCTCGGAGCCGCGGTGATCTGCGCCTTCAACATCGAGCACGTGGGCAGCGCCTTGGCCCTCATCATCGAGGACGGATTCTCCGGTCGCGCGGTGCTCGGAGGGTCGATCACCGCGGTGATCTTGGCGGGGGTTCGGCGCGCTGTTTTCTCCAACGAGGCGGGCCTTGGATCGGCAGCCATGGCCCACGCCACGGTCAAGACCGATCATCCCGTGCGCGAGGGAATCGTCGCCTCCCTCGGCCCCTTTATCGACACCATCGTGGTGTCCACGGCGACCGCCATGGTGATCTTGCTCGGCGGACGCTTCGGCGCGGACGCGGACGCCCCGATCCCGGTGGTCTTCGCCCAGATCGAATCGAACGAAGCCGGAGATCCCCCCACCACGTGGCGCTTCGACGCCACCGTGGAGGCGGACGCCCTCACCGACGTCCACGGCGTTCGCCTCTCACACCGGGTGGAGCGCGGCGCCCTGCGCGTGGAGATCCACGACATCACCGACGGCGAGGAGCGGTCCTTGGCGCGAGGCAGCATCGGCGGCGGGCCCTCCGCCGATGCGCCACTTCGAGGATGCGACTTCGAGACCTCCGCGGCGCGGCGCTGCACCCTCGGCCTCATCCTCGACCCCGCCGAACTCCCCGGACCGCGGACGCTCCGAGTCCAGGTCTCCTCGGTCACCGGTGACACGAGCGGCTCGGTGTCGCAGGTCGAGCTCGTTCGACCCGTCCACGGCATCGCCCTCACGGCCAGCGCATTTGACGAGGAACTCCCCGGTTTTGGGACGTGGTTCATCCCCATCGCGGGATTTTTCTTCGCCTTCTCCACGATGGTGACGTGGTCATTTTACGGAGAGACCGCCACGGTATATTTGGTGGGGAACCGCGGCGTCCGCCCCTACCGGATCCTCTTCGTATCCCTCGCCTACGTCGGCGCCACCCAGAGTCTGGGGGTTGTCATCAGCTTCTCCGATGCCATGGTAGGGCTCTTGGTGATCCCCAACACCATCGCGTTGTTGTTGCTCTCGGGGCGTGTGCGCGAGATGGCGAAGGAGTACTTCGCCGCCCTTCGGCGCGGAGATTTTGATCCCGGTTCGCGCGACGACAGCTAGCGCCACCGCGTCAACGGCTCAGCGAAAGTCTCCCACCACGGCGCCCTCCATGGGGCGCGACAGGGAATAGAGCAGCTCCCCCGCAGATTTCGCGTCTCCCGGACCGAAGACGCGAAGCTCGACGGTCGTCATATCTGGCACGCCCTCGGACCCCGTCCAGGCGCGCCGTGCGAGGTCCGTCAAGAGGGCTCGTCGAGCCCACGGGTGACGCCGCAGTCGGTCCGTTGCAGACCAGGAGCCATCGATCACGCATCCAGAGACCGTCGTCTCCTCTCGAGCCTCGAGCGCAGGGGCGAACAGATCGATCTCAGCGCCCTCCGCCGAGATCCCGACCGCGTCCACGCACAGCGCCTCGGCGGCGCTTCGCCTCACCTGCGCAGGGCCTACCCAGGAACCGCGCCACATCACAAAACTCCAGCGCTCCCACGCGCTCGCCTCGCCCGAGTCCCCACCTCGCGGCGCCGTCACCCCGGGCGCGTCGGTCTCTATGATCTCCATCGGCGTCCACATCCGCGGCGCAAAGAGTTCATCCACCCCACGACGCTCGTAGCTTGCGAGCCCGAGGAGGCTGCCCACCACAACCGAGCCGAACACCACCAAGCTCCCCACCGCATGCCATCGGGGCGGCGATTCGAGCGTGGAAGCGTCGCCGTCCGGCGTCCGCTCTCCACGAAGAGGACGCGGAAGACGCGCGAAGAAGGCCGCGTCGAGCCCCGCCAGCGCCAACACCAACACCCAACCGATCCACGAACCATGACCGCCGTCGGCGCCGCACGCCAACACCACCATCATCCACAGCAACGAACCCACGGCGCGCGCCCATCGAACGCCGGTCCAGCCGGTCCAGGCGATGGCCGACAGACACAGCGCCCCCCCCAACACGACGCGCACCCAGAGATCGCCGCCCCCAAGCTC
>JBDQGY010000323.1:0-3601 GCA_040265175.1 Nannocystaceae bacterium
GATCGTCGCGATGGCCGTGGTGCCCGTGAGCATGTCGGAGGCGACGCGGCAGATCACGGGGCTCGAGCGCCGCGCGGCCATTCGCTGCCTCCGATTTGTCAGCCAAGCGGTGGCGACGCACCAGGACCCGGCGGGGGCGCGGTCGCGTTTTGAGCAACTCGTGGCCGCGACGGAATTGAGCGAGCGGCTGCGGGAACAGCTGATGGACCTCTCCTACGAGTAGGGGATTGTGGCGCACCGTCGGTGTCGCCGAGGTGTATGATGGGGCAGCGTTGGCGGCCAAAAAACAGCATCAGGTGTTTTGTGCGTGTCTGCCCGGCTTGGAATCTGCCCTCGCCGCGGAGTTGGCGAGTCTCGGCGTGACGTCGCCCAAGGCCATCGAGGGAGGGGTGGAGCTGCTCGCCGATCCCATGACCATTCACCGGGTGACCTTGCGCAGCGGCGTCGTGGCCTCGCTGCGAATCCGCGTGACGAAGTTCGACGCTCGACACTTCAAGCAGCTTGAACTGGGGCTGTCCAAGGTGAAATGGGGCCGCGTGATCGCGGCGGGGAGCCCGTGGCGCGTGGAGGTGACGTGCGCACGGTCGCGTCTGTATCACACGAAGGCTATCGCCGAGCGCGTGGAGCGGGTGGTGGCGGACGCGCTCGGGAGGCCTCCGCTCGAGACAGGCCTCGCAAAGGGGGCTTCGCATGCCGGACACGACGGGCTCGTCATTCATCTGCGCCTGCGGCGGGATCGTTGTGTGGTGAGCGTCGAACCGAGCGGCCTCGGGCTACATCGTCGGGGCTGGAGACTAGACGCCGGGAGCGCGCCGCTGCGCGAGGACCTCGCCTTCGCCATGCTCTCTCTCGGCGGGTGGGAGCCCCACACCTCGCTGCTCGATCCCTTCTGCGGCTCTGGCACCCTCGTGATCGAGGCGGCGCGTCGACGCGCAGGCATCCCGCCCGGCGGGCAGCGGATCGCCGAGCTCGAGAGGTGGACCGTGGCGAGCGCGGCCAATGTGACCGCGTGGACGCGCGCGGAGACGGAGCGAGCGTCAGCCTCGGCGTCGGCGTCGGCCGAGTCCGATGACGAGATCGTCGGGCGCGATATTGACGAGGCGCAGCTTGAGGCGGCGCGCGCGAACGCGACTCGTGCGGGCGTCGCGGCGCTCCTCCACTTCGAGCGCGCAGACGCGGGGTCGCTGCTCGATGTCCCCATGCGTCCCGTCGGGCATTTGATCACGAACCCTCCGTGGGGCCGCCGCGTGGGCGGGGGAGCGGGCGCCGCTCCAATTCCGAGACTGCTGCAGCAGCTCGCGGAGCACACCCCCAAACAGTGGGGGTGGACGGTCATCCTGCCCGCTCAAGGGCGCCCCCGGTTTGGTCGGCTCGGCACCGGTCCCGTCGCGACGGTCCGTAGCGGAGGCGTCCGCGCTCGTGTCGAGGTGCGCACGGCCGGGGGGGGGCCGGTGATCGCACCGGGGACGTCACCGGACGCTACAGCAAGTTGAGCACTAACACGACGGCGAGGAACACCGTGATCAAGGCGACCGTGGGCCCAACGCCGAGGCGCTTGCGCACGAGATGCGGTGGGACACCGAAGGGGTCCTCCGTGAAGAACTTGCGGGTCAGAGTCGGCAAGGTGGACACGAAGAACACATGGGCGGGGCCCAGCCATCGAACGAAGGGGGCGAGCACCACAACCCAGATTCGCGGGAACATGGTCCGGTAAGTCCAGTCGGCATCCAAGGTGATCGTCTCGGTGCGCTTGAGCACCTTCAGCAACGCGAAGAACGCGAAACCGGCGAAGAGCAACAGCTGGAATTGGTAGATGAGGTGTTCCGCCGTGTAGGCGTGATACAAGAGTCCATCGGGACCGTCGTGACCCGCATGGGGGAACGGTAAAATGGCGTACAGCGGCTCAGGGTACAGCCCGATGCCAAGACAGGCCGCCGCGAACAGCACCATCGCCGCCTTCATATTCAAGGGGGGATCCGGTGGACGCAGACCCGAGTCACGCTGGAAAAACACGAACCACGGGAACTTAATCCCCGCGTGCAAGAATACGCCGGCCGAGGCGGCCTCGAGGATCAGCCACGCCGTCTGAAGATGCTCATGCGCGGCGGCCTCGGTGATCATGGATTTCGTCGTGAAACCGGAGGTGGCGGGGAAGGAAGAGATGGCCAAGGCGCCGATCGTCCCGCAGATCATCGTGAGCGGCATGGTGCGATACAGGCCGCCAAGCTCGGTGCACTTGCGCTTGCCGGTCATGTAGAGCACGGAGCCCGCGGACATGAGCAGCAAGGCCTTGTAGATGATGTGGGCGAAGGCGTGAGCCGCGGCGCCGTTGAGCGCCATCTGGGTGCCGATGCCGATGCCGCAGACCATAAAACCGACCTGGTTGACGATGGAGTAGGCGAGAATTCGCCGCATATCGTTTTCGAGAATTGCGTAGACGATGCCGTAGATCGCCATGCCGCAGCCGATCCAGATGAGCATCTTGGTGCCCGCGAACAACACCATGAGCACATACACCGCGGTCTTGGTGGTGAAGGCCGACAAAAAGACCGTCCCGGAGGCGCTGGCGGCAGGATAGGCGTCTGGAAGCCAGCTACCGAAGGGAGGCGCAGCGGCGTTGATCAAGATACCCAGCAGGATCAACACCGAGGCGGTGTCGTTGAGATTGGACAGGTTGGTCAGCTCAAGCGAGCCGGTGTTCGCGAAGTGAAGGGCCAGGCCGGCCATCATGACGGCGCCTCCAACGAGGTGTACGTTGACATAGCGACGCCCGGATGCCTCCGCCTCCGCGGTGCCTGCGGACCAGATGACCACGGTGGAACCCACCGCCATTAACTCCCAGAAAATGAACATCGTGAGGAGGTCGCCGGCGAAGGTGACGTTGATGGCGCTGCCCGCGTAGATGAACGCGGCCGGCAATTCCACGCGGCGCTCCATGTTGAGGGCGAACAGGGCTCCCACGAGCGTCATCACCGAGAAGATCGTGGCGAAGACCATGGTCGGGGCGTTCTTTTGGACCAGGGTGAGTGCTTGGCCCAGCCATCCTAGTTGCACGACCTGGTCTGTGGTGAGCCAGACGGCGGCGAGGGTGAGCGCGGGCAACATCAGCGCGAGGGCGCGAAAGGCGAGGCCTCGTGTGGCCGCGAGCACGAAGGCGCCGACGATTAAGATCAATCCGGGAGGGAACTCAACCATCGTAGTAGGTGTCCTTTCGCTTCAAGACGGCGCCGAGGACGAACTTTGCGCCGAGCACCATGAGGACGCAGGTGACGAAGCCGTAGACCGCGTGGAAACCGAGCCATCCATCGATACCTTCGAAGTGAGCCTTGGATTCGGGGACGAAGACAAACTCCGCCACAACCGTTGCGGCGAGCAGAGCGAGCGAACCGAATTTCAAAAGGCGAATGGTCGCCGGGCGCTCGAGCCATGTGTTGTGGTCTGGCAAAAGCTTGGCGCGGGCTCGAAAGTCGTCGGTGCTCGCCTGGTCCATGGCGGCCGCAGCCGACGAGGCGGTAGCGTCGACCATCTCGCCAAAGGGAGTCGCGTCATCGTCATCGGGGATGCCGGTGGCGGCGGCGTCCAAGTCCAAGGGCCCTTGAGC
>JBDQGY010000324.1:0-3598 GCA_040265175.1 Nannocystaceae bacterium
GATTGAAACGGATTTTCGACGGGCTCGGGCTCAGGCTCGGGCTCGGGGGCAGTGACCACCGGTTCGGGTTCGGGCTCGGGTTCGGGCTCGGGTTCGGGCTCGGGCTCGGGCTCAGATTCGGGCTCAGGCTCGGGCTCGGGCTCGGGCTCGGGCTCGGGCTCGGGCTCGGGCTCAGGCTCGGGCTCGGGTTCGGGGGCAGCATCCACGGAAGCAGCCGCTGCGTCGTCGTCGTCGTCGTCGTCGCCAGCCACGGATTCGAGCTGGCCATACAGCGCCGCGATTTCTTGGTCGAGCTCCGCGAGCTCTGCGCTCAACTCTGCCCGGACCGCCTCGCTTGTCGCGTTGTTCACAGTGCCCGCGATGCTTTCGCGTTCGGACTCCAGCTCATCGAGCTTGGCTAGAGACGCTTGAATCCACTCTTGAGAACCGACTTCCATGGTGATGACTTACTCCTTTTGAGGCGTCGAGTAGCGAGAAAACGAGGACCCGACGACGCGCATCATACACAGTTGCGCCGCGACAAGCGCCGCAAATTTAACATCTGGCTCGGATGACACAGCAGATCTTGTGAGGACCCTCCGCTTTTTCATCGGAGACGGAGCGCCGGCCAACGGGTGCCGGCCTCGGAATGTCGCCAAGGGCAGCTAGGTCGTGCCCTTGCGCAGCTCGTTCAGGACCTGCTTCGCGAGGGCTTTGAGCGTCTCGAAGACGCCCGTGCCGTCCACCGCGGCCGCCTCGTACTCGGGCACCTTGTTTGGGTTGAGCGCCGCCGACAACTCTGGAATCGGCATGGCGTTCGGTAGATCGCGCTTGTTGTACTGGATAACGTAGGGGAGCTGGTCGAGGTCGTACCCCTGCTCTTGGAGGTTGTAGCGGAGGTTGTCGAGGCTCTCGAGATTTGCCTCCATCCGCTCTTCTTGGGAGTCGGCCACGAAGCAGACGCCATCCACACCCTTCAAAATGAGCTTCCGGCTGGCGTCATAAAACACCTGTCCTGGGACGGTGTAGAGGTGGAAGCGAGTCTTAAATCCTCGGATCGATCCGAGGTTGAGGGGGAGGAAATCGAAGAAGAGCGTGCGCTCTGTCTCCGTCGCGAGGGAGATCATCTTCCCCTTCGCGTCCTCTTTGGTCTTGGTGTAGATAAACTGGAGATTCGTTGTTTTCCCGCAGAGCCCAGGTCCGTAATAGACGAGCTTGCAGTTAATCTCGCGTGCGCTGTAGTTGATGAAAGACATCTGAGGCGAGGCTTCGGTTTAGTCGTTGAAAAGATTGTCGATATCGTCGTCGGTAATTTCCGCGAAGACGTTTTGTTGAGGAGACTGCTCGGCGGCTTTACGTTCAAGCGCCTCAAAGACGCTGGTGAGCTCCCCGATCGCCTTTCGCACGCGCAGACGCACGAGGCCGTGGGTGGTCTCTTTTCCAAACAAGACCACCAAAATAATTCTTCGGGCCACCAGCGTCATGTGGACAGAGATGTCTTTGCCTTCATGGAACTGCCCTGTAAATTCGTCCTCGCGAATCACCTGAGCGATGCCGCCTGTGGCCGCGACGTTGCCGGCGACAAGTGAGCTCAAGGAGGTGGTGTCGAGGTCGGTGCTGCCACCGCTGGTCACGATCATCTGTCCATTTTTATCCACCAAGAGGATGGTCTGTGATCGTGAGTCACGCAGCAATTTGTCGGTGGTCGCTTGGAGCTGCGCGAGCTCTTCTTCGTACATCACCATCTGGGGGTTCATCATGTTCAAGAGGGTGCTCCTAATGCCTTTGGGTCACGCGCGGGGTCGAGGAACGAGGGGACGGGGTCGCCCCGGGGGGCGAAAATAAGCTCGACGCTCCGAGTGAGAAACTATCAGAGTCGCCTGCGCTCGTCCATGTTGGCCGGAGGCGGCGCTGCGCGTGGTGAGATGCTTCTGAAGGGCAACGCGAGGCTAGCCCGTGGAAGACGAGCGGACCTCGCTACGAGAGCGGTCTGCGGTCTTGGAGAGCCCGATGGAGCGTGGAGAGGTCCGCATATTCGAGCTCCCCACCCACCGCGAGTCCCGAGGCGATGCGGGTGACTCGGATACCCAAGGGACTCACGATTTTCGAGATGTACAAGGCGGTGGCGTCGCCTTCAACGTTGGGGCTCGTGGCGACGATGACCTCGGTCACGGTGTCCCCACGAAGACGCTCAAGGAGCGTGTTGATCTGCAGTTCGGCGGGTCCGACCCCGCCGAGGGGGTCCAAGACGCCGTGGAGGACGTGGTAGAGGCCCTTGAAGACGCCAGAGCGCTCGATGGCCATGCGGTCTTGGGGGTGGGCGATCACGCAGATGGTGCTCCGATCGCGCCGGGCGTCGCTGCAGATGGCGCAGGTGTCTGCGTGGCTGAGATCCCTGCAGACCTGGCAGCTGCGCATGGTGGTCCGTACCGTGTCGATGGTCTCGGCAAGCACGGCCTTGTATTCGGGATCGGCGCGGACGATGGACAGGGCGAGCCTCAGCGCGGACTTTTCCCCGATGCCCGGGAGGCGGGAGAGGAGCATGCTCAGCTTTCGCAGTGGATCCGCGTCGTCTGGAGGTCCGTCATGTCGACTCATAGCCCGGGAAACCCTGGAGGCATCATGCCGGGAGGGACCAACGAACCCATGCGTGATTGGGCGAGCTCTCGCGATTTGTCGAGGGCGTTGTTTACCGCCGCGACGATGAGGTCTTGGAGCATCTCTTGCTCCTCGCCCAGGACCGCCGGGTCGATATTCACAGAGATGACCTTCTGCGTGCCGGTCACGGTTGCTTTGACCATGCCAGCCCCTGAGGTGCCTTCCACCTTCTCGGCGTCCAGTCCCTGCTGCATGTACTTCATCTTGTCTTGAAGCTGCTGCGCTTGTTGCATGATGCTGTTCAGGTCGATTTCACTCATGGCGAGGGGAGTGTAGCAGGTTCGCTCCGGGCGGTGGCGAACCGGAGCTGCGGTCGACGCGATTGGCTCACGCCTAGGATGGCTCTGGGCCTCGCAGGGAGCGAACGTGGGAGACCTCTGCCTCAAAGTTATCGACGAGCGCGCGCACCGAGGTGTGCTCGCGCGCGAGCGCGTTGGTGTGTTGGACGTGGGCCTCGTCGCGCGCCCGCGTGAGCATGGTGATGGTCGGGATATGCGGCATGCTGGGTGCTTGGTCGAGGTACTCGACCCGCGCAGGGATCCCGAGCCGCTCTTCGATGACGCGGTGGAGGTGCTGCGCGAGCTGAGGCGTCTCCGAGAACTGCTGCCACACGAATGAATTTTTGGGGCAGGCGAGGGTGAGGCACTCTTCGGTGAGCGTCACGAACCCCATGTCAGTGAAGACCGCGTGGGCGAAGCTGTCTTCGTCTGCCAGGGCGCTGACGAGGCTCTCCCACACCGGCAACGGCTCCATCTCTCGCCACGGGATCGCGGGCTTGGGCGTGCACCGAGAGCTGGGACATCCCGCGCTGGCGTCGTCCTCGATACGCACGCCATCGGCGTGATCCGAGGGGGCGACGGGGCGACCGTCGAGCTCAAAATTCGCGCTGGTGTCGCGCGATATCGCGGGGGCGACCTCCTCTCGGCGGGGGGGGCTTGGATGATCTGGTGCGGTCGAGGGA
>JBDQGY010000325.1:0-3571 GCA_040265175.1 Nannocystaceae bacterium
AAACCCACCAGCGCGAGGGACTCGCCGAATTTTTGTCCCGTGCATCCCGACTTCGAGCGGGGCGTGAGGTGGTCAGCGACGACGTGCACGAGGACGTAATCCACGTGCAGTTCGCAGGGGTAGAGGCGCCCGCGCGCCTCGTGGCCGCGCGCGCTCGGACCCAGCGCCTCAACGTAGATGAAATCTTGAACCGCGCCGCCGCGGGAGAGCGCATTGACCTCGCGGAGGGCATCTATCTTTACGAGCACGCCGACACCATGGCGCTCGGCCTCGCCGCCGACGCGCGACGTAAGGCCCTGCACCCGGCGGGGGTGGTGAGCTACATCGTCGATCGAAACGTGAACTACACGAACGTGTGCGTCACTCGGTGTAAGTTCTGCAACTTCTTCGTCCCCCCGGGGTCGCGACAAAGCTACGTGCTCCCGCGGGAGGTGCTCGCGGAGAAGTTTCGGGAGACAGAGGCGCTCGGCGGGATTCAGATCCTGTTGCAGGGGGGCCTCAACCCCGACCTCAAGCTCGCCTACTACGAGGACCTGTTCCGCTGGACCAAGGAGAACTTCTCTTTGCGCCTTCACGCCCTGTCACCCACGGAGATCCTGCATATCGCGCAAATCGAGGACCTGTCCGTGCGTGCCGTGCTGCAGCGCTTGATGGCGGCGGGGATGGACTCGCTACCCGGTGGGGGCGCAGAGATCCTCGACGATGAGATTCGTAACCGCATCAGCCCCTTCAAAAACTCGACGGAGGAGTGGCTCGAGGTTATGCGACAGGCCCACTTGCTCGGGATGAAGAGCACCGCGACCATGGTGTTCGGCTTTCAGGAGACCTCTGAACACATCCTCCTCCACATGGATCGCATTCGCGCGCTCCAAGACGAGACCGGTGGCTTCACGGCGTTCATCACGTGGCCATTTCAAGCCGACGGCACGCGGCTCAAACTGCGGGACGACACCAGCCCCTTCCGCTATCTTCGGATGCAGGCGCTCGCGCGCCTCTACCTCGACAACGTCCCGAACCTGCAGGTTTCGTGGCCGACGCTAGGCCCAGAGATCGGTGAGATTGCCCTGCGCTTTGGCGCGAACGACTTCGGCTCTGTGATGATCGAAGAGAACGTCGTCTCCCAGGCGGGAGCCACGTTCATGCTCACCGCCAACGAGATAGAGCGGCACATCGAGCAAGCGGGTTTCACCGCGAAGCGACGCCAGATGGACTACACCTGGATCGAGGGCACGAGCGCGACGTCGCCCCCCGCTCCGGCGAGTCTCTCCGCGCCCGCCTGACACTGGACGCCTGGACCACATCCCCCTCACCGTCTCCGTTGGCGCGACCTCAGCGCGGCGCGGGAGGCCGGCGGCTGGTACACTCCAGTGCCCATGTTGCAGTACGCCGTCAGCCCCTCCGTGAGATCGCGGATCGATGCCCTCGACATGGACTTCAACAAGTTCGGGCTCGACAAGTTCGGCGTCTCTCGTGATCACATCGCCGCCTTCTACTCGCTCCTCGAACCCTTCTATCGGCGATATTTTAGAGTGAAGGTCTTTGGCATTGAGCACGTCCCGGACACCGGGCGCGGGATGCTCATCTGCAACCACTCCGGCGGCGTCCCCGCTGACGGGGGCATGCTGGTCTCGTCGATATTTTTCGACCATCACCCACCGCGGCACGTCCACGGGATGGTCGAGAAGTTCGCGCAGACCTGGCCCTTCGTCTCGCCGTGGTTCTCGAAACTAGGACACCTCCCTGGGCTCCCCGATAACGCGATCCGTCTACTCCAAGACGAGCGGCTCTTGATGGTGTTCCCCGAAGGCGCCAAGGGGCTCGGCAAGCTCTATCGAGATCGGTACCAGCTCGAACGCTTCGGCACTGGCTTCATGCGGATCGCGTTGCAAACGAGCACGCCGATCATCCCGGTTGCGTTCGTCGGTGGCGAGGAATCAATGCCCACCGTCTTCCACGCGCGGCGTCTCGCCAAGCTAGTCGGCGCGCCCTACTGGCCCGTGCCGCCCTACCTCGTCCCCGTGCCCATGCCCCTCGGATGCGAGCTTCACTTCGGCGCACCGATGCATTTTGAGGGCAACGGCAACGAGCGAGATGACGTCATCGAGCGCTATGTTGGGCAGGTGAAGGCGCGGGTGGACGACCTCATCGAGAACGGCCGAAGGATCCACCGCACCCTCCGTGAGGGAGAACGAGGTGACGAATGAAAGCGCTGATCTGTGGCATCGCCTCAGAGCACGCCCGCCTCGTCGCTCTGCAGCTTGTGGAGCGCGGGCACGAGGTCGTTGGGATCGATCTGCGCCCCTGGCGAGACCCCCCCGAGGGGATTACGGTCTTCCAAGCAGACGTCCGCAAGCGCCCGGCGGAGGACGTGTTTCGTGCCCAGCGCCCAGACACCGTGATCCATATGGGCACCGTCTCCCACTTCGAACTCTCCAGAGACGAGCGCTATCGCATCAACCTCGGAGGCACGCGGGCGGTCATCGACAATTGTGCGAAGTATGGCGTGGCTCACGTCGTGTTCGTCAGCCGACACACGGTCTATGGCGCGGCCGCCGACGCGCCCTTGTTTCGAACGGAGCAAGAGCCTCCGCTCGGAGGCTCCACCTTCCCTGATCTTGCCGACCTCGTCGCGGCCGATCTCTACGCTGCGCAGACGATCTGGCGGCACCCCAACATCTCAACAGCTGTCTTGAGGATGGCCTACGCCCTGGGCCCCAAGGGTCGCGGCACCCTCGCCAATTTCCTGCGAGGTCCCCGTGTCCCGATGGTGCTGGGTTTCGATCCATTGTTTCAGTTCATGCATGACTTTGACGCCGCGAGCGCCATCACCACCGCCGCGGAGCACACGCTGTCGGGGGTCTTCAACGTTGGAGGTCCACCCCCGATTCCTCTCTCGGTCCTTGCGCGCCACGCCGGGCGTACCAGCGTGCCCATGCCCGAGCCGGTGCTCAAGCGCGTGCTGGGGAAGTGGGGGTTTCCTCGGCTCCCTATCGGCGCCATTCCCCACCTCAAGTATCCCGTGATCGTAGACGACGGCGCCTTCCGAGCCGCGACCCAATTCGAGCACCGTTACGACGATCGCACGATCATTAGTGAATACCGCGAATCGCATGAGTGACCCCGGGATCCCTCCTCTCTGGGCGGACCTCCTCGCGACCGCCCTGCGCAGCCCCTCCTGGGCGCAACTCCAGGAGTTTGTTGCGAAGGAGCGAGCACTCCACCAGGTGTTCCCCCCCTCGTCGGAGGTGTTCGCGGCGCTCGCCTTGACCGCTCCGGAAGAGGTGCGCGTGGTGATTCTTGGCCAAGACCCGTATCACGGTGAGGGGCAGGCGCACGGGCTCGCGTTCTCGGTGCGCGCCGGGGTCAAGCCGCCACCCTCCCTACGAAATATTTTTAAAGAGCTCGCGGCGGACACTGGGGCACCCCCTCCTTCACGCGGGGATCTGTCGGGCTGGGCTTCGCAGGGCGTGCTTTTGCTCAACACCGTGCTGACTGTGCGCGCGGGGGAAGCCCACCGTCACCAACAACATGGCTGTGAACGGTTCCCTGCCTTTTTTTTGGTGACTGTGGG
>JBDQGY010000326.1:0-3570 GCA_040265175.1 Nannocystaceae bacterium
AGCCGGTGCTGCAGTCGAGCATCATCAATGGAATCCTCGAAGCGGGAGGGCTCCCCCCAAACGACCAATACATCAGCGCCACCGCGGCTCGCAGGATTGGGGGCATCTTGGAGGCGGCCTATTGGCTCTTTCGCCTCCGCGGCGAACCCCCGATGACAAGGTTCCTCGCGGAACAGCTCAGCACCGCGCACTGGTACGACCTATCGGCAGCCGCCCGCGACCTCGACTATCGACCACGGGTCAGCGTTGAAGAGGGGCTGCGACGCCTCTCGATCTCCCTGCGGACTAACGCGGAGCCTCGCGCGCGTGAGGCCTAATTCGAGCGTCCCCGAATGAGCCCTCCTTGGCTCCGGCGACTTTTGTCGCCAGCCCGTTCCTCCCCAACCTTCCAGTTCACGCTTGAAACCGCGATGTGATTCGTGACCGACCGTTTCACGCCTTCTCGCGACGCCAGGCGAGTGAGCGTGCTATCTTGAGGCAAGCGGCGTCCACGCCGCTGACAACTCCGACCGCCGCACGCGTCCCACGGGGTGGAGAGACTCCACCTTAGCGAGCGCCTACTTATCCCTTAATATGCGATCTACGATGGCCACCACGCCCGACCAAGATTCTCCGGCTGCGCCGTGCTTCGCACAGTCCACGTGCGTCTTCTGCGCGAATGGAGACGGGGAAGTCACCGTCAGACGCCCCAAGTTCTTGGTACGCCGATGCTCTCGATGTGCGGTGATGTGGTGCGACCCCCTCCGGTTCTCCGATGAGTTCAACCCCGACAACGAAGAGGCCTACCTCGAGACGCATGACGCTCTTGAGGGTGAGAACCATGAACGCATTGAGATCCTGATGCGCGCTGCCCCTGCGAGCACGCATCCCACCGTACTCGAGGTGGGGTGCATGCACGGCGATTTTCTCCTGCGCGCGGCAAAAGAGGGCTACCAGGGTGCCGGACTCGACCTCAGCCAAAGCGCGGTCGACCACGCCGCGAAGATCTCGCCGGGGCTCGTCGAGTACGGGACCCTCGATGAGCGCGTCCCGGACGCCTCCGTCGATGTCCTCGCCGCCTTCAACGTTATCGAGCATATGGACGCGCCTCACGGTTTCCTGGAACACGCCCGTCGAGTGCTCCGGCCCGGAGGAGTCCTTATTCTCGAGACACCTCGCCAAGAAAGTCTCTTCCACCACATCATGTTCGGCCGCGGACGCATCTTCAAGAACGACAAAAGCGTCGACATCGGAGTCTATCCAGGCACTCACATCTTCAAGTTTGGGAACCGCGCGTGGCGCAAAATCCTCGCGGACCGCAACTTCGAAGTGACGTCACTTCAAGGGAAGTCAACGCCGCTCTCCCAGCTCTTCGCGAAACAACAAAGTTCGGTCGCGACCCGCGCCGCGATTGTCTTCTTCAATGTCCTCGCAAAGGCGACGCGGCTCGAAAACCGCGTTATTTTGACCGCTCGCCGCACGCACTAACCTTGGTGTCATCATGCTCGTATATCCTCGTTTAGCTACCCTGCCGTCGTTCTTCGCCCTCGCGCTCCCGGCCCTGATGCTTGTCCAAGCATGTGGACGCACCGAGGTTGTTGACGGCTTCGCTGACGACGGAAGCGATGACGCCGGCACCGACACTACCGGCGACGGTGACGGCGACGGTGACGGCGACGGCGACGGTGACGGTGACGGCGACGGCGACGGCGACGACCTGTTTTGCGGCGACGCGATCGTCACACCCGAACTCGGCGAGGAGTGTGATGAGGGAGACACCAACGGCGTCGAGGGATCCGCGTGCAAGGAGGACTGCACCCTCAACTTCTGTGGCGACTTTTTCCTCGGTGCCAACGAAGAGTGTGACGAGGGCCCCTTTCCTGTTCCCGGCCCCGAAGCTACGTGCGCGGAAGACTGCAAGCTCAACTTTTGCGGCGATGGTTTTCTCGGCCAAGGTGAGGACTGCGACCTCGGGAACCTCAACGGGACACCCAACGCAGACTGCACCAGCGACTGTCGACTCCCCACCTGTGGCGACGGGCAGCTTGGACCTGGAGAACAGTGTGATCTCGGAGACGCCAACGGGGAGCCCGGATCACCGTGCACGTCAAGCTGTCTGCTCAATATCTGCGGCGACAGCGAGATCGGACCAGACGAGGGCTGCGACGACGGCAACACGACTCCCGGGGATGGCTGCGACGCCAACTGCCAGATCGAGCCTCCACCCGAGTGTGGCGACTTGATCACCAACGGTACGGAGGAGTGTGATGACGGCGCGAACGCGAACCAGGACGACGGCTGCACCAGCGCGTGTCTGTTCCCGGCATGCGGAGACGGCTTCCCCCAACCCGCCTCGAACGGAGAAGAGTGTGACGAAGGTCCTCTCAACGGTCCCCTCGGCACCTGCGGATTTGACTGCACCCTCAACGTGCCCGAATGTGGCAACGGGATCCTCGAAGGGATGGAGGAGTGTGACCTCGGCAGCCTCAACGGCGACTCCAGCGACTGCACCGCCTCATGCACCAACGCGGTGTGCGGGGACGCGCTGGTGTGGAATATGATGTCTGGAGTCGAGGTGTGCGACGGCCCCAACCTTGACTCTGAGACCTGCGGCTCGCAGGGTTTCAGCGGTGGCACGTTGGCGTGCGCCCCGGACTGCGCCTCTTTTGACACCTCCGGCTGCAACGTATGCGGTGACAACACCGCGCAGGCTCCCGAGGAGTGCGACGGCACCGACTTTTTCCCAGGCGCGAGCACCTGCGAGGAGCTCGGGTTTGACCCCGGCACCTTGTCCTGCGCCTCCGACTGCTCGCTCGACACCAGCCTCTGCCCCTTGTGTGGCGATGACATTATCGAGGGCTCTGAAGAGTGTGACGGCGCCACGTTCCCGTTCGGGAGCAGCACCTGCGAGGACTTTGGATTTGACGGAGGCAATCTCCTCTGTGCGGCGTGCGCCTTTGACACAAGCGACTGCAGCACCTGCGGTAACAGCATCCTCGAGACCGGCGAAGTATGTGATGATGGAAACACCGCCGATGGCGATGGCTGCTCCGCCGACTGCCAAACCGCCACCACCGGATGCGGCAACGGCGTCGTTGAAGGGACCGAGGAGTGCGACGACGGCTCCCTTAACGGGCCCGCGGCGGACTGCACCCCCATCTGCACCGATTTCGCCTGCGGAGACGCCTTCCAACATCCGACCGAAGAGTGCGATCCGGGCGCGGCCAACATCGGGCCGGGCCAAGCCTGTCTCGACGGGTGTATCGACAACGTCTGCGGCGATTCTGATGTCGGACCCACCGAACAATGCGACGACGGCAACACAGACGACACCGACGCGTGCACCTCGCTCTGCCAGAACGCCACATGCGGCGACGGGATCGTCCAAGCGGGCGTGGAAGAATGCGATGATGGCAACGCGATCGATCAAGATTATTGCCATGATGACTGCACGCGCAACGAGATCAACCTCGCGCTCGGCGGGAATCACACCTGCGCGCTGATGGATTGGGGCGCCCTGCGGTGTTGGGGAAATGGTCGAGCAGGACGAACGGGTCAGCTCTTTGAGATCAACTACGGAGATGATGAGCC
>JBDQGY010000327.1:0-3566 GCA_040265175.1 Nannocystaceae bacterium
CGACGGGTTCGCCTAGGCAACCACCATTTCGACATGCGCGGTCATCCCCTTCAGCCGTACCGCTCGCCCGAAGAGCTTGAACAGGGGACCCGAGCGCTCGCTGAACTCCCAGGGGTTGAGCTTCGAGAATACGGCCGCTCGGTGCAGGGGCGCCCTCTCCTGGCTGCGATACGAACGAGCGACTCCAGCGAGAGGCGGGTCCTTTGCGCTGGGAATATCCATGGAGTTGAGTTTTTGAGCGCTGCACTCGCGCTCGAAGTTGGAAAACGAGTATTTCGAGATCCGAGTCTTCTCGGACGCGCAGCCCCGCACACCGTCGTTTGTATCCCGACACTGAATCCTGATGCCTACGCGGAAACCTGGGCGAGGGAAGGACGTGGGCCGCTCGCCGCGCTGCGAACCAACGCGCATGGGGTCGACCTCAACCGAAACTTTCCCATCCCAGCTCCGTACCGAGCGAGCAGTCTTCCGGGTGCGGGCTCCTCACGTCCCGGCACCGCGAGTTACCGCGGGGTGGCCCCGCTCTGCGAACCGGAGACCTCTGCGCTTGCGGAGCTACTGCGACAAACCCCGTGTCACGCGAGCGTGAGCTGTCACTCCTTTATGGGTCGGTTCATTCCTCCCAAGACCACCTCAGCCTCAGACTACCGCCTCTATCTGCAGCTTTGCCGGACCGCGAAGGTGGCTCAACCTGCCGCGCGGTACGGCACCCTCGCGTCGCGTCGATTCGACGTCTTCACCGGCGAACTCGAAGACTACCTCCATCACTGCCATGGGACGTGGGCAGTTTGTTTCGAGTCCTTCCCAATCCGCGCGAGCCTCCGGCAACACCTCCGCGCCCCGAGCTTGTTTTGGCGATTCAACCCAAGATCGCCCTCACGTTGGATCGACAACGACGTCCCCGCGCTTCTCGCCTTTTTCCGCGCAGCCCTCGAGGCCGCCCCCCCCTCAACTCGCTGACAACGAAACACGAACTGCCGCGGAGCGACCTGCGGCGATCTCATGAGGTCGTCACAGACCGAGAGACCCTAGCCCGCGAAGGGATCGATGAGGTCGTCGAGGTCTTCCTTCTTCTTCTTCTTAGGCGGAAGTCGCGTGGCCTTCTTCTTTGGAGTCGACTTCGTGTCGGCGTCAACGGTGGGCAACGCGCTGTCCGTAGCTTTCTTCGACGACTTTTTGGTCGTCCGCCTCGAGGTGTCGCGCTTCTTCTTCTCGCGGGTCAAGAGCAGCTCGTACTCCCGATCCTTGTCAGGGATGACCGCCTTTTGGAGGTCCTCAAATCCATCCGCGCGCAGGATGACTTCGAAGGGCTCCGTTGCGCTCTCGACGGAAAAGCCCGCGGGCGCGTTCGCCACCCCCTGCAATGACTCATCGCGTGCGTCGAGAATATTCGCGTTGACCAGGTTGCCCTTGCTGTCCTTCGCACGAATGAGGATGGTCACCTTCAGGTCTACCGGGTTCGACGGCACAACCTTCGCCGATTCGGCCTCCGCAGACGCTTTCGAGGCCGCTGCCTCGGCCTCGGCCTTCGCCGCTGCCTCGGCCTCAAGCTTGCGGGAGTCCGCTTGCGCCTGCGCATCGGCGTCGAGCCGCGCGGCGATCTGCTGGTTGCTGTCGTACATCTGATAACCGATGAAGCACACCGCGACGAGCGCTACACCCGAGAGGAGCATAATACCGAGACTCGACTTTTGAGGCGGCACCGTGCCGTACGGACCCGTGATCGGAGGTGCGGTCGTCGCCGACACGGCGCCCGGCATCGCGGTCGTCCCGATGGCAGGTCCGCCGCGAAAGTCCATATGTCCCTCTGTCGGAGGACGATTAATCTCTTCGCTCACTACCTGGACGGCGGCGCCGCCGGAGCCAACTTGTTCAATCGCAGCGCCCATCTCCGACATGCTCTGGAACCGGTATTCGCGGTCCTTTTGCATGGCTTTGAGGATGATGGCTTCGGCCTCCGGAGGAACCTGGAGTTCAGGCATCACAGTGGTCGGCGCCTCCGGAATTTCAAACATGTGTTTGGTCAAGATCCCCATGAACGTGTCCGCCGTAAACGGCACGCGTCCTGTGAGGAGCTCGTACATGATGACGCCCGTCGCATAGACATCGACGCGATGGTCGACTTTTTGGCCTTGCGCCTGCTCTGGCGACATGTACTCGGGCGTCCCGAAGATCATACCAGTGCGCGTGAGGCCTTTGCCCCCTTCACCCTCCTCGGACGTCACCTTGGCGATGCCGAAGTCGAGGACCTTGATGAAGTCTTCATTTTGACCACGTTTGATCCGGAAGCAGTTCTCCGGCTTCATGTCGCGGTGGATGATTCCAGCGTCGTGCGCCGCCTGCAACGCGTTGCAGATCTGCAGCATGATCGGCTTGACCCGCTCCCAAGACAGCGGCCCGTTTGACTCCACGGTCCCCGAGAGGTCTTCACCTGCGAGGAACTCCATAACGAAGAAAACCGAACCATCGGGCGTGTCCCCAAAGTCGGTGATCTCCACCACGTTCTCCTGGCTGATCATCGACGCAGCCTTCGCCTCTTGCAAAAAGCGGTCGACCAGATCCTGCTTGTGCGCAAATTCTGAGCTCAGCACCTTGATGGCTGATTTCTTGCCGATCGTCGTGTGCTTCCCGACGTACACCGTTCCCATGCCGCCTTCGCCAAGTTTCTTAACCACCTCGTATCGACCCGCGAGGACCGTCCCCACGAGGGTGTCTACCGGCCCTGCTTCAGGAGCGGACGCAGGTGCTGGTTCGGGTGCTGCGGCGACTGCGGCGACTTGCGCACTCGTTCCCGGCTCGGCGATCATCGTGCCGCCGACGTTTTCGTTGGTGTCGTTTCCTTCTGACATAGTCCAAGCCTCGTGTGGGGCCTACGCGCTCAAGGTAGCCTAAATCGCGCATCTACGAAAAAGGATCCTTCAAATCATCGAAGCTGACTTCCGAGGGTTTCTCTTTCTTCGATGGTGTCTGTGTCTTTGGCTCTGTCTCCGTTGCAGGAGTTGGCTCCTCTGGCGGCGTTGGCGGCGGCGCTTTTGCCTTAGAACGCCGTTTTTTGCGTTTTTCTTTCCGCTTCCGTGGTTCGCGGGTCGTCCCATTCGCCGTGCTGCGGGCTCCGCGCGCATCGTGCTGTGCGACGTCCGGCGGCTGGACCTCGGCGGGTGACTCAGGCTGCGTAAGATCCTTCATCGGAGGCTCGACCCCATCGTTTGCATCAGCCCCACTCGCGGTCGTACCGGACTCCGTCGCACGCTCAGGGGTTCGTGAAGATGTGTGGGACGCCGGCCTCGCCATTTTGACCGCAGCGGGCGACTCCGCCAAAGGCTCCCCCCCCTCCACACGCGCCTCCGACTCTAATTGAGAACGCACGGCAACCTTGATCGCCACAGTCACAAGCATCACACAAAACACCGCCAGCCCGAGGCGCGTGACCAGCTGAACCCACGTCGCGCCTCCCCCCCCAGTCAGCGCGAACTCGAACTGAGCATCGGACACCGATCCGTCCATCGTTGACGATCCCTGCCTGTTGAACTCCACGTCGCTATCGCGCTCGACGAAGGCCCCAAGGC
>JBDQGY010000328.1:0-3558 GCA_040265175.1 Nannocystaceae bacterium
TGCCCGTCAGGGCGCTCTCGCTATTGACGCTGCCGTTGGCGTTGTCGGGGTGTGGGTCGTCCGGGGGCGACGGTGAGGGCTCTGGAGGCGATGATGGGGGGCAGTGTGGTCCGGTTGAGCCGCCCGAGGACACAACCGCCACGTGTGGGAACGGGGTGCTGGAGTACGGAGAGCTTTGTGAAGGGGGCCCGACGGGGACGTGTGGGCTGTGTCAGCTGAGCCCGTACGCGGGTCAGCAGATGCTGGAGGTGGTGATCGCAGGGATGGGAGAGGCGCAGTGTGTGGAGGAAGAGATTGCGGAGGATGTCTTCCGCACGTGGGACTGTGGGATGGGCCTGGGTGCGGGCGTGTTCTCCATGGGGGACCTGGACGGGGATTGTCTAGAGGACCTCGGGGTGATGAACTTTGCGACGGTGGAAGCGACGGATGGTACGAGCGGGGATCCTGACGAGGTGCCCGAGGCGTACGCGGATGGCAGCGCGGTACGGGTGTATTTGGGAAGCACGCTGCTGGGAGCGGCAGGGACGACGTTGAGCATGGACGACGCGGACTTGACGTTGAAGTGGGAGTCGACGCCGATGTTGCTGGGGGATGTGGATGGAGATGGGCGGATGGATCTTGGGGTGGGACCGCGAGTGGTGCTCGGGAAGGATGTGGCGGCGCTGCCACGAGATGAGATATCCACGGAGCCACCGTGGAGCTACGAGCTGGTGTATGAGGGGGTGAGCTACATAGGACTATTTTCGCTGGGTGATTTTGACGGTGACGACCGTGATGATCTGTTCGTTCGAACAGGTGCCTTTGGCGAGGAGTTGGGGTCCTGGATCCTTCGAGCTGCAAGCCTTGAACAGGTTCCCCTGGGTACTCAGATTGACGTCTCCGATCTGTCGGTCGTCTGGGGATTTGACGGGCTTCGTCCGTTGCGAGGAGAAGATATTGATGGAGACGGCCTCCGAGATGTACAGGGTCTTCTCGAGTCGTCGATCAATGGAGATACTCCGAGATTGGTCGGCATCTCTGGCTCCTACCTTGGAAACTTAGCCGCTCAGTCGGTGGTCGATGATGAAAGCGAGGGGGTACTCCTCGACATTTTTCCGACCGTTGACGGAGTGCCCGTGTGGGCAGCAATGGTGCCTGACATCGATGGAGATGGAAGAGGAGAGCTGGTCTATCGTCAGGCAGGTTATTCCTCAAGTACCTTGTTTGAGGTGGGGAGGTCGTGGTTTGTACGAGCATCCGCGACGGATAGTTGGACGCTCGGAGAGACGGTGGACTGGAGTGATGCGGGGGCCCATGAAGTGGTGGGGACCGTGGAGTTCGAGCGTCTGATCGCAGGTGGGACCGGCGACTACGACGGAGACGGGTTGACGGACTGGATCTTCTGGGCACCAGGAAACGTGGAGAGCTGGGGAGTGCCGGGCGGAGAGGCGGCGGGCAAGACGTACCTGTTTCGGGGGGCGAGCCTGGCGGGGATTCAGGACGGAGCGACGATACTGGGCAGCGAGGCTGACGTCATGCTGCGGGGCCAGGAGGGCTACAGGCACTACGGCGGGGCGACCTTCATGGACCTGGACGGAGACGGCCGCGACGACATGGTGTTTGGCAACGACGACAACGGCGAATACGGCCCCAACGGCGGCAAAGTCCACATCATCTACAGCCCATTTTAGCCGCGGTTTGAGGCGGGTTTGAGGCGGCTTTGAGGCGTTCACACGTCATCTCAGCGAACGCACCATGGTTTGCGTGACTCCGAACGGTGCTACGCGTCACCACATTTGGGACTTTTCAAGACGCAACTGCGACCCCTCCGGGATCATTGAGGATTTGGAAATAAGGACTGCCGGACGACAGACTGCGCGGTGCCCATGCAGACTGCTCCTCGACGCCAGTATGATCATCGAGTTCGCCGCGCCGTCGTGGCTACCGGGAACGTTCGACTGTTTCCAGAGCTGAAGATTCCGGTGTCCACGGCGCGGACCTGGATCGCGAGGGGAAGTCGCCGCGTCGTGTCGGCGGAGCACCACAACGCCGACGACCTTCACGCGCTGCGTCGGGAGAACGCGGCGCTGCGAGCCAAGGCGGAGAGGTATCTCGCCATCGCGTCGCTGCTGCTGGTGGTGATGCGGCTCTCACGGAGGCTCGGGGGCGTCAGTCTTGACGCCACGCGCGTTCCAGGGGGCGCCGAGAAGGCCCGGCTGCTCCGCGCGATTCGAGCGGCGTCACGGCACGCGCCGCTGCGGCGACTGCTGCGGCTCATCGGGCTGTCCTCGTCCCGCTATCACGCGTGGCATCGCCGGAGTCTCGCCTGTCGCCTCGAAGACCACGCGAGCTGTCCGCGGTCGCGGCCGTCGGCGCTCACGGCGACGGAGGTGAAGGCGATCCGGACGTACGTGCTGGACCCCGCGCTTCGACACATGAGCGTTCGAGGGCTGAGCCTGCATGCGCAGAGGACCGGCCGTGTGTTCGCGTCGCCGTCGACGTGGCATCGGCTGATTCGCGCGCACGCGTGGCGGCGGCCGCGGTCGCGGGTGTATCCGACCAGGCCGGCCATTGGCGTCCGCGCGACGCGTCCAAACGAGTGGTGGCACATCGACGTGACGGTGATTCGGTTGACGAGTGGCGGCAGAGCGTATCTGCACGCGGTGATCGACAATTTCTCTCGCAAGGTGCTCGCGTGGGAGCTCGCCGAGCGCGTCGCCGGCAAGACGACGACAGCGGTGCTGGAGAGGGCGTCGAGGTTCCTTGGAGATGCGGATGTCCGCCTGATGTCGGATGCGGGGACGGAGAACGTCAACGGGGTCGTCGATGATTTCCTCGAAGGGCGAGCGATCAAGCGAGTGTTGGCCCAGGTGGAGGTGGCGGAGTCCAACTCGATGATCGAAGCGTTCTGGAGGTCGCTCCGGCACCAGTGGCTCTACCTACACGAGCTCGACTCGATGAACACGCTCCGGTCGCTGGTGGACTTCTACGTGACGCAGCACAACACCGTGATGCCGCACGCGGCGTTCAACGGCGCGACGCCAGACGAGGTGTTCTCGGGGACCGCAGGCCCCCTGGACGCGCGTCTTGCCCATGCCCGCGACTTAGCCCGGCGGCAAAGGCTGCAACACAACCGCTCGAGGTCATGCGAGACGTGTGCGCCGGCCGAATTGCAAAGTGATCTTGAGGGGGTCGCAGTTGCGTCTTGAAAAGTCCAGAATGTGCTGACGCGTAGCACCGCGCCGGAGCCCCTCGGGAGCCTCGCCGTCGCGTCACTCCCGGCGCCTTCGTCACAGATCACGGCCGCGCCCCAGGGGCGCCTTGCGGACCTTGCGCTCCCGGAGGACGTCGTCCCCCAAAGTACCGCAGACGCGCCGCAGCACCCCGATACGCGCCCGTTTCGCGCGGTCGCCCTCGCCACCCCCAGCTCGTCACATCACTCGTCACATCACTCGTCACACAGAAAAAAAAGCCCAGGAAAATCCTGGGCTTGTGAAGTGGAGGCGCCGGGAGTCGAACCCGGGTCCGCGAGCCATCAAGTGGGACGTCTACGTGCGTAGTCGGTGGATTTGAGTTTAA
>JBDQGY010000329.1:0-3551 GCA_040265175.1 Nannocystaceae bacterium
CGGGCCATGTCGCTCGGCGAAGTCGAGGGGACAGCGCAGTCATAGATCTCTTCTCCGACATTGGGCGGCTGGGTCAAGGCGATCTGCGCCGCGTACGCCATGCCCGTGAGCTGCGCTTGCCAGTGCTCGATGGACGCGTTCACCCCGTCCGCCCGAGATGTCACTGCCCCAACCCGCGACGACAAAAAGTACTCACGCTCCTCCGCCGCGATTCGCTGCTCCTCAAGCGCGAGATCCGCTCGAATTGACTGAGCTCCACCGACCATCAGACCCACCAGCAATACACCCAAAACGATCGCCAACGTATAGCCTCGATGTGCGCTCATCCACCGCGTGATCGTATGAACCACTCGGTCCGGGGCCGCTTGGACCTCTTCATTTTGTACGAATCGCCGCACGTCGTTGGCGAGTTCTTGCACGCTCCTGTAGCGATCTCGCGGATCTACCGCCGTCGACTTTTCAATGATCGCCTTGAGTTCCCGCGGGGTCTTGAGTCGTCCGCCCGTCAACGACCGTTTCTTCCCCTCTGCCGCCGCCAACAAGATCTGGGTGACGTCGCTGCCCCGATATGCGCGTCGAAGGCTGACAAGCTCAAACAAAATGAGGCCGAGGGACGCCTGATCGCTCGCTGGTCCGAGCTTCTCGTTCATTCCGCAGGCCTGCTCCGGTGACATATAGAGCGGCGTCCCGAGGATTTTTCCGTTCTGGGTGACCTCCGCGTGCTCCGCACCCGACGGCTCCACTGCCTCCCCATGGTCGCCGTGATCTTCGGACTCCCGATATAATTTCGCGATACCCCAGTCCATCACGACCACCTCTTGGTACGAACCAAGCATAATGTTGTCTGGCTTGAGATCTCGGTGGATGACCCCCCGCGAGTGCGCATACGCGACCGCGGCGCAGACCGAAAGGAAGACCTCAAGTCGATCTGGCAGCCGGTGGTCCTCGTCGAGTCCCTCGCGACCCTTCACCTGTCGCAGCGTCTCGGAGATGTACTCCGACAGCGTGATGCCGCGAACCAGCTTCATTGAATAGGTGAGCCGATTGTCCTGATCAAGATCGATATCGTAGACGGGCACAATGGATGGGTGATCCAGCTGCGCGGTGATCTGCGCTTCGGTATAAAAGCGGTCGATGTCTTTCTCGCTCGCGTGATGCGACGGATCAATTCGTTTGACCGCGACGATCCGGTTGAGATCTCGATCTCGTGCCACCAAGACCTCCCCCATCGCGCCCCCTCCGAGCCGGGCGAGTGTCTCATTTTTTGGCTGGCTCTCCCGGGCCTCGCGGAAGGCCGCGATCGCGTCCCCTCCGAGTCGATCAACGGTGACAGGCCCTGGCGCTAGGACCTCCTCGAGCGTCGTCTCGCCGACCCCGACGATGGCGGGTGGTAGATCCTTGTAGGAAGATTCGACCTCACCGGAGATCGTAATCGACAACGTATCTTCACCCGGCGCGCGCGAGATCGTGCTCACAAGCGTATCGGTGTCGATGCCTTCATCCACATCCACAGTGTCATTCATCTCGTGGCATTTCGCATCTGCAACGCTCATTATGGCGCCTGAAATTGCGGGACACATCACGCTGCCAACGCGCGGAGGAGTCTACACCACGCCCACTCAGAGCCCCAGAGAGGACGGCAGGAAACGCGACCTGGGCCATCCAGGCGGAGTCGAGAGCATTTGTCGCACTCGTTCCTAGAATGCGAATTCTTTGAGGGGGCTGCCGCGTCACCGCTACCGCGACGCGGTGTCATCAGCGCTCCCGTCCGCTGCGGCCCTGCGTGGCCGTCGGAGTTGAACAACAACAACATTCAACTCAAAAACTACGCTACAAGATGGTCCCGTGGGCATTTTCGAGCGTTATCTCTCTGTCTGGGTCGCTTGCGCGATCGTCACCGGCGTAGGTCTGGGACTTTGGATCCCCGGAGTCTTTGAGGCTGTCGCGACGCTGGAGTGGGCGAACGTCAACCTCGTCGTCGCCGCCCTGATCTGGTTGATGATCTTCCCAATGATGCTGAAGGTCGAACCCTCCTGCCTGAAAGATGTCGGCAAGAAGCCCAAGGGTCTCGCGCTGACCTTGGTGATCAACTGGCTCGTCAAGCCCTTCACCATGGCGGCCCTCGGTGTATTGTTTTTTAAGCACGTCTTCGCGGGAATCGTGTCGACCGAAGACGCCCAACAGTACATCGCCGGGATGATCTTGCTCGGCGTCGCTCCGTGCACCGCGATGGTCTTTGTGTGGAGCCACCTCACCAAAGGCGACGCCAACTACACCCTGGTTCAAGTCACGGTCAACGATCTCATCCTCGTTTTCGCGTTCGCACCCATCGCAGGGCTATTGCTCGGCGTCACCGACCTTCAGGTTCCGTGGGAGACGCTGGTCGCGTCGGTCCTGATCTTCGTAGTAATTCCCCTCGCCGCTGGAGTTCTTACCCACCGAAGCCTCTCTCGATCTCAGGCGAGCCCCGAAGGCGGGCGTGACGCGGTGGAGCGACTCGCCCATCATCTCAAGCCTAGTTCTATCGTGGGGCTGTTGTTGACCGTCGTCTTGTTGTTCGGCTTTCAAGCAGAGACCATCACGGCCCAACCCGTCCGAGTGCTCCTCATTGCGATCCCCCTGGCGATCCAGAGCTATGGAATCTTCGCCGTCGCCTACGGGCTCGCGCGCGTACTAAAGCTGCCCTTCAATGTGGCGGCCCCCGCCGCCATGATCGGGACCTCCAATTTTTTTGAGCTCGCGGTCGCGGTCGCCATCAGTCTCTTTGGGCTGTCTTCTGGCGCCGCGCTCGCGACCGTGGTTGGCGTCCTCATCGAGGTCCCCGTGATGCTCTCCTTGGTCGCGTTCGCCAATCGCACCCAGCGATGGTTCCCCGCCTCCCCCGCGTAGATGCTCCCACGTAGATGCTCCCGAGCGGTCTCGTCGCGGATGAGCCGGCGAGAGCGCGAGTGTTGCCGAAGCGTGAGCAGAAGCGCTCGCTTTCGATGCGTGCTACGATCGTCGACGTGCCGCGCGCGAAGAAACTCGTTCGATGGGTTGCGCAAGGGCTCATCAGCGAGGCACAGGCGGACGAGATTGAGCGATTTGAGGCGCACCGGACCAAAGACGCCGGCCTCAACGTATTCACTCGCATCGGCGCACTCGCCGTCGCGATCGGAATCATCTCCCTCGTCGCGTCCAACTGGGACGCCATCCCACCTGGCGTCAAACTCGTCCTCGATCTCCTGGTCGGGGCTGGATTCGCGAGCTTCGCCGCGCGGCAGCTGTTGACAACCCCCAGTTCAACGGACGAATCCAGCGTGATCTCCGCCTCGGTAGCGTGGCGGGAGGCGGGGATCGTCATGATGCTTGGTTGGACCGCCGCCTCGGTCGCTCTCATCTCCCAGGTGTATCAACTTGGAGGTCATCTCCTCGACGCGGCGCTCATCGTCCTTCTGGTCACCACCCCGCTTGCGCTCTATTCGAGGAGTCGAACGTTCTACGTCCTCTGGCTGCTCGCCTGGCAGGCCACCCTCGGCGCCGAGTTTGTTCGGATCGTGGAGGACCGCCTC
>JBDQGY010000330.1:0-3520 GCA_040265175.1 Nannocystaceae bacterium
CCCAACAGCCGATGCCGAACCCGAGCGCGCTAGCGACGATCGCCCCGGCGACGATGCCGAGCCCCTGCCGCCGGGCGCCCGCCCAAAAAAATCGTCGACGCGTCACCGAAGACAGCCGGCCTTCCCGGCACCATAGCGACGCTTAAAGGGGACGTGCACCATGCAGGCCGACGGCGCGCCCTGGTCACCACCCATCCGGCCTGCCGCGGCCATCGCTTGAAGGGCGGTCTCCATGTCCGGCCGGAATTTCTTGGGCACCTCCCGGGTGACCCTGCGATAGCGACCATAGTTTCTCGCCACCGCCTCAATTCGCTCGTCCGACCATCCGTCGACGATTCCAGAGGTGGTGGGGTTGGTCTTCAAGCGTCCGACGATCTCGGCGATCTGCGCCTCTGTGATCTCGTACGTCATGAAACACACGTCCTCACACTCTTGATAGCGGTCTTCGTGCTTCCACTTGAGTGAGTGCCCATCGACAGTCGACACGAGGCGGTTGTAGGTGCCGCGGCCTGAAGTGTCCTCCTCGGCCGAGTGGATCGACGTGAGCACGTAGTCAGGAATCCCGTGCGCCCACATCCCGCGCTTCTCCGCCTGGGCCTCCCGCTGAGCCTCAATATACGCGGGCTCTCCGCCCTTATCGGTCACCGTCATCACGTGCGCGTACCCCTTGCGGATCTGGTCTTCTGCGAGTCCTGGGCAATGGACTAGAATGCGTCCGTACCCGTCCTTGTCCCCGTCTGTGGTGCAGGTCCACTCCCCTCGCCTCGCGTTGAGCGTCGCCATTTTGGCGTTGACGTACAGTTCCTTGCCGTGCCAGTCCCCCCAACGGTGCACCGGACCAAACGACTCCAGCGTGTTGTAGCCGGTCATGCGGGTGTTGGAGCCGCTGAACGGTCCGCCGCGAATCCCGAAGGAATCACCGTCGCTGAAGAACACTGGGGTCGGCTGCCCGTTGAGCATCACACGGGTGAGCGGCTGCGCCTCCGACGGCCCCGCGAGCATGCACATCCCAAGCCCCCCGAGCACGCTCCAAGCACGGGCGCTCGTGGCAACCCCCATCACTCGCTGGCCGAGTTCAGCGAGCGGGCGCTTCGCGCCGATGCCACTTCGTGGTATCAGTCGTCGACTGCGGTTTTGGTTCGAACGCATCATCAGAGCCGCATGATGGACGCCTCTCGATGCTAAGGCAACGGCAGCCGGCTCAAAAACGTGGAAGAAGCGCTCGATGTTGCGCTCGCTTCGTCCTGGGGCCAATTTCGTCGCAGAATCCAAAGGTGCGCGCGTCGTCGCGGGTTTTGGCGCTGTCCCTTGGGCTCGCAACCACCACGTCGTGCGCGCTTGAACACCGAGCCGCGGCGCGCTTCGTAGACCCCGAGTTGCGCGAAGGAGGGATCGCCTACACCAGCCGTCAACGCGCCCGTGTCATCTCTGCCGGACCATGGGAGGTTCGGCGCGTCCCCGCCTCGGCCCTCGCTGCTCCGAAAAGCGTGCCGAGCGCCGACTTTGACACCGATGGGCAGGGCCGCGCGACCCACGAGGAGCGGTACGTTTTCCAGATTTTTGTCGACGGGGCCAGCGCTCCCGTCGCGACCACTTCCTGTGTATCGGCGAGGCGGCAAGGGCCCGAGGCCGCCCTCGCCTCCGCCGCAGAGTTGCCCAGCGATGATGTCTCGTTGGCTTGCGTGACCGAGTCCCGCGAGGCGAGGTTGACACTCACCGTTCGAGGTCGACTCGACCGCAACTTGAGGGGTGAATGGAGCGCGCAACCGCGGGGCTCAGGGCTCTTGCAGCCAGCCGCCGAGGGGACAAAGGGCGTCATCGAGGTCCTGCTCCACCATCAAATATGGGGACGGGTCCCCGCGCGAACGCCGGCCACCATCATCCAGATCTTCCGCGAAGATGACGGGGATGACAGCCATACCGACAGCGACACCCCTCACCATTCCATGCGCGCCGTTGCCGCCGCGAATCTGGATCGGCGCGGCTCGTTGTGGATGTCGCCGTCCCTCGGCCCACAGCAGGCGGTTGGGGCGGTTTCAATCCTCGGCGCCCACATCTTCGCCCCGTTTGGATGGGAGCAAGCTTCCTGACCCCGGCCTGGTGCCTTTGATGGGCTAGCGATGCACGCCCTGTATCTGCTATCACCGTGCAGCCGACGGGAGCCCGTGTTTGACTCCCGGCGCCACGGAGAAACATGCATCGCACCGCCTTACACCATAAGTTGATCCTCGCGACACTGCTCACCGCCTTCACGGTCACCACCGCGACGGGCTGCCTCTCCGCCCGTGGAGATGACACCGAGACCGAGACCGGCTCGGGCGACGGCGACGGCGACGGCGACGGCGACGGCGACGGCGACGGCGATGGCGATGGCGATGGCGATGGCGACGTCACCATCTACGACGTACAGCAGGGCAACGTGGTTGAAAACAGCATCGTCGCGATCAACGACATCATCGTGACCTCCCCCACCGAGTTCGACGACATGGGCACGTCTGGCACTCTGTACGTTCAAGAGCCCGAGGGCGGTGAGTATTCCGGCATCGCGCTGTACATGTTCAGCGAGGTCGCGGCAGCCAACAATCTCCAGCCCGGTGACGTCATCAGCGTAGTGGCGGAGTACACTGAGTTCTACGACCTCAGCGAGCTCGTGGTGAAAAACCCCAGTGACCTCACCGTGGTGAGCACAGGCGGTCCAGTCCCGCAACCCGCCGTGGTCGCAGGCGCAGACGTCGCGACCGGCGGCCCTCTCGCGGAAAACTACGAGGGCGTGCTCATTCAGGTCGACAACACAGTCGCGGACATGTCCGACGGCTTCGGCGGCTGGTTCCTCGACACGGGCCTCTTGCTCGACCTCAGCTTTTTATTCGCCGCCAACACTGCCCCCACGATTAACGCGGGAGACTCCTTTACGAGCATCAGCGGCCCGCTCTCGTACGGCTTCAGCGAATTCAGGATCCTTCCACGCACCGCCGACGACCTGCAAGGGCAGTCCCTCACGCCCCCCATGAACGTGACCATCCCCGCCATCCAGCAGGGGATGATCGCCGACGGCGCCTACATCGAGGTCACCGGCGCCGTCGCCACCCCCGGACTCACCTTCCAGGGAGACACCTTCTTCATCCAAGACACCGCGGGCGGCGAGTACTCAGGAATTCAAGTCTACCTCGGTGAAGGCGCGAGCCTCTCGGTAAACCCAGGAGACGAGGTCACCGTCACCGGATACTACAGTGAGTTCTTCGATATGTCACAGATCGAGGCCTCCGTCGCCGGCGCGGTCGAGGTCACGGGTACGGCGGCCATCCCCGCCGCCCCCACCGTGACCCCCGCCGATGTCGCGACGAACGGCGCGCTCGCCGAGAACTACGAGGGAGTCCCCGTGACCGTCGAGGGCCAGCAGGTGAACCGAACCCTCGTCGCCGAAGGCTACGCGTGCGTGCTCCATTTCCCGCCCAACGGAGACAGCCAAGTGGTGGAGTTCTACGCCCTCCTCAACGAGGCATTTTTGGCCGACAAGGGC
>JBDQGY010000331.1:0-3484 GCA_040265175.1 Nannocystaceae bacterium
GGTCCAAGGGAAGCCTCCCACACCGAGCATGGGATGGCGGGCGCAGGTTGGTGTCGCGCGGATGCTGGTGCGACTTCCCCGCCCGTTTGTGGCTGGGGGGGCGTGTTTTTGGGGGACCGGGGAAGGTCTTTGTTTTCCGCTTGACGAAGGACAGAGGTGACCGTACGTTCTCCGCCCATCTGCGAGGGTGGCGGAACTGGTAGACGCGCACGGTTCAGGTCCGTGTGGGCTTACGCCCGTGGGGGTTCAAGTCCCTTGCCTCGCACCGAAGCTCGTCCCAACCGGGGCGAGCTTTTTTTTATCGCGCCAGCCCGCGGAGGTGGGTTCCTCGGTGACTAACCGTCCACGGCTTCGACGCGAGACACCTTGAGCGAGGGTCCAGACATATGGATCCCAAAGCCCCCGTGTTGGACTTCTCCCTCGACACGAACGCGAGCGCCGGGGCTCGGGGAGGCTCCCTCGAGTCGGTAGACGTCGCCGCCGTCGGTTTTGAGCTCGAGGAAACCCCCCTCGAGGTCGTTGTGCTGAATGGTGCCCGTGAAGGTGGCCATGCCCTGAGTGTACCCGACCCGCCCGCCTAGGCTACTCTTGCGTTCGTGGGTACCGCGAAACCATGCCTCACAGTCTCCATCACGGCCCTCGCGATGTTGGCGTCGTGCGGGCTGGAACCTGTTCAGGAGCTTCCGCCTGCGGGCGGTGCGACGCCCGCAGGGGCGGTGGAGCTCCGATCTGACGTTGATCCTCGCGTCGAGCGGGCGCGGTGGGGGGCGGCGCCGGAGGTGACATCTTCGCCTCGGCTTGAGGAGCAGCTTGCGCGCGCGAGTCACGAGGTGGACGCGCTGGATACGAAGACACGGGACGCGGACATTTGGAGCCTCATGCGCATCGGAGGTGCCCCTGCTCACGCCCTCGGACTAAAGCTGCTTGACGGTCGCTACAAGGGGCTGCAGCACGCAGCGATCGGTATCGCTGGAGACGTGGACGATGAGGTCCGGAGGGACACCTTGGAGCAAGCGATGTGGTCGCGGTACGCGCTCGCGAGAGATGTCTCGGAGGCGGAGGGGCTCGCGTTTGCCCTCGCGAGGACAGGAGGACGACGCTCGGTGGCCCGCCTCGTCGCCGAGCTGCGCAGCGATGATGGGCCGCTCCAAAAGCAGGACGCAGCGAAGCTGTGGACGGCGGTCGCGATGATGTGCGCGCGTGGCGTTCAGATCTCTGAAGACGCGCGCGATGGCATGGTCGCGGGACTGGAATCGGTGTTCGCCTCGCGGCGCCGTGAGGGTGCTCGCGCCATCGCTCGATGTCTCGCCTCCTCCGCCGAGGTCTTCGGAGACAAGGAAACCCGATCGGTCATCGGCGCCCGCCTCACGGAGATGACTCGCGCCAGCGATCAAGGGGAGGCGCGCATGGCCTGGAAGGCCCTCGCGGCGCTCGGTCAAGTGGAGAGCGCCTCCGTCGCGGGCCTCTCGTGGGAACCGAACCGGGTGGAGCGATGGTTGGTGGATCTTGAAATGGTGCGCGCCCTCGCCACTCAAGACGACGGACGAGCCGCGCTGATGGCCTGGGTCGAGAGACTCGACGCGCTGCCTCGTGACGAGCGGACCGTTCACGTAGTGCGGGCGATCTTGGGAGAGCTACTCGCTCACGCTGAGACCATGGAGGGACTCGTGGGATTCGTGAAAGGTCGTCTTGCAGTCTGGACGTTGAAGGGGGCGCCGAGCGAGAGCACATCGCGCGCGCGGAAGATTCAGGCGCTGCTGCGATGTGACCTCGCAGCCCTTGAGGCCGTCGCGTCACGCGATCTCGGGTTGTATGAGGCTTGCGTTGTCGAGGGAACGTCACAGATCCCGACGACGGTGGAGCGGCTGCGAGTCGATATGTTGTCGAAGATCTCCTCGATCACAGAGGGGAAGCAAGGCGCCACCGAGCTCGTGCAAATCGCGAAATCGACCGAACCAATGCGTGCAGCGCTGGCGCTTTCCGCCCTCGCGGAGCTTGAGCACCCTGCGGTGAATGCGACCCTTCGGGAGGCCTTGGAGCGGCCGGACGTCGGTGTCCTCGCCGCCGCCGCCGCCGCGCTCGCCTCTCGCTCGATGGACACCCGCCTGCGGGATTCGTTGGCTATCGCCCCCCTCGCGAAGGTGGTGAGTCAGCGGACCGAAGTGCAGGCATTGGAGGGTCGCCTCGCGGCGCTTGAGGCTCTCGGCCGACTGGTGACCGCCGAGAAGACGCCCGAGAAAGCGTCAGAGAATGCCACGAGCAACGATCTCACACCGGCGCACGAGCAATTGTTGCGCGAGGTGGTGGTGCCGCTCGCGGGTCACGGCAACGTCACTGTCCGACGCAGCGCACGGGGTGTCCTCTCTGCTCATCCTGCGTTCCGAGGGGAACTGACCGCAATGCTTCCGCTGCCCGCGTCCTCCACACCTGCGCCGGAGCTGCGCGCGCTCTTGAGCAAGACCAATCCTCAAGCGCGCGGCCTCCGGGTCGAGACCGAGGCGGGGTCGTTTGTGGTGGATTTTCGGGGTGTCGACGCTCCCATCAACCAGCTGCACCTCGCGAAGTTGGCTAGAGATGGGTTCTATGCGGGTCTTCGATGGCATCGCATCGTTCCGGGCTTCGTGGTTCAAGGAGGCGATCCACGGGGAGACGGATACGGGGGTCCTGGTTATCTTGTGCCCTGCGAATATTCCAATATCACCTACGGGCGTGGCGCCGTAGGCATCGCCACTGCGGGGCGAGACACCGGCGGCTCACAACTTTTTGTGACCCACGCACCGACGCCGCATCTTGACGGGCGGTATAGCCTCGTGGGTTTCGTCGCGCCTGAAGAGCTCCATGTCGTGGAGCGGATCCTTCCGGATGATCGCATCCTCGCGGTCACGGCCGTGACCGACGCGGATGGTCCGGAGCGGCGGTGAGTCTCGGTTTTCTCGGAGGGATGGATCCCACGGGTGGCGCTGGCTTACTTCGAGACGCCGTGACCGCCGAAGTGATCGCGCCGGCGGCTCCCATCGTCTGCGTGGCCACGTCGCTCACTGTTCAAGGAGGTGGGGTGCGCGCTCGTTCGTATCCGGTGGACGCGGGGTTGTTCGCCGAGCGGCTCACCCGCGTCGACGCCGTGAAAGTGATCAAGGTTGGTGTTCTCCCCACCTCCTCGGGCGAGGTGTTGCGTGCGTGGCTCGCTCGACGTGCGCTGCCGGTGGTGATTGATCCGGTGTTGTGCGCATCCGACGGAGGAGCGCTCGGAGGCAGCGTGGGGACGTATATCGGCTGTTGTGGGCGGCAGACATTGTTGACACCGAACGTTGACGAGGCGCGTCGCATTGTCGGGGATCGATCCTTGGTGGGGGAGATGTTGGTCCGCGCGGTCGCGGAGGTGACAGGGGCGGGCGCTGTGTTGCTCCAGGGCGGGCACGCTGCAGAGGCGACTTCCGTCGTCGAGCTTTTCCTGGCCGCGCGGGGGGTGGCGCGGATCGCGCGA
>JBDQGY010000332.1:0-3470 GCA_040265175.1 Nannocystaceae bacterium
AACAAGAACTGGAGTTTTGCGTATGGGACCTGCGCTCAGACCGGATTCGTCGTTTCCCCGCGCTCGGCGTCGGCCCTTGGTATGGCACGTGGACCGCCTCGGGCGAGGCCTTCACAGTGGCGACGGTCGGCGGTGCGCTCGTGCGATTTTCAGAGGATGCAACCGACGTGATCAGCGTCGCCCAGACCGGATGCGCGTCGCCGGTGGGGGACACCATCGCGTTTGGACCCGAGGGATATCGAGCGTCTTGGTCGTGCAGCTTTGATCAATTTGGCCAAAGCGGCGCGGAATTGTCGACGTGGCTCCGCGTGGGTCCGGAGGGGCTGTTCACGTCCACCGGGACGATGATGCTGCCCCTCTCCATCGCCCACGATGGGGACGTGGTCGCGTACTCTGCTTCGAGCCTCGGCGCGGGGGAGGCGTCCGAGGGAACCTTCCCGCGGAGCCTCTACATCCTCGATCCCGAGGATGAGATTCGTCGCATCAGCAACCTGGAGCCCACGCCGCTGCTGCTCCGTCGGGCCGCGGGCTACCTCGAAGGAGAGGGCAGCCCGGCCTATGTCTTATCGGCACCTCGGTGACGCCGCGCCCGAGGCAGGGATCACTGCTCAGACTGCACGAGGGCGTCGTAGGCGGTTGGATCGAGAAGCCCGTCGAGTTGGCTCGGGTCTGAGGGACGGATTTTAAGCATCCATCCATCAGCGTAGGGGGCTTCGTTCACCGTCTCGGGAGTGTCGTCAAGATGCTCGTTCACTGCGACCACCTCGCCGTCGATGGGCGCGAACAACTCGGAGACGGCTTTGACGGAGTCGACGTCGCCGAAGGCGTCGCCGGCGGAGAGAGAGGCGCCGACTTCGGGCAGGGTCACCATGGTGATGTCGCCGAGCTGCTCGACGGCGTGGGCCGTGATCCCGATGGTGACGAGGCCATCGTCGCCGGTTTTGGTCCACTCGTGGGCGCTCGTGTATCGAAGGTCTTGGGGAATTTTTTCACTCATGGCTGTGGGGCTTGTCTGGATGGTGGTCAGGAGAGGGTCGGTTCACGCGGGGGCGCGTGGCTAGTAGTTTCGCCGGTAGAAGGGGCCTTTGACAACCTCGGCGGCGACGGATTTGCGGCCCTTGCACAAAGACAGCGTCGTGCCGATGCCTGCGTGCGCGGTCTCAACGTAGGCCATGGCGACAGCCCCACCCACGGTGGGGGCGGGACCTCCACTGGTCACCTTGCCGACGCGCTCTTCTCCGGCGCGGACCTCCCAGCCGGCGCGAGGGATGCCGCGTTCGAGAACCTTCAGTCCCACGAGCTTCCGCGTGAGCCCCTCGGCCTTCTGAGCGCGAAGAGCGTCGGCGCCGACGAAGGGAGCGGCGTCGAGTTTGACGGTCCAGCCCAAGGCGGCCTCGAGGGGAGTCGTGGTCTCGTCGATGTCATTCCCATACAGGCAAAGCTTGGCTTCGAGCCGGAGCGTGTCGCGGGCCCCAAGTCCGATGGGCTTCGCCCCGGCGCCGCGCAGCGCCGCCCATACGTCCGGTGCGCGCGCGGCCGGCACGAACAATTCAAAGCCATCTTCGCCGGTGTATCCAGTCCGTGCGGCGAGCACCGAGACCCCGGCGAGGGTGGTCTCGCACAGCCCGAATCCTGGGACCTTCGCGGTGTCGGGGTGCGATAAAGACGCCACCGCTGCTACGGCGTTCGGTCCTTGGACCGCGAGGAGAGCGAACTCCTCGGAGCGGTCTTGAATGTCGCAGCGTTGGGCGGCGTGTTCACGAAAGTGGGCGACGTCCTTCTCGATATTTGCGGCGTTGATCACGATGCGAAGGTGTTGATCGTGAAGTCGATACACGATGCAGTCGTCCACGATGCCTCCGGAGGGTAGGCACACGGCCGTGTACAGCGACGTGAGATCGGTCAGTCGCCCGACGTCGTTGGTGATGAGATGTTGGACAGCGTCTTGAGCCCCCGTGCCGAGAAAGTCCACCTCGCCCATGTGCGACACATCGAAGATGCCCTGGTCCTCACGGACTTGTGCGTGCTCGGCGAGAATCCCCTCGTATTGAAGGGGCATGTGCCACCCGGAGAAGTCGACCATTTTTGCGCCCTCTCGGACGTGGCTGGCGTGTAGCGTTGTGGAGCGCAGGGGAGTCGTCATGGTGGTGTGGGGCGCGACGCTGCCGCGCAGGAAGAGCATGATGCACTCGGGCCCGCTGGATCAAGCCCCCGGAGGCGGAGGGAGTGGGACCCCCGCGCAACGGGCGAGTGACGGTGACGCGTCGGCGGCGCAAAGATGCCCGTCTGCGCTCACTCGACCAGGAGCGCGGGGTTTTCGTGGCGGCGGGCGCGAGTCATCCGTTTCTGGTACAGGTAGCGTGTGTCGAGTCGGAACATCGTAGGGGTCGCGGTAGTCGCGCTCACCATGGGTTGTACGCGAGGTGCTACGGAGGCCCCGGCCGGCGGCAAAAACTCGATTGGCCAGATTGACCGCTACCTCGAAAAGGCGGTGGGGTTGTCCAACGAGGGCGTGGTGCTGATGCCCTCCGATTCCATGGCCCGTGAGACCGACCGCACGCGCCTCAACGAGATCGCGCAGGCGCTGAGGATTCCGTTCGCGGCGTGTTTCTTAAGACGGACGATTGAGGTGTCCACCGTGACCGACATCGAGGGGGAACTCGGGTTGTCGGCGGTGCCGCAAGGGCAGGTGCGCTTGCGGGCGAGACTCAACGCGACCGGCGAGGTTTTGCGTGCAGAGCTCATGGAGACAACCATCGAGGACGGTCCGCTAGTCAGCTGCGTCCAAGAAGCCATCGGCGCCCAGGCGTGTCCCAGCGTCCGCGCAAGCACCCTGCGCTGGGTGGATGTGCTGTATTGGGTGAGTCTCGGCTACGATCGCGGTCGGGACAGTCCGGAGCGCCAGCGTTTTCACCGTCGGGAAGTCGCGGAGGCGTCGAGGGCGGCGAAGCAATGTTTTGGAGGCAGGGTGCAGGGGGGTTCTTATCCTCTGCAGGGTGTCTCGCTCGTCGATCGCGAGGGGACCTCGCTGATCAATCGTATCGAACCAAATGACCTGCCGCCTCCGGTGAACCGGTGTATCGCGCAGGTGTTCCGCCGGATTGAGGCGCCGGCAGATCCCGAGTCGTTTGTGCGCGCAGTGATCTCGGACGTGGTCTACACGGTGGATCCAGAGGGCGTCGTGGCGTTTGGTGATGAGGAGTGGCTCCGGTTGACAGAGCTCGAGGCCGCCGCGCTCCGGCGCGAGCAGACCAGCTTTGCACCCACGCCATCGGCGAACGGCAAGGCCGTGGGTGGCTCGGTGACCATCTCCGGTGTGGGTGTGACGCCGTCGCCAAAGCGTCGCCTCGATTCGGCGATCGAGGGCCCACGGCTTGAGGAGGAGGTGTCGGCGCCGCTGAGTAACTCCGCGGCGGCGGCGGGGGACCCCGCGTCAAAGGACCCTGCCTCAAAGGACCCCGCCTCAAAGG
>JBDQGY010000333.1:0-3466 GCA_040265175.1 Nannocystaceae bacterium
TCGCCATCCCCCGCGGTGGAGTCGGTCCCCTCGGCGCCCCCGCTTCCGTCCGCACCCGTTCCATCCTCCGCGCAGCCGGCCAGCCCAATCGCACAGAGCCCGATCAATGTCATCGTTCGTGTCGTCATGATGTGTCTTTGGAGATTTGTGTGAGGTCGGCCGTTCGCAGCTCGCGGTCTCCAACCTTGCGAGGCTCTTGTGTATCCTGGCGCGGCCCCGCTCGAAAGCACCACTTTGGGCATTTACACCTTCTTTACCCGTGCGCATGCCCATGGACACAACCACCGTGAAAGCCTCGTGGTCCCTCGCTCTATGTCCTCCTTGAACCCCACCTCCCCGCGGCGCCCCACGTCACTGTCTCGACGACCGCGGACGATCGCGATCTTCGGCGTCTTCGCCTTGGGGATCCTCCCCGCCTGCGGCGCGGCGTTGGATCGTGAGGAGGACGTCGGCGAGGAGGACGAGGTGCAGCTGCGGGCGGACGCGGTCCGCTGGATCGCCCACACGGTGGACGACGGCGACGCCTTCGGCGACGAGGGGTTCACCGGCGTGTACGACCTCGGCGTCGAGTTCGAGGTGGACCGCGCGTGGTGGGTCCACTACAGCGCGGCCTTGATCCCCTGCGAGGACGCCACGGGCCCAAGCGCTAGGCGCGGCTTGCCTGGAATACGCGCGGCCAAGGCGGGGCACGACGACGTCCCCGACGGCTCCACTCTCGCGACTCCCGTCGCGACCGCGCTGAGCCCAGGCCGCTCGTTTCACCTCGGCGACGCGAGCTTCGCAGAGCAGCGGTATTGCGCCGTGCATCTGCTCGCCGCGCGCGCAGACGAGGCCACCATCAACCTCGACATGGCCCCTCACCTCCTCGACGCCACTGTCTCCCTCGACGGTCGTTACCGCCTCCCCGCTTCGGACGCGTGGGTAGAATTCTCATGCGCGACGGATGCCCCGATCGGCGCGATCCTCCCCTTGCGCTCCACCTGGCTGTCACCGACCGCATCCAACGAGGGCACGGCGTGGGACATCACCGTCACCCGCGCGCTGGCGACGGTCCTCGACGGCGTCGACCCCTCCACATCCACGGAGGACGCGTGTGGGCGCGTAGTCCTCGCGAATTTGTTCTCGGACGACGCGATCCAACTCTCCTTCGCACCGACACCGTGAGCGACGTCCCTAAGGCGCGCGGTTCAACGCCAACTCCGTCAGTACGACCGAACCATCCCGAAGCTCGAAGACCGCCGAGATTCTCCGCCCGCGGCCCGAGTCGGCAAATTGAATTAGCGAGGGGAGATACGCCACGAGCTCTTCGAGATCCGCGATCGGTCGCCCCGCCAGTCGCACCAGGCGCGCTCCCACCAGCGCCCGCGCACCTGCTGCCTTCGCCAACGAGCCGCGCGGGGCGAGGCTCGACACCCGCGCTTCACGGCGCTCGGGATCGAAGACGAGCCCGAGCAGCTGCGCGCCCATCTCCAGCACCAAGCCGCGTCGATCCACCACGGTCTCCGCCACCAGCTCCGCCTCCAAAGAGGCGCCGGCCCGCACCGCTGTCAGCGCGACCGACTCCCCAGGCAACATGGCGTGAACGGTCTTTTGAAGCATCCGCGCCGCTTCAAACCGCCCGCTCGCGCGCGAACCGAGCTCGTCGAACCGCCGGCCCCGCAACGCGACGATCACGTCGCCCGGCCGAACGCCGGCCTTCGCCGCGGGGGCGTCCGCTCCAACCTCTCCCACCATCACCCCGGTGATGTACCCCGAGTCCCCCAAGGCCGGCGCCACGTCGACCTCGGGGCGCAACTCCATGCCGACGTAGCCGAGCTTGGGCGCGTCCCCGTCTTTGAGGGCGCGGAGGAACGACCTGACCCGATCGATGGGAATCGCGAAGGCGATGCCTTGGGCAGCGCGCGCGCGCGCCGTGGTGATTCCCACGAGCGTGCCGTCGAGAGCGAACAAGGGGCCGCCCGAGTCTCCCAGGTTGATGCTCGCGCCGAGCTGAATGACGGGCACCTCTCGGTTGGACAGCACCCCCGCCCGATCCACCGCAGAGATGATCCCCGAGGAGACAGTGTGCTCGAGCCCCACGGGGCACCCGACGGCGTAGACCGCCTGCCCCACCTCGAGCTTCGACGAGCTGCCCATGGAGGCGGCCGAAACCTCATCCCCCGCCGGCACCGTCAACCGCAGCAAGGCGAGGTCCTCAGTCCCGTCGGCCGCGACAATCTCCGCTTGCACGGTGCGTCCATCCCGAAACCGAACGGACAAGCGCCCGTCGCTTCCTTGTTGTCGGGGATCCACCCCGAGCAGCGGCGCCACCACGTGATAGTTCGTCAACACGATTCCCGAGGAGTCGATCACCACCCCCGCGCCGCTCAAGTTGCCGAGGACGTCGAGCATCACGACCGTCTCCTTGGTCCTCGCCACGGCCTGCTCGAGCGCCCCTTGCTCGGCACCACGCCCAGTACGGGTGGGCGCCATGGTGGGCGCAGACCCCGGCCGTTTCGCGTCAACCCCGCGATCCCTCTCCTTTCCGTTGATGCGCTCCTCCGGGTGGGCCGTGGACACCCCGCCGGCACGGGCACCTGTCGCCTCATGCGCGCGCCCCCCCGCTTGCGACGCGGCGATCACCGCCGCGCCCCCGACGAGGGTGCCTACGAGCGCGTACAACATGTTGGATAGTTTGTCGGAGATCACCAACGAACCCTCTCGATCCTGGGTGGAGAGAATACCCGACTTCGCCTCTATTTCTTCCGCGGAATTTCGGCCGCGATCCTACCAAAAAGACACGTTGACACAGTCGAGCGGACCGACTATTCCCGCTCTGAGAGCTTCAAATTGATTTGAAAGCTGACCACTGTGAGCGAACCTACGAACAATCAGAGCGCCCCCCCCGCGGATGACCTCCTCGCCTCCGCCCAACTGCGGATCGCGGAGGTCTTTGGGAACATCGCTGACTTTTGGGGGTTCACCCGCACCCAGGGCCGAATCTTCGGCCTGGTGTTCTTGTCGCCGACGCCGCTCGATCAACGCTCAATCCGAGACACGCTCGCCATCAGCGCCGGATCCGCGAGCATGACCATCACCTCCCTCGTCGAGTGGGGCGTGCTGCGGCGAGTCGGCCGGCAGCTTGAAGCCGAGACAGACTTTTGGAAGCTCATCACCACCGTGATCCGCCGCCGTGAGCGTGAAGAAGTGGAGGACGCCATCGAGCAGGCACGCGCCGTCATGGAGGAGCTTCGGCGAGGGCCCGACACCCAAGACATTCGATTCGCCAAGACCCGACTCGCGCACCTGCTGCGTTTCTTTGAGACCGGCATGAACCTCCTCGAGGCGGTGATCTCACTCGCGCCGATCAACCCGATCTTGCAGGCCATCGCGCGCGGCGCCGCACGCTACAAAGGTGGCCGGCCGCGGCGCGGGCGAAGCGCCTGGAGCACCTCCCGGGACGCGCCCGCGACCCCCTCCCCAACGA
>JBDQGY010000334.1:0-3457 GCA_040265175.1 Nannocystaceae bacterium
CCCTATCCCTATCCCTATCCCTATTCCTAATTCCTATCCCTATCCCTATCCCTATCCCTATCTCCATCCCTATTCCTAATCTCCATCTCCATCTCCATCTCCATCTCCATCCCCCGTCGTCGTCGGGTCTCCATCTCCGTCACCGTCCCCATCTCCATCCCCATCGCCGTCGCCGTCCCCATCCCCATCCCCATCGCCGTCGCCATCGCCGTCGCCGTCCCCGGAGTTCGTCTCGCTACCCGACTCACCGCTCATCTCCGTGTCGGTGCCGTCCGTGTCGGTGCCGTCCATATCGCCCGCCTCGGCGCCGCCGTCTGCCGAGAGCGTCACCTCGCTCCCGCCGCAACCCCACACGCTCACGCACAGCGGGATCGCCCACCACTCCAACAACCGTCGTTTCATCATGGCCCCACTATGCCAAAGGCCGAGCGCTCCCCACAACGCGGCCCCGGGGCTCGCGGCTGCGGCCTCACCATCGGGCGTTCACCGCCACCGCCGTCGATCCGCCCGACGCGTCCTCCCGTCCGCGCGCATAAAAAAACCCTCCGCTTCGTGTGAAGCGGAGGGGGGCGCACCCGGAAGGATTCGAACCACCGACTTTCGGTTCCGTAGACCGACGCTCTATCCAGCTGAGCTACGGGTGCGTGGGGTCGGCAAGCTATCAGCGGTCGCGGGCGGGAGCAAGCCGCGACCCGATCGAAATTATGTGCATCGCTGAGAGGCCTGCCCCTGGCTGGGCGCGGAACACCCACGTCGGACCGTCCGCTACCGACCACTGTTTCCCTCTCTGGCCGTCCGCTACGCGCGATTCACGCAACTGGGCCGATTCGTCCGTCCACGGACGGGGGCTCCACCGCTCGTGGCTCACGTCCCAAGGCGGGCGACCAGCATCAACTGAAGCAGGGTGAGCAAATTGTTGGCCGCGTGCACGCCCATGGCTGTGCGCAGTGAGCCGTTCATTCGATAGGCATTGGCAAACACCAGCGCCAACCACGCGTAGATTGCCAGGCCGCTCCAATTGCCGTGGCTCACCGCAAAAATCAGCGCAGGCAACGACCACGCCACCCACGACGGCGCCCACACCCGCAGCCGACGAAACAAGAGCCCGCGATACACCCACTCCTCGGCCACGGGGGCGAGCACCACCGCGCCCACCCACAAGGCCACCAGGTCCGCTGTCCAGGTACGCCCATCGCCCACCGCCTCAAGCACCTTGGCCTGCTCGTCCACCTCCACCCCGAGCAGCTCCATGATTCCGCCGATCAAGATGCTCCCCGCCACCGCCGCGCCCACGTGGGCGGCCCACACCCCCCACGCGCGCGCCCAAGGCCGCGCGGGGCTCGTCGCGGGTCCACGCAAACCATGGGCCCCCATGGGCGGGGCCGGCACGCCAACCCACCGCACAGTGGCCGCGTAGACCAGCCCACAGACCCCAAGCTGGAGCGGCGAAACCAGATACAGCGAGCCCCCTTCCATGACGCCCGGAGCCACAGCCGCGAGGCCGAGCACCACGAGCCAGCCGATCCCGAGCCCCCACACAAGGCAGCCGACCTCGAAGACGATGCCCGTGGTGCGACCGTCCTCGCGCGGCCCGCTCGACCGCAGAGGGTCCGCGTGCTGATCGCGCATGGTTTCTGGTTCGCTCACCAAGGTTGAGTGTCGCGCACGGGTTGGTCCGTCACAAGGGCACCCGCCCGCCGCCGCCCACCCGCGGCCGATGCTCCGTACCGGATCCGCAGGTCGCAAGCCCACACGACGAGGTCGGATTCAACTTGCATAACAGGCGCGCCGCCGTTAGTTTCCCGATCCCCGGTTGGGGAGCAACCACCCGTTTGAGGAGTCGTGGCCGAGAGGCTGAAGGCACAGGTTTGCTAAATCTGCGTAGGGGAAACCTTACCGTGGGTTCGAATCCCACCGACTCCGCAAGCGCCTCCATCCACCGATGGGGGCGCTTTTTTTTGCGATCGGCGACATTGCGGGCACCATGGTCCCAGGCACGCGCGACCGCTCATTCTTGCCCCTGCACGGTCCCTTTGCGGGACTCATCCATGCATCGGCGGCGTCTTCGCCTTAGAGATCGATCGTACCCAAGGTTGGCCTTTGATGACTTCTCCCCAACTACGCTGCCTCACCCCTTATTTTGAGCTCTTTTCCCGCGACGACGTGGTGCACGTGCGGCGCACGGCCCGCCCCTTCGCGAGTCACGTGGAGGTCCACGCCGCCGCAGGTCGCATCCTGACGGCGCTCGAACCAACGGTCCGACCTGAACGCATGCTCCTCGATCTTCGCCGCAAGAGCGCGGAGTCCGATCGCGGCTTCGAGGCGGGCCTGTCCGCCCACCGCCGCTCCTTGGTGCAACGCGCCGAGCAGGTCGCCGTGGTCACCGACCTCGACTACGTGCGCCAGAGCCTGCACGCGCTCCCCGACGGCGAGGCCCCACGCCTCCAGATCTTTGAAGACGAAGCCAGCGCCTTGGACTGGCTGGGTGTCAAATCCTCTTCGGCCGCCTAGCGCCGGCCCCGCCCTGTCCACGCCCCCCCATGACCGCGCCCCGCTCGGGGTGATACGGTGCGCGAACCATGGCAGGAGGCTTTCATAAGCTCTTGATCGCCAATCGCGGCGAGGTGGCGGTGCGCATCGCCACCGCCTGCGACGCGATGGGCATCACCCCGGTCTTCGCGGTCTCCGCGGCGGACGCCCGCGCGCCGTACACCCGCGACCGAGAGACCGTGCTGCTCGGCCCCGCCCGCGCCAGCGAGTCCTACCTCGACATGACGCGCGTGGTCCAAGCGGCCGTGCAGACCGGCTGTACGGCGCTGCACCCCGGGTGGGGATTTTTGGCCGAGCAGCCGCGCTTCGCCGGCCTATGCGAGCAACACGGTGTCACCTTCCTCGGACCCCCCGCCCATGTCATGCACCTGATGGGCAAGAAGACCCCGGCCAAGAAGGCCATGGGTCACGCGGGCCTCACCTTGATCCCCGGCAGTGACGGTATCTTGGCCGATCGCGACGAGGCCTTCGCGGTGGCCGAGTCCGTGGGCTACCCCGTGCTCTTGAAAGCCGAGAGCGGCGGCGGCGGCCGAGGCATGCGCATCGCCCGGAGCGGCGACGAGGTGCGGCAGGCCTTTGACGACGCGAGCGCCGAGGCTCGGGCGGCCTTCGGCGACGACCGCGTCTACCTCGAGCGTCTCATCGAGGGCGGCCGCCATATCGAGCTTCAGCTGCTCGCGGATCGCTACGGCAACGTGGTGCACCTCGGCGAGCGCGACTGCACCGTGCAGCGCAACCACCAAAAGCTCATCGAGGAGTCCCCCGCGCCGGTGCTCGATCCCGCGGAGCTCTCGCGCACCGTCGCGGCCGCCGTGCACGCCACCGCCGCCATCGGCTACGTGGGCGCCGGCACCATGGAGTTCTTGCTCGACCAAGACGGCACCTTGCGATTCATGGAGATGAACAC
>JBDQGY010000335.1:0-3431 GCA_040265175.1 Nannocystaceae bacterium
CGCGGCGCAGTTGCGCGCGCACTCGCGGGAGCGCTCATATCTCGGAATTCTGCTGGGGACGTTGCCCGTCGACGCCCGCGCCGTGGTGAGCGGCCACGCCCGAGACGCCAACGACCGGCGACGTTTTGCGCCGGTCGCGAGAGGCAAGGGCGTGCGCGAGGCCAAAACACATCTCCGCGTGGAGCGGCGTTTACGGGGCGCCACGGTGGTTCGGTTTACGCTTCATACGGGGCGCACACATCAAATTCGGATGCACGCGCGCGCGCTAGGCCACCCGATCCTCGGGGACGCGCTGTACGGGTATCGAGCGCGGAACGAGGAGGTCGCGGCCGCGATTCAAGATATTGGACGACAGGCGCTTCACGCCCAGGTGCTGGGCTTCGACCATCCGGTGACGGGGGAGGCGCTCCGCTTTGAGGCTCCTTTGCCGGAGAGTTTTGAGCAGACCTTCCGCCGCCTCACGATTTGACTTGGCGGCGTGAGGCGATCCGTTGGGACGGTGATGGCGGACGCCTGTTAGGATGATGTTATGCGCCAGCGTGCTCGCCAGTTTCCCTCCGGCCTCTGTCACGGATTCTCGGATCGGCGGGGAGGTGTGAGCGAGGGGCGATATGCGTCGCTCAATTTGGGTGAGAAGTGGGGTGACGAGCCCACCCGCGTCCGCGAGAATCTTCGGAGACTTGGAGAGGACGCGGGCTTTGATCCAGCTTGCCTGCGAACGGCCGACCAGGTGCACGGCGTCGCCATCGTAGACGCGAGCGCCGTGCGAGAGGATACGAAGGCCGACGCGGTCTTCGCCAGCCGGGATTCGGGGCTGGTGGCCGGTGTGCGAACGGCGGATTGCGTCCCCGTCCTCTTGGTGGATGAGGTCGCGGGGCTCTGCGCCGCGGTGCACTCGGGGTGGCGTGGGACCGTCGCGAATATCGTGGCAGAGACGGTGAAGGAATTGAGCGCGCGGGGGGCCTCGCCCGTCCGGGTACTCGCGGCGATCGGTCCGTGCATCAGCGTCGAGGCGTTCGAAGTGGGACCCGACGTCGCCGCTCAATTTGCGGATGCGTTTGTGCTTCCGGCAAACGCGGCGCGTCCGCGTCCGCACGTAGATCTGCGCGGGTGCGTTCGGAGTCAGCTGCTCGCCTCAGGACTAGTGGCGAACCACATCGAAGATGTCGGCGGCTGCACGTGTCTCCAGCCCGAGACCTACTTCTCCTACCGGCGCGACGGCGCCGGGATCGGACAGCAGCTTTCGTTCATCGGCTTCTCGACGCCAGACTCTGCCCGGGTCGTCACCACCCACGGCGAGGCTGGTACCTAGGGCGCAACTTCGGCCGGCGCAGCAGCGGGAGCAGCTTGCTGGTCACCGCTGCCACCAAGCTTCTCTTGGTACTGCTCTTCAAGGCCACCATGTTGCTTGGGACCGACGATGCCGTAGACGGAGCCCGCGATGATCACCAGGAAAATCGCACCGAAGGTCGCGAGGGCGAGCATGCCGACGATTCCTTCTCCGGAAGTGAGCGGCTTGCTGGTCGCTTCGAGTTCCCATTTGTTCAAACTGGTGTTGGCCGAATCCATGCTCAGGTGCCTCATCTCCCCTGGGCGCGTGCGTCCCAAGGTGGGCGGACGCTACCACGGAGCGATGCGGAGGAACAATCTGCGCCAACCCCGCGATCCGCTGCAGCACTCGAAGCAAGTCGCGCCACAAGAGACCGCTTGTCTCTCGCGTTTACTGCCGCTTCATCAACGATCAAGCGGGCGAGGATCAGGGCTTCGCTCCGGTCGTGCGAGGCGGGGAGTCAGCCTTTGGAGGCATTGGAATGGGCGAGCGCGATGCCGTAGGCCGGGAGGATCTCGCCATTGAGGGTCTGGATCTCCAAGAGTCCGCGGACGTAGTCGAGTCGCGCATTGAGCGCGTCCTGGCGGGCACGGTTGAGCTCGTCGATCCGTGAGAGGACGTCGTAGTTGGTGGCGGTGCCGGCGCTGAATCGTGCGCGCTCCGCCTCGAGGTTGCTCTCGGAGAGTTCGACGGAGAGGTCCGAGACTTCGATTCGCTTGAGCGCGCTGCGCATGCTTCGGGCGGCCTGGATCACCTGCGACGCCAGCGACTGCTGGGTCTTTTGCAGGTTGATTTCAGCGAGAGCGATCTGGGCGCGTGCCCGCTGATGATTCGCCTTCGCGGTTCGATTTCGAATGTCCCATTGCAGATCGAGTTGACCGCGGATGGTGAAGTCGGCGAACAGTCCGTCTGCGGAGATATCTTCGTTGACGAAGTTACCAAACGCCTCTGACCAAGATCCTTGCGCGGCGGGGGTGCCCGTCTCAGGCACGGCGGCTGTGTCGACGCTGCGACCGCGAGCGTTGAACGAGCCGCTGAAGTCGAGTTGCGGGAGTCGCTGGTTGGCCGCCTCAAGCTCGTCGATTCGGCTGCTCGCGAGGGCGAGTTCGAGTTGACGCGCTTGGGGGTTGTTGGCTAGGGCGCGCTCAATTTCCTCGTCGATGTCGATGGCACGCGGCTCAAAGTAGTCGGGGGCTGTGGTGGGGTTGATGCCCAGGGTGGAGCCCCCCGACAGCGATTCGCCCATCAGCGTCCGCAAGGTGATCGAGGCGGTGAGGAGGGAGTCTTCGGCGACGATGACCTCGTTTTCTCGCACAGCCAAGGACTGCTCGATGGCCTTGGCTTCGACAGCGGAGAGGCGGCCCGCGGCGACCTGGGCGCGTGTGAGTTCAAGCTGCTGCTCCGCGAGCTCGACCGCCTTGTGGCGGTTCTCAAGGTCGCGGATGGCGTACAGCACGTCCCAATAGGCGCGCACCACGTCGCGGACCGCCTGTTGCGCGATGAGGTGTTCGTTGGCCCGCGCCTGACTGGCCGAGAGTCGCGCGCGGTCAATATTCGCGCGATTGACCTTGAGCCCGAGGCCTCGGAGCAGGGGGTGGCTTATCGTCAAGGTGGGAGCGACCACGTACTCCGCGAGCTCGATGGTCCCAGAGGACGCGGCAGCGGCTCCGAAGAAGTTCCGTGGCTGGGCCGTGAGGGTCCGGTCAAAATTGAACTGCAGCGAGACATTGCCGCCCGTCTCGAGGGCGCGCGAGAAGCCGATGTTGGCACCGAGGCTCTCGCTGCCCGTGGAGAAAACGAACGCGGAACCTCGCGGGGTCGTCTTGCCGAGGGAACCGCTGACGCCGGCGGTCATGATGAGGTCGTAGGCGCCAAGCCCCGCGAGCACTTGGGTCTCCGAGATCTCCACGTCGATGACGCGGGAGCGGAGGTCGAGGTTGGTCTCGACGGCGGTAGACAGGGCCTCGCTGAGCATGAGCGGCTCGAGCTTGAAGGGCTGTTGGAAGGCTCCGCGGAATCCGGCCGAAGACTCCGCGCCCTCGCGAGGGGGGGCCTCGTCTACGGGAGGGGCGGCCCCCCGCGCGGCGGGGGGCCCCCCCCC
>JBDQGY010000336.1:0-3416 GCA_040265175.1 Nannocystaceae bacterium
CGTCCGATGCCCACGACGAGGACGACACTCACTGCCTCCATCCGTGGTGGCCACGAGGTTTCCGTTCGGTCTCTTCGTTAAGCGAAGGTTTCTCGCTGCCTCCACACCGGTGGTCGTGTTCCCCGCGCTCCTCGATCGCACGATCCAGCCTGACTCGCTGCTCCCATCGGAGGCTGTTGGCCCTCGCGCGATTGAGCGTCGCGGCCGAAGTGGTGAGATCTACGAGCTGCGAGAGTATCGAGACTCTGACCCAAGTTCCGCGATCAACTGGCCTGCGAGCGCGCGCATGGCCTCCCTCGTCGCCTGCGAACACGAAGACCACAGTCACCGGACGGTCGTGCTGCAGTTGGCGTCTGGCAGGGGCGGAGACCCCGATTTCGAGCGAGCGGTGTCCCTCACGAGCACGGCGATCGTCAATGGAATCCGTGAGGGCAACCTCGAGATCGGACTACGCTACGGTGAAGAGCTCGTCTTCTCCCCCTCCGTTGGCAGAACACACGAAGAGGCGATGCTTGGATTCCTCTCCGAGGTTGGCCTGGGAGGCTCGCGGTGATCGCCTCCGTCTTTGTTACCCTGCTCGCGGACCCTCTCCGGCTGCGCTCGAGCCTCAGTGTCATCCTCGTCGCCCTCGCCGCGGCGTCAGTGCGACTCGGCGGAGGCTCCACGTCCCTCGCGATGACGCTCGCGGGCCTCTCCATCGCGCTCGCGCTCTGGCGCGCTCCGATCAAGGACACCAAGCGCAACCGCCGGGGCTGGACCTTCGTCATCTTCGTAGCGTTGGTCCTCTCCATTTGGCGAGCGCTCGCCTTGGAGGAGCTGTTGGACACGGGCACAGATTTTCTCCTTCTCTTGTGCGTACAGCGATTCTTTAACCGGCAGAAAACTCGCGAGCACCAGCAGATTATTCTGATCACTGGCGTCTTGATGACCATCGGCGCGGTCATCAACGTCGAACTCTCGTACCCGCTGATCTTGACGATCTATCTCGCCACACTGGTCTTCGCGCTCACCATTAACCTGCTCGTCGCGGAGGCCGAGCGGCTCGGGCCACGCGTGATGTACGACCTCCAACGAATCGACCCTCGACGGGTTCAGGGCCTGTTTTCGATTTCGATTCAGGTGACCGGGCTCGTCCTGATCGGCGGCCTGGCGGTATTTCTCCTCTTTCCCCGGTTTGGCGCGGGGGTGTTCCTTCGCGGTGCGCTGCCTACAGGCACGGTCTCCGGATTCAGCAGTCAGGTTCAGCTCGGACGCTTTGGCACCATCAAAAATGATCCCACAGTGGTGATGCGAATTACGCCGGACCGCGCGACCCAAGCAGGTGATTTTCTGGGCTGGTATTTCCGCGGGACCTCCTTCGACCGGTACGAGGACGGGGAGTGGAGCGCCTCACTCGATCAACCGTCACTGTCCTTGTCCTACCGCTGTAACACCCACATTCTCGGGGACGGAGACTCCCCGAGGATGAGCCCAATGGTCCCCGGCGTTGGCTGCCGAGATCGCCTGAGCCCCCGCGACGGCGGTCAGAACGGAGAGCGACCGATCGTCTCCACGATCACGTTGGAAGATATTGGACTCAATCTTATCTTCCTCCCAGACATCCCTGCGGGAGTACGACTGCAGTCCCGCGGTCTCGTCGAACGCTCCTATCGTCCTCAACTCGGTGTGGGCGACAAGCTAACCGTGAAGCGCAAGCAGCCGGGACCCATGCGCTACAAAGCGATCTCCAGACTGGGTTTTCCGTCGGATCTTGAGCTCGCGTCGGTGCCGGTCCTCACCCAGTCGGTGCCCGAGCATTTTCTTGTTGTGCCCGCGAACTTCACCCCGCAGTTCCGGGAGTTGGCTGTCTCTCTCAAGCAAGACGGCATGTCACGCGTGAAGGCGGTGCGCGCGGTCATCGACCACCTCGCCGCGCTCGAATACACCCTCGAACAGCCTGAGATGCCATCAGAGGACCCACGGGATCCATTGGAGTTCTTTTTGTTTGACGCGCGCGCCGGGCATTGCGAGTACTTCGCCACCGCCGCGGCGATGCTTTTGAGAGAGATGGGCATCCCCACACGCCTCGTAAACGGCTATGTCGGCGGCACCCTGAATGAATACGGTGGTTTTTATACCGTCACGCAGGCGGACGCACACTCCTGGATCGAGGTGTACTTTGATAGGTTTGGGTGGCTCCGATTCGATCCCACCCCCACCGATGGGCGCCGCAGTCAGTCCTACGCGATCGCGTTTCCCAAATTACGTGAATACCTCGACGCCCTCCGGAATAAATATCTCGCGTACGTGATCGACTACAACCTTCGAACCCAGCTCGACTTGCTCTCCAGCGTGGGGGTTCAGTGGCATGATCAGCGATTCCGCGTGAACAGGACCCGCCTGACGACCGTGGCCGTCATAAGCGCCATGGTCGCGCTATTTGTGGTCTGGCTTCGCCTCCGGCGCAGGGGCTCGTTCGCGGTCCGTGATGTGACCAAGTCTATGCAAGGGGTGATGAATAGCTTCGCGCGGCACGGCTTTGAGCGCGCCGCAGCGGAGACGCCCCACGCCCTAGCGCGTAGGATCTCGGCGGCCGGGTTTCCAGCAGAAGAGGGGCTCGAGACATTCATCTCGGAGTACGAGCGCCTGCGCTTCGCGTACGCGGACGACGCGACACCACCCGACGCATCGGCCCTCGAACTCCGCGCACGACGACTGCGGCGCGCCGCACGAAAATGGAATCCAACGCCATGAACACACCATCGAACTCGCCTGCAGCCCTCGCCCTGTACATGACCTGGACGTGCCCTCACTGTAAGCGGGTGCTTGAGGCGCTCGCCAAGCTCGAGTTGCAAGTGGAGCTTGTGGACATCGCCGCCGATGACAACGCGCGCAGAGAGCTCGCCGAACAGATCGGCCGCGCGGTCGTCCCCGTGCTTCGAACCCAAGATTCCACGGGTGAGCGGTGGATTCGCGAGTCCTCCATCATCATTCATTATCTGCGCGCCCTGGGAGGAAAGCCTTCGAAGGTCCCCGCCAGGATGGCGCTCTGGCTAGAGCGCTTGAGCCCTGTCGCCTTCGGCTGCCTCGCGGCGGGTTTTTTCTCCACCTCCGAGGTGCTTCGTCCTGCCCTGATCGCGACCAGCCTCGCTTTGCTCGCGGGCCGCACCCTCTCTCGAAGGCTGTAAAAGATCCATGAGCGCCGACGAAATCACCGCTAATCCAGCAAACGCCCGCTCATAGATCGTCGAGGTTCTCCCGAAGTCGCTCGGTCATCCCAACGAGCTCACGCATCTGCTTTCGCGTAAACCCGTCGAAGGCGTCATCAAGGATCGCGTTAGAGACCCGCAAGAATCGCTGGAATGCTCGGTACGCCTTCTTGGATGGAGAGACGAGAATCGCTCTTGAATCCGTGGGGTGCACGTCACGAATTACCC
>JBDQGY010000337.1:0-3409 GCA_040265175.1 Nannocystaceae bacterium
GGAGAAAGCTCGGCGCGAGAAAGAACGCGACCGCGAGAAAACTCGGCGCGACAAAGAGCGCGACAAAGAGCGCGCCCGCAAAGAACGCGAGCGCGAGAAGGCCCGCCGCGACAAAGAGCGCGAGAAGGCGAAGCGCGACAAGGAGCGAGAGAAGGCCAAACGCGACAAAGAGCGCGACAAAGAGCGCATTCAAAAGGAGCGAGCCCGCGAGAAGGCCAAAAAGAAGACCGCCTCCAAGGCCAAAAAGAAGTAAGTCTGTGGCTCGGTGGCGCCACTATGCCCGCGGCGTGTTCGCCCTCATCGCGGTCGCCGATATGGGTGACTAGGGCGAGGTCCCTGTGTGCAGCAGGTGCAGCACATAGCGCGCCGCGTACATCCCTGCGACGACGGCTAGCGCGCCGCCGATCAAGTGTGACGCCGCCTGGGTGCCGACCCAAAGCCATCGCCCATCTCTCGCGGTCGTGTCCAGCAGCAACGCGAAGCTGCTAAATGTGGTCAAGCCTCCCACGAGACCCCCGATGACCCCGAGTTTCCATGGTCCGTCCTCCATCCCCACAGAGGCGGCGCCAATGCACACGCACCCGATCAGGTTTACAAGGAGCACACCCACGCCCGGGAACCATCTGCTTGCGGCGTCCACGTGCATGCCGAGCGCCACGCGCAGCCACGCGCCAACTCCGCCGCCCAAGAACACCAATATGCTCGCTTTCAGGTCCACAAAGTTGTCCTGCCACGACGGTTAGCGCAGGATCAGGGGAGATGGCAAGCGAAGACATTCCTGCCAAGAAGCGCCGAAGAGCGCCCGCAACCCGTGGAACGTTCTTCAATCACTTTTCAGGTCGAATCGACGCGCTCACCAGCGCGATCTTCGTATTTCCGCTCTTTGCAACCTATCAGCTGGGGATCTTGCTCTCGCCAGGCCAAAACGGAGCCGACTTCATCACCCGCGGCCTGATCGAACTTTGCGCCCGTGACCTGACCAATTACCTGATCGTATTGGGCGTGATGGCGGTGCTCTACGCCGCCATCATCCTCGCGTTACGGGCGCGCGACACTTTTGACCCTCAGGCCTTCGTCCCCGTCCTCGCGGAGTCCACCTTCTACGCCCTGACCATGGGCACGCTCATCGTCTACGTCATGCGTGAGGTCATCGCGGTGCCGCCTGGCCTCCGCCTGCCAGTGCTCTCCACTGGTAGCGGTGGTCTGGGGCCTTTGGAGATTATCGTTATCTCGGCCGGGGCCGGCCTGCACGAGGAGTTGATCTTCCGAATTGGCGGTGTCGGCGGACTGGGGTGGCTGCTGTCTGGCCTCACTGGAGCGAAGCGAGCGTGGATCCTCGCGCTCGTTATCTCCTCGGTCGCCTTCAGTCTAGCGCACCACATCGGTCCTGCAGGTGAACCCTTTCAGTTCGCCGCGTTCACGTACCGCACGCTCGCCGGCGTCGTGTTCGCGTTGATCTACCAGGTCCGGGGGTTCGCCGTGGCCGCCTGGACCCACGCGCTCTACGACGTCTATGTCTTTGGTGCGAGCTAGGCGCCGCCCTTTGGATTTCGGGAACGAACCTCCACGGTGCTGGATGGATCGAGCAAGGCTTGCGCCACCTCTTGAACGTCCTGCCTTGTGACCGTTCGAAGCGATCGAGGAAACTGTCCAAACTCCGCCCATGGACGATCGGAGACCGCCCGCATCGCAAGCTCAATGGAGAGACGCATCCTTCGCTGCCGTCCACGCTCGTGCTCTGAGACCAGCGTACGAGTCGCTCGCTGGAGCTCTTCCGGGCGAATTCCCTCTTCTCTGAGATCCAAGAGCACCTGCCGGATTTTCCGGCGAACCTTCGCGACCCGGTCATGCCGGGTCGAGGCAGCAATCGCGAGGTATCCCCCCTCTAGAGCCTCGACCGACTTGGCCCCCACCGAATACACGAGCCCCTCGTCCTCACGCAACGCCGCGAACAGTCGCCCCGACTGATCGCCAAGAACAGCCATGAGAATGCGCAGCGCCGGGACGCGTGGATCGTGCACCGGGACCCCCCGAAACAACATTCGCAGATGGGCCTGCTGCTGCATCGATGCCGAGCGCACCACGTGACTCCGTGGCTTCGCTGGCCAGCGAAGCCAGCCCGCAGCCTCGCCGCTCCGTCCCCGCGTGGATTCTTCACCGAGGTCGTCTCGTGTCGCCGCCGCGTCGGTCTCAACCCGCCGCACCAACGCCTCGATCGTGTCCATCGCCTCTCGCGGTGAGATGTCGCCGGCGATCGCGAGGACCCCATCTTCAATACGGTGTTGACTCAGCCAAGCCGCGCGCGTGTTCACTTCATCGAGGCGCGCCAGGGTCTTCTCCGACCCACGCATGCTGCGTCCGTACGCGTGGGTGCCAAACGCCCGGGCCAAGGCCGCCCGTGCCACGAGCAACGCCGTGTCGTCCGCTTGTCCCTCTAGCTCTTCGAGCAAGACGCGTCGCTCCTCTCGAAACTCATCCCTGGAAAATGACGGCGTCACCGCGCACTCCAGCGTTCGCTCGATCATCGGCCCAAAGTACCGGCTCATGGACTCTGCCCGAATGCCGGCGAAGTCCCGGGTCGCGAACCCAGATAAGTCCCCGGCCATCGCGTCCACTTCACGTGAAAGTTGATCCCCGGTCCGTTGGAGCGAGCCTCGAGTGAGCAAGCCCGTGGCTAGCCAGAGACCACCTGCGTGGCGTGGGTCCTCGAACCTCCCGCCGCCTTCCCACAACAACGTCGACGCGACCACGGGGACCCTGGGATCCGAGAGCACCCGAACCCGCAGACCATTTTCAAGCCGCGCGCCGTACACACCCCCTGGCTCGCGAGCCAGATGCGTCGACGTGCGTGAGCGTCGTCGGGGGGCGCTCGGCTCCAGCGTGGAGGCCCACGAGGAGGCACCCCGAGGTCGGCGGGTCGGGGATCGAATCAACGCGAGGCCAGCCTCTTTGCAGAGCCAGCGAGCCGCGACACGGCGGATGTCAGCCTCCGTAACCCGACCTATGTGCTCAAAATAGCGCCCCTCCGCCGCGAGATCGCCATATTGTGAGACGAAGTGTCCGATCCCGTGGGCGAGGCCCTCCATGGTCTCCGTGCGATACGCCTGCGCGCAGAGGATTTGAGCCTTCGCACGCTCCAACGCATCTTCCCCGAGCGGCGTGTCGCCCACCTCGCGGACGGTCTTCACGATTTCCGAACAAGCCCTGAGTTCGTTCCCTGGCGTGGTCTCGGCGCTCACCAAGAGCGAGCCAGCGCACCGTTGCGCGTTCACCGACCCAAAAATATCGCTGACAACTTTCGCCTGACGCCGAACACGAGAGGGTAAGAGCGCGGACTCCCCTTGCGACAGTATGGCGGACACCACGTCCATGGCGGGCGCGTCGGGATGGCTCAGCGGGGGACTCCTCC
>JBDQGY010000338.1:0-3395 GCA_040265175.1 Nannocystaceae bacterium
CCAGTTGTCGAGGGCGCCGAGCACCCGCGCCGCCGCCTGAATGGAGAAGGCCTGCTCATGCATGAAGGCCCCTACGTCGGAGGAGAGGCGAAAGGCCGCCAGTTCGAGGCGAGCGTCGTAGGACTCCCGAGACGCCGCCTCCCATTGATGGGCCTGCATGGTGCCGAAGATGACGGTTGGGATGGTGAGCGCCGAAGCGAACAGCACCAGAAAGTACAGCCTTAGGGATGCCGCGCGAGATCTGACCGCCGCTCTTGGAGCGATGGCGTGCGATGGTTGGGGCTCCTTCAAAGCGCCCAAGTCTGCCACAAGGTGTGTCGCGAGGGCGATCTTGGATCGGATGGGCTCGGATGCGTGGGACCCGTGGGTCGCCTCATCTCTCCGGCTTCGCATCCCTCGAACGAGCGCTAACCTGCGGACTTGGCGGCGACGCGGGGGCGGTGTCATGTACCGCGGCGCTAGACTCTCCTCTTGGCCTCACGGAACCAAACGGCCACACAAACTCCTCGAGGGCAGAGGAGGGGGCGACATCCTCAAGCCCGAAGGTGGACGGGCGACGCCGCGCAATCTTTGCCGTGCCGAAAATCATGTCCCAGATGAACAGCAGGTTCCCGAAGTTGCCTCTGTAATGCGTGGCTGAATCGGAGGCGTGGCGACCATGGTGGGCGGCGTGGGTTGTGGGGGTAGAGACCGTGCGTTCAAGGACCCACAGCATAGGGTGTGCCCACCGTCGTTGGAGCATCCAGGCGTCCCAGGGGACGCTGGAATGAGCGCCGATGATGACGGTGAGCTTAATGGAGGCATAGATCGCGTAGACGGGCCCAAATCCGAGGTAGATGAGGACGCTCGAACACCACAGGCCGGGCATGAGCGCGTAGTAGAGGAGGTTGTTTCGATAGGTCACTCGAACAGAGAGGTAGCGAGCCGAGTGGTGGGCTCGGTGCAGGGCAAACAGCCACGGGACTTGATGAGAGAGGCGGTGCCACCAGTATTGAGTGAGATCATCGACGACGATCAAAACTAGGAACATGGTCCACCACGGCCACGCGGCCAAGGAGTTGGCAGAGCCGGGACGTAGCCACTCTGTCAGGTTCTCGCCCGTCAAGAGCACCGTCGGAACGACGAGAAGCGGCAGGGACAGCGTGCACGCAATATCCAAGAAGAGGTCTTTGCGTGTGGTGTCGTCGCGGAAGAAAAAACGCCCGCCGAGCAGCTCTACGGCGGCGAAGAGGGTGTAGATGCCGACGATAATCAGCTTGTAGTTCATGGAGCCTCTCGCAGGTCGCGTTCCATGGAACGGGTCGTCATCGAGGCGCGGGGAGGTCGGCACGCGACAGGTGTGAGGGCTGAGCGGGCCTCGCGGAGGGCGGGGTTTAGGGGCACGCCGACGGCAAAGACAGCCAAGCCTCTGCCGGATGGATTCGTCGGTTCCACCGGTGGACTCTAGCACCGGTGTTCAAGGTTGTCCGCGAGCTTGACGCCGCTTCGCGCACCTTCCGGTTCACGGCAGACGAGCCGCGCGCGCCACAGAGCTAGGGGCGCGCCGCGTACTCTCGGGCTTGGGTGGAGGTCACCTCGGAGGCGAGAAACGGGCGATCTGTGATGACGCCGTCGATACCCATGCGCACGAGGGTGGCGACGCGGGGGAGGTCGTTGACCGTATAGGCGTACACGGGCATGGCGCGCTTATGGGCGAGATGCACGTCGCGCGCGCGCACCTTGTCGAAGTCAAGCCCTACCATCGTCGCGCGTGCTCGGCGAGCGAGCCGGAGCATGTTTCGGCCATAGCGGGCGCGTTTCTTGAACAAGAGCATCCGGGGAAGATCGGGAAGCCGCTTGGAGGCTTCCCGTAGGAGTCTTCCGTCGAACGAGATGAGGACGATTTGCTGTCGTTGTTCGGGGCGCTCGTCGATCACCTTTTGAACCGCGGCCACGAGTCCTCGTCCTTGCTTGAGTTCTAGAAACACGACCGCGCGATTCTTCGCGATGTCGAGCACCTCCTCGAGAGTTGGGACGGCTTCTCCCTGGTACGCGCCCGACCACCACCCGCCCGCGTCGAGTCGACGTAGCGACCGCAAGGAGCGGCGTCGCACGAGTCCGCGACCGTCTGTGGTGCGTCCGAGCTTTGGATCATGGATAACGACGGGGACCCCATCGGCGGAGAGATGAACATCGCATTCTACAGCGCGGTCTCCCCGACCGATCGCCGCGCGGTAGGCAGCCAAGGTGTTCTCAGGCGCGAGGGATGAGCCCCCGCGATGAGCGACGACACCAGGGATGCCACCGAGTTGCGTCCAGGCAGAGGCCTTGACGTGCGGGCTCGCGTGACTCGCCGGAGCCGCGAGACCAACCGAGAACAACGCTACAAGCACTGCGATCCGGTGGGAACCGCGTGGGAACCTTCGGTTCGAAGACGGCTCGGTGCGATCCCGTCGGGCGAGCGGATCAAAATGGGGTGTCGTAGGCACGAGAGGTTCCCGGTCAAGTATAGCGGCGTCAAAGCTGTCGCGGTGCGACGGTAGCCGAACCGCTACGCAGGACGCGTATGAACACGCGGCGATGGAATCCGAGCCGCGCGCGCGGTCCGCACCCTACTCGATTGGTGCATCGCTGTGGACGGCGGTAGGTCGCCGTGAGGACACAATGGAGACGTCCACCGACACCGAGAGCCACCGCGCCGGGGATTACCCGGATGGCTTCGACCGCCACACCGACAGCATGTCAATTCGAAGCGCGAGCGGATGACGTAAGGCCGGGGATTCGGAGGAGTTGAGCGCGGCTGCGTTCGAGGGAGACTCCGGCATCTTCAGCGCGCATGAGCGCATGAGCGCGATGACCCCTCGCGTGTGGATGATGCGACCGAGAGGGGATCGAGATGCGGCGCCACGGATCGCGTCTTCGTCGGTGTATCCCCCGTGGGCGCCACGGTTCGGCTGAAGTTCGTAGGGACCGTCGTTTATGTTGCGGCGGAGAACCCAACGTCCTCGAACGTCCGCTCGTAATCAGTGAAGTCAGTGGCTCCGCGATTATCGTGACGGCCATTCGATGGTCGAAACGTAGCCGGCTTTCCGCCCGGTTTTTGTCCTTGGTGTCCTCTTTGGTGGGAGCGCTCACTAAAGATAACGGCACTCTATCCTGACGAGTGATCGGGAACTAAGTTTCCTCCCGGCTGTGCATGGCGTACAGGCCCGAGCGAACGAGCGTGTTCAAAAGTGCGCGGGAGGAGGGGGAGAGGCTCGCGTGTCCACGGTTGCGAATTTGAGAGAAAATGCGGGAAGCTGTCGCCATGACACGTGCCGCATTTTTGATTTTGACTTGCTCTCTTGCTTTGACCTCTCTGTACGCCTGTGGAGGGGACGGCGACGCATCGAGCACCAGCGACCCAAGCTCCGGGG
>JBDQGY010000339.1:0-3385 GCA_040265175.1 Nannocystaceae bacterium
GCACAGAGGCGACGCGCTGATCCAACTCGCGGACGTAGTCTTCGGGCGCGTGGAAATAAGCCACGAGCTCGGAGTCGTCATGGTGGTGAACCCCCACGGAGTCCAGGTATGATTCGAGCGCCACGGCGAGCTCGCGCGCCGAGGGATATCGCTGCTCGGGATCGCGGGCGAGCGCTTTGACGATGATGGCCTCCAGCTCATCGTCCACCAGGGGGTTGACCGTGGACGGTCGCGTGAAATCACAATCGGCGATTCGGTTGAGCACCTCGTGCGGGTTGCGACCCGTGAAGGGGAGCACCGCGGTGGCGAGATGAAAGAGCATGATCCCAAGGGAGAACACGTCGATGCGATGGTCGACCGGCTTGCCGCTGATGAGCTCGGGCGCCATGAAGGCGGGGCTGCCCAACAACTGTCCGGTCATCGTGAGCTTTTGCTGATCCACGAGCTGTGCGATCCCAAAGTCCATGAGCTTGAGGCATCCATCGTCCCGAATCATGACGTTGTCGGGTTTTATGTCGCGATGGACGATGTTGAGTGTGTGGGCCGCTTGGAGGGCGTGGGCGAGGGCGCGGATGATGAGCGCGGCTACGGCCGGTCGCGGCACATAGTCGCGCTCCACCCACGCGCGCAAGGTCTCACCATGGATAAACTCCGTGACCAGGTAGGCTTGATCCGCGTCTTCCCCGGAGTAATCGTAGATCTCGACGATGTTGTCGTGGCGGAGCTTGGCGACGGTGATGGCTTCACGCTTGAGCCGTGCGCGCGACTCCGCGCGGTCAGCGAGGTGGGCGTGGAGGACCTTGATGGCCACTTCACGTTCGAGCACCGAATCGCGAGCGCGATAGACCACCGCCATACCTCCGTGGCCGACCTCGTTGAGGACTTCGTACTTCTCGAATGTTTGACCTGCGAGGCTCGCCAACGAAACGTGTCCGGACTGGGATTCAGGCTGCAGACCGCCGAAGGGTCAAGGGGATCTGCACCCGAGAAAGTATACCCCTAGGATGCACTTGCAGCACCCGAAGCCCCGGACTTTGAGTACCATGCCGCCACCCCTTGTCGCGGAGGGACCCAAGGCCCCGCGCAATGGTCGCGGAACGCGCATGAGAGGACATCCTCATATTTTCAGACCTCGGCCCGCGGAAGGGTTGCGACATCCGAACGTAGTTTGCATGGCGCACGAGCGCGTGACGCGGTCACCGCACCAGACGGCTTTCTATCGATCTGAAGGGGACGGGTGGGCGCCGGTGACCTGGTCCGAGTGGTGGTCCGATGCTCAACGCGCTGCGCGCGGTCTGGGCACACGCATCAAACTAAAACCCGGCGCCTCTGTGTTGCTCATGAGCGGCCCACGCTACGAGTGGATCGTGTGGGAGCTGGCGATCGCCATGTTGGGGGCGGTGTGTGTGCCTGTGGACGCGGGTGCCCCGCAAAAGGAGTTGGGCGCTGCGTTGCGGCACGCGGGCTGCGTGGCGGCGGTGGTGGAACATCCAGAGCATCTGCGCGTGCTCGCCGAGACACTCCAAAGAGGCGGACACTGCGTACGCGCCGTGGTGTATCTAGACCCATACGCCGATCTCGCTCCGGTCCGGGGCGGCGGTCGCATCGGGATCGAGGACGTACCGACGATGGAACCGTGGGTGGGGCTCGCGGAGGAGATCATGGCGGCAGGCGCCGCGGATGAAGGCGCCGACGCCGACGGTGACGACGCGTGGTCGACGGTGGGTTTGTCGGACACGTTCTCCATCGTCTACACGTCGGGCACCACCGGGGATCCGCGGGGGGTCTGCCTCAGCCATAAAAACATGGTCTACGAGTCCTGGGCCATCAAGAACAGCTTCGCTGTGGACCACCGCGATCTCCAGGTGGCGTTTTTACCTTTGCACCACATCTTCGCGCGCCACATGGTGTGGGCCGCTGTGGCTTCGGGTGCGGTCACTGGTTTTTGTCGAACGCCCGCGAAGCTTCCTCGCGCGCTCGAGGTGCTGCGGCCGACGTTCTTTGGTGGGGTTCCGTGGACGTTCGAGAAGATTCGCAGCAGCGTGGAGCAGGACGTGGTGCGGCGTGGACCGTTGGCGCGGCGACAGTTCGCCTGGGCCATGCGACTCGGTCGCCGGGTCCGCGCCAAAGAGCGGGAGGGGGCGCGGGTGTCCCGGTGGCTGAGGTCGCGCTACCAGCTCGCGGAGAAGACGACCCTTGCGCGTCTGCGAGACAAGCTCGGGGGACGGGTGCGATTCGCGATCAGCGGAGCTGCGCCGATCCGGGTGGACACCTTGGAGTTCTTTCACGCCGCGGGCGTGCTTATTTTGGAAGGATATGGGCTCACCGAAACAACCGGAGCGACCCACGTCAATCGCCCGAACCGCTTCCGCTTTGGGAGCGTGGGGCTACCGTTGCCCGGCTGCGAAGCGTCCCTCGCGGAAGATGGTGAGATCCTCGTCCGTGGACATCACGTGATGGCCGGGTACCACGACGCGCCAGAGGACACCGAGACGGTGCTCGATGCCGACGGGTGGCTGCACACAGGGGATCTTGGGGTGCTCAACGCTGGTTTTTTGAGCGTTGTGGGCCGCAAAAAAGAGCTCATCATTACGGACGGCGGCAAGAATATCGCGCCCGCGCCCATCGAGCGGACCTTGCGTGAGTTGCCGGAGATTGCAGAGGCGGTTGTGGTGGGAGATCGCCGCCCGTGCCTCATCGCGCTCATCACGCTCGACGTGGAGGCGCTGCAGGGGAGGGCGCAGGCGGCCAAGCTTGGTTGCTCGACGTACCACGAGTTTGTGTGCCACCCGGAGGTCCGCCGCTGGGTGGCCGCGGCGGTGGACAAGGCCAACGAAGGGCGCACGAGGGCCGAGCAGCTTCGAGGCTTCGCGCTGCTACCAGCGCCCTTGAGTCGAGCGGAGGGGGAATTGACCGCGACGTTAAAGGTGCGTCGGCGTGAGGTGATCGAGCGGTACGCGGCGCTGGTCGATGCCACCTATGAAACCGCCGCGCGTCGTCGTGAGGCCGAGGTCGCAGACGACGAGGAATGAAGCGGCGCACTGGGCGCGTGAGGCGGGCCGCCGCGGGGCCCCGCGGGAGGAGACTGCGATATCGCTTGACGAGGGCGTAGGGCCGGGGTAAGCACGGCGCCCGCGGAGAAGACCACGGTCTGACTCGCGTTCGCAGGGCCGTAGCTCAGGGGTAGAGCGCTACCTTGACACGGTAGAAGTCGGCGGTTCGAAACCGCCCGGCCCTACGATACTGAGCGTCCGCGAGTTCTACCTCGCGGGCGCTCAGGCCTTTTCGGGGGAGGTCTTGGGGCTCCCGCTCCTGGATTGACACGCCTCCCCCCGCTGGTAACATCCCAGCCGACCACCCCGTTCGTATGTCTCAGGCAGCCCAC
>JBDQGY010000340.1:0-3346 GCA_040265175.1 Nannocystaceae bacterium
AAATACGACCAACCTTCGGGTCGCTCATCAGCCGGTTGGCGTTGGTCACAAGCTCTCCCACCGCAGCTTCGTTCTGCTCGGTGATTCGTCGCACGGACGCGACTGTCGCGACGACATCGTCGAGCGCCTTCTCAATCTCTGCGCGCTCGATGACCGGCGCCTCTCCATTTTGACCAGCGGCGTCGGCCAGCAGTCCGTCGATGCGATTGAGCAGCGGCCCGAGCGCCGCCGAGAGGCCCCCCTCGCCTCCTCCGAGCACCGGCTGTAGCGCGTTTAAGACCTCGTCGACCTCAAAGACGGGCTTCACGTTGGAGATCACCCCGCCGTCGGCGATGAGCGGAGTCCCCTCGCTCCCCGTTTGCAGCTGCAGGTACTTCTCTCCCAGGAGGCTCTTGGCCCGCACGATCGCAACCGCGTCTTCGTGCAATTCGAGAGTCGGATCGATTCGCAGCGCCAGCTTGGCCTCGTCATCCTCCACGGTGATCGACTCAATGACCCCGATCTCAACACCCGCGATCTTCACCGCGTTGTTCTTGACCAGCCCCGCGGCGTGCGGGAGCCGCAACGTATAGGAGTTACCCGCGGGACCTCCAATAGCGCCGACGAAATACGCCAAGCAGCCGACCAGGCCGATGGTCACCACCAAAAAAACTATGAGCTTCGTAAACTTCATTTGGATCGCTACCTTGGATTAAACGACCTTGATCGGTCCTTGCGTTGCACGCGTAAAAAATTGGTTGAGGGCGGGGTGGTTCTCTTCAAACACCTGCTTCGCCGGCCCGTAGGTGACGAGCCGACCGTTGGCGAGCATCCCGATGGTGTCCGCGATTTTCCGCGCCTCGGCGGTGTCGTGACTGATCACGATGAACGTCAGCCCCAACGTCCGATGCATCTCCAAAATGAGCTCATCGAGAGTGGCCGACATGACCGGATCGAGTCCCGAGCTCGGCTCATCACACAACACGATGTCAGGCTCGAGGGCGATGGCCCGCGCGAAGGCGACCCGCTTGCGCATTCCGCCGCTCAATTCCGATGGAAATTTGTCTTCCGTCCCGGGCAGGCCCACGCGCGCGAGCTTGTCCATCACCCGGGCGCGCATTTCTTCCTCGCCCAGTCGTGTGTGCAGCCGCATGGGGAACGCCACGTTCTCGGCGACGTTCATATCGTCGAACAGCGCGCCGTCTTGAAACAGCATGCCAAACCGACGGCGCACCCGAAACAGAGCCTCTCGATCCGCGCGCCGGGACTCATCGAGGGCCGCCACATCCTCGCCAAAGACCTTCACCGCCCCTTGATCCGGCTTGAGCAGGCCCACGAGACATCGCAACAGCACGGATTTTCCAGTACCGGAGGGACCGAGCATCACCATGATCGAGCCCCGATCGACCCGCAAGCTGACGTCGTTCAAGACCACCTTGGAGCCGAAGGACTTCGAGACGTGCTCAAGTTCAACCGCGGGGGCGGTCTCGGTGGGTGCTTTTGATGATTCAGCCATACATGATCCAAGACATAAGGAGATTCGTGACGATGCAAAAGACGGCGCCATTGACGATGGCCAGATTGGTTGCGATGCCCACGCCCTCGGCGCCATCACGTTTTTGAATGCTGTAGCCGTGGAAACAGCTAATGAGCCCGACGCCCCAACCCATGAACGCGCCCTTGATCATCCCCGCGGCGAGATCGAAGGCAGACACCTGCTCCATCACCTGATGTACGAAGGTGCCTGGATCGTTCCCGAGCTGATAGACCGCGCCTCCGTAGGCGGACGCCAAGCCGATCACGTTGCAATATCCGCACAGAAGCGGGAGCGCCAGCGTGACCGCCCAGATCCTCGGCACGATGAGGTAGCGAATTGGGTCGATGCCCATGACCTCCAAGGCCTCGATTTGCTCGCTGATCTTCATGTTGGCGAGGGACGCGGCCACGTTTGCGCCGATCCTCGCGCCGCCCACCACCGCCGCCATCACGGGGAAAAGCTCCCGCACACCGCCGATGCCCGCGAACATCCCGAGCATGTCTTGGGCGCCGATCCTCGAGAACGGACCAAAGGACTGCACTGCCAAGTTGAGACCCGCAAAAAACGTGAGAATCGTCAGCAACATCAGCGAGCCGTAGCCCGCGTCCACGAACTGCGGCACGAACACCTCCCGCGGAGGGATCGAGGAAAACTGGGCCCGGACGGCTCGGACGACGAACGCTGGGAACCCCCGTATCATAAGCCCGCCTCCATCAACGCCACGCTAAAGACATAGTCGGTGAAGAGGATCAACACGATCGTGCTCACCACTGTGTCATTGGCGGCCTTGCCGACCTGGGCCGCGCCGCGCTCCACCGCCAGCCCGAGGAATCCAGCGATGAGGCCCACCCCGGTCCCAAAGATCGCGCACTTTATCAAGCCGACCCACAGATCCATCGCCGTCACCTGCTCGGTGAGGTGCTCCATGAACGCGCCATGATCGATTCCGCCGAGCGGCACCGCGAACACCCACCCTGAGAACAGACCGAGGATATTGGTCAAGACGCTCAGCAGGGGCGTGATCACGACGCAGGCGAGCACCCCGGGCACTACCACGTATCGGATGGGGTCCACGCTCATCACAGCGAGCGCGTCGATCTGACCGCGCACCCGCATGGTCCCAATGCGCGCGGCGATGGAGGAGCCCGCCTGGGCCGCGACCATCACCGAGGCGAGGGCGGGGCTGTACTCGCGAAAGATCGCCATGCCGAGAAATGAAGACAGCAGCCGCTCCGCGCCAAACAGCTGAAAGATCTGCACCCCCTGAAGAGAGATGACGGCGCCCACAGGCGCCACCGCGAGGCTCACCGGGATGATGCAGCGCATGGCGATCACCTGCATCAAGCGGAGCGTCTCAACCCCGTACCGCGGGCGCGTCACCAAGGCGATCAGCACCGCCCCTAGAAACGACAAGAACCTCTGGACTCCACCCATCATCGCGACGCGACCCCTTCTTGCATCGCGCGAACATCTCGCGCGGACGCGCGGCCTGGCCCGAGTCCGCGTCGTTGCTCACTCGACGGATCGCCGTGCCGTCGAGGATCGCCCCGTCGACGATCGCCTGCGTGCGCATCCACCATCACGCGGCTCTTTTATCAGGTTTTGACAACCGGATAACTTGACTCCCCCGCGTTGTCGGTGGACAACAAGTCCATGGGGCCCACCCGGAAAACCGCATGGTTGAGCGGGATCGGCGCAGTCTTGCTCCTCGCGGGCGCCCGTTGCAGCCAGAGTCCCGAAATACCGGCCGCGAGCGCCTCCGACTCCATCGCCGCACCCGCTGCGAATGCGGGGGAGGCCCCGACCCTCGCGAGCGCGGCTTCGCTCTCC
>JBDQGY010000341.1:0-3344 GCA_040265175.1 Nannocystaceae bacterium
CGAGCAAAAAGTACACGCCGGGGCGCCGGGCCTCCTCCCACGTCTTGAGCAGCGCCACCTTGTGTCGCGGACACACCAGCGCCTGCCCCGTCCAGTTCACCACCTCCGCGTGGCGAATGCCGGTGGGCGAGCCATCGGCCAAATAGATGCGTACGGTTTTTCCAGGCGCCACCACGAGGGCAGAGTGTACGCAATGCGACCCGAATGGGAAACCGCTGAAATGGGGATTTCGGGGCCAAATGAAGCCGTTTACTGAAACCCTGAAACCCGTCCCAGGGTCCTTCAGGACTTGTCGGTAGCTGTGGTCCTACGTTGTTCTATTGAGAACATCCAAAAGGTCCTGGGTCGAGATCGCTCCAAAAGACCCTGGGTCGCGATCACTTTGAAATGTTCCAAAGATGCCCGCAGCAGCAACTTGCGATCTTTGTTATCAAAGGCAAGCCAATCTCAGGCCTGGTGCCACGAACACGAGAAGGGACAACTCTCTATGCTCAAGATTGATAGAAATAAGCAGAGCCTCTCCACTCTGGAATCGCCGTCACTCGCCGATGCATCCATTACCGAGCGGTACGATTTGCAGGAATTTATCTTCAACAGCCCGGACGCATTTTTTCGGGAATTGGGTGAAGAGCTTTTCTTGATTGACAAGGAGTTGGCGCCCTCAACCACCGTTCAGGACAGAATCGACATCCTCGCGGTCGACAAAGAGGGGGTCGCGGTAATCGTCGAATTGAAGAGGGGAAACCACAAGCTTCATATGTTGCAGGCAATTTCCTATGCGGGGATGATCTCTCAATGGGAGCCCGAGGAGTTTGATTCGGCATTGAGCGACGAACAACAAGAGGCACTCTCGGAATTTCTTGAATGCGACAAGGAGAACATCAATCGTAAGCAACGGGTGATTCTGGTCGCCGAAGCCTACGACTACGCGCTCCTCGTGGGGGTAGCGTGGCTCAGCGAAAAGTTTAACGTCAACATCAACTGCTGCCGTGTGGCATTAGCAACGGATGCAGCGACAAACACCGAATACTTGGTGTGTTCCACTGTCTACCCATCTCCCGAGTTGGCCAGTGAGTCGGTTGCCCGGGGTCGGGGCTCGCGGACGAGTCACAAAAGCCCTTGGTCAGACTGGAAGACCGCTTTAGACAACCTCGCAAACCCTCACGTCGTTCGTTTTTTCGAGACTGAGCTACAGACCGGGAGGGAGTCCTATCTTCGCAAACGCATACTGCACTTTCGCATCGACGGAAAACGCCGATGGTTCGTCGCAGCACGCAAATCCCATACCTACGTCTGGCAGACGGGTCGTTTTGACAACGACCTCGACTTCTGGGCGAAACGCCTAAGCCAACGGGACAAGATCGAGCCCGTGAAGAACAGTGAATGTCTTCGGATGTTCCTGGAAACGGAGTCCGACTTAAATGCATTTCACAAGGCGGCCACCAGTGAACTCCTTAAGGTTGCGTGGAGCAAGGGCCCCTTGGAGGACGACATCGACACGTGAGCACATTTCTGGCGTCCGTCGCTCGGCGTTGTCGGATGCAGGATTCCCGTCCCAGAGTCATTCAGGAATTCCCGATAGCTAGCGCACCCCGTCCCAGGGTCGTCCACGAATTCTCGATATCTGTCACCCTACATTGTTCGATCGGCAAACGCCAAACGACCGTGGGTCAGGGTTGCGAGGCTGCAGAGCTGACGGTGATTGACCGGCGAGGGACCTTATCCAAGGGTCTCTGATGCGGCTTGAGTCACAAGTTCCTGGATAAGTCCCCGTGAATGATTGAGTTGTTTCCGGCTTGCATTAATCAGTACGCGCCTACGCTTTCGCGTGACATCCAGCGCATTCTCTTCGAGTCGCTCCGCCCACTCATCGGGGTTAGAAACCCCAACCCCAATTCTTAGGTGTGCCTTACGGGGCCGAAAGACCACGAAATTTCGGGAGCGAACGCCATCGGTGAGTCCGACAAAGTGCCGATTGTAGTTCAACTGTTGATTCGGTGCCGACTCACGAATCATCTCGTAGACCTCGTCCACCATCTTGAGGACCTCGGGGCTCGACTTGGCCTCCCAGTACGGGCGGTCTACCGGGATCTTGCCACCGGAATCCTCCGTATCGTCTGCACGAAGTTCGCGCTGGTCCAGCACATTGACAAAGTTGAGGATAATCTTGCCGTCGACCTCGAGGCCGTTGAGTTGAATGGCCACGAGCGGAATGGACCCTGCGAAGAGTCCGAGTACGTTCAAGAACCGCGCGGTAACGTTTTCGGCCACCAACACCGCGACGTGGTCATAGGCTGGATAGCGGCGGCGCTCGATATCCCAGTACTCGATCGTACGGACCACGTGGCTTGGGTCTGTAGCGCCCAGCATCAGCTCCACCTCAAAGCGTGTATTAGAGTCAGGGTCCGACAACAATAAGTCGAGCCGACCTGCCCTTCCCTGGCTCCGCTCCCGGTCGAGAACCTCTACCTCACCTAGCCCGAGAATCGCCGGATTATCCGCAATCCGCTCCTGCAGCCAGGCTTCATTGAGTTCAGGATGAGATTTGAGATAAACGGGCTTGTGCTCTACGTACGTCAACGGCATGACAACTACAATCTCCGGGACCGGTACAGTACCATTTGCCGGGTCGTCGTGTTGGACTCCCTCGGTGGCTACACCAGGACCGGTCGGATACATGGACGCTGCAACCACAGTCGGTCATCCGAGGCTAAGTATCGATCCAGTACGCCGGTGACCGGAATGTCCCAAGACTCTTGATGCGAGTCTTCAGTTCGGAGGTTGTCCCAACCGAGCAGCAAATAGAGTGAGCCCCCGAGTCGTGGCGACGAGAATAGGTGGGTATAACTGAGCCTCGTCCATCGTGGGGGGCCCCTCCGGCGGGATCCAACAACGACGACGGCAGACCACCCTTATTCACGCTAACAATATGTGCTCTCGATGGTACGCGAGGTACGCCGCTGTACTGGTCGAGGGGCGACGGCGCAGCTGGAGCGGGGAGCTCACCCCCCGGAGATCGGAGACCCGTCCCAGGGTCGTCCAAGGGTCCAAAGACCCTGGGTCGGGGTAACTCACTGCCCTCGAATCATCGCCCACACCTGCTGCTCGCTGACGTTGCCCAGCCAGATGCGGAGGCGCTTGGTCATGTTTCCGCCGCCCTGTTTGGCGTTGGGGGCGCGACCAAGGGCGGCACCTGCCCGTCCGATCTTGATGCGGAAGGCTCGAAGGTCGTCCACGGTGCCAAGGTCGATGGGCGTGGGGTGGTCTTCAACGGTCAAGGTACGTGCGGCCAGATTGAAGGTGCGGGTGGCGCCCGACTCCACCGCGACCCGCTCGATGCGTGC
>JBDQGY010000342.1:0-3288 GCA_040265175.1 Nannocystaceae bacterium
GTGGGTGGGAACAAGTAAAACCGGCCGAGTGCAACCGTAACCAATTTGCAAATCGATTTTCGTCCAGCTCGCCCACAACATACTTTATTTCGAGACGAGTATTCTCAGGTACCTCTTGTATCATTGACTCTGCTCCGCACCATCTGTTACCTGATATAGCGCGTCAACGTCGAGATCCCCGACGCTGCCGAGCACCGCGCGACGCCTCCGCGTGACCGAGTAAAGGGAAATTGCCGCTGACACAGACAGGTTGAAGCTCTCCGAAAATCCATGCATGGCGATGGAGAATCGAAGGTCCACGGCCGCCTTGGCCGCGTCGGAGAGTCCGGCGTGCTCGTTGCCGAATACCAAGCAAATCGGCGCGTCCACGGGCAGCGACTCCAGATCAACGTCACCGTCCACACAGGCCCCAGCGAGCAACATACCCCTCGAACGCACGTCCTCGACGAGATGTTCCACCCCTTCGTGCTGCGTCGTCTCCACCCAGTGAAACGCGCCTGTGGTGGTGCGCTTCGCCTTTAGGATCCGCTCGCTCGCCTGTACAACGTGGACGCGGCCCGCACCTGTGATCTCGGCGCTCCGCACGACCGCAGCGGCGTTGTGAGGATCATAGGGACGCTCAAGCCCCACCTCCACGCCGTGCATCCGAGACGCGACAACCTCCGCGATCCTGTTGCGGCGGCGCTCGGTCACGTACGGGGTCAGGGCCTCGACGACCTGCGCCGCGTGCACTCCGTGCAGCAATTCACGCCAGCGAGCGTCTCTCACCCGGCCTCCTCCCACGCCACGTCCATGGCCGGACGCGGAACCGCGGTTGGTTCGGGCGGCGGTGGAGGTAGCGTCTCACCGTCCTGCGCAGACACGTCGTGTTGGAGATCGGCATCCGGCGCCTCCAACAACCCCGAGACCGCTCGCTGGGTCACTCGCCCGGCCAGCATTGAGCCCCTCCTCGCCATACACGCATCTCGGTCGCTGCGATGATGCTCCGAAAAGACCAAGGGTGCGTCCTTCCAAAGCAGGTACTCCAGCTCATCGATGTGACCGCGCGTGTGCATAAGACGGTGAATACGGCGCAGCTTGACCTCAAAGGCGGCAGACGGCGCCCCCGCGCAAAAATGTTCGTAACGAATCACGGGACTCGGGAGCAACAACGCGAGCCAGGCCGACTCGAGGCTCGTCAATTCCACGGGTATCTTCCCGAAATAGTGCTCGGACGCGGCAGTGACCCCATAGACACTAGGGCCGAACTCCACCACGTTCAGGTAGAGTTCCATCAACCGCTGCTTGGAATAGCTTCGCTCCAGCAACCATGTCAACACCATCTCTTGGAGCTTTCGGGAGAGCGTTTTTTCGTGGCTCAACAACAGATTCTTCGCGAGCTGCATCGTGATGGTCGACGCCCCGAGGCGAACGCGACGGTCCCGCAGGTTGCGTTGCAGCGCGGTCTTAAACTGGCTCCCTAAAAATCCCCGATGCCGGAAAAAACTGGCGTCCTCAGTCGTCAAGACGGCGCCCACCATCGACGGGGAGATCTCCTCGAGGCGGCTCCAGGCCATCGACTGCTGGGTGAGATCGATTCCCCGAATTCGTCCGTCCTTCATCATCGCGCGATGGACAAATCCTCCGCCGAGCCGCGCCACCGCGCGCGGAACATCCGTGGCGGCGCAGCCACGAACATTCACAGAACCCGAGAGTCCGAGGGCGTCGAGGTTGGCCATATCAACCTCCGCCTGAAGGTCCACCGCCATCTCTCCCTTGAGCCTCAAGTCACGCAGGCCCGGGACGAGCTGCTCAGGGATGCTGTCGAGCACCGCTTGGCACGGCGTGGACGGCATGGACAAGCTCCCCGAGAATGCCCGGCCCCCCACATCCTCGGGCCACCGCAGCGCGCCCTGAAGCTGCAGTTCAACCGCCTCTCGAGCGATGCGCAACGACTCAACCCGAACGGATTCCTTCGCGGGATTCAGTGAAGCAATGAGCTCGGCGCGAAACCCAACGCCCTTCACCGGTGCCCGGGCCAACAGAGGATGGTCGATATTGAGTCCGGCGAGCACGAGGCTGCCCCTGGTCTCGATCTCTTCACCTGTCCGCTCAAAATGCAGATTCCCCCCCACCGTGGCGGATTTGGAGTCAACGAGGGGCAGCCGAGCCAAGAGTTGCGGAGCCCGGCCCAACTCGAAATTTGCGAGTTCGAGGTCCATCACGCCTGTCGAGAGGTCTCGCGCCCCCTCCGCTTTCAGCGTCCACAGCGGTGCTCCGCCCGCCAGCCTAGGTGGTGTCACATCCACCGTCTGCGTGCCCTTGGGATCTTGCGTGGGCTTGGGAGGTTCGAGCCCTCCGCTCAAATCGAGAGAGACCCGCTCCCCTCGCTCGTCTGCCACGGTCAGCGTGCCGCGGACGTCCACCGCAAAGATCCGCGATGTGATCCCGGCGGAGGCGTCCTCGATCGCGAATTTCACCGGCAGCGACACTCCTCCCTCGGCGAACGCCACCGTCGTCGACATCTTGGCGGCGGTGATGGGTCGGCGACCCGCAACCTCCACGTCCAAGCCCCGAATCTCCACGTCAAGCCCGCTGCGAGTCCCCTGTACGTACAGCTCACCCGCCATCCGCGGGGAGGAGACTCCGTCTGGAGACTCGAGGGCCACGTCGAGCGTCGACAAATCAACCGTCACCGCAGATACGTCGAGGAACGGGCTTAAGCCACCCCTCCCTGAGCTCGGGGCCCCCGCGATCGGATCGGCCGCGACACCGGCGAAGACCTCCTGCGCCCACGCACGCAGGGCCGCCGGCTCCGCCCGCAAAGAGCCGGCCGTCGCCCGCACCGTCGGCGTCGATGTCATCGGTGACGCGCCCAACGCCCAGACCCACGAGAACGTGACCTCGGGGAGCTCCACGTGAGCGCGCGGGCGTGTCACCGCGAGCCCGGTGATCCGCACCTCTTCAAAGCCCACGCGCATCCCCTGCATGGAAACCTCCGCGTTCAGCCGTCGCTCCAAGGTCCCTCGCACCCGTCGCTCGAGCCAGCCTGGAAGTACGAACGCTGCCACCGCGAGCGTGGCGCAGGTCGTGAAAAGGAGCGCTCCGCCCGCCGCGAGGAGGCGATTCCTCGTCCGCCGGTGGGCTTGAGGCTTCGGTGACGGCGACGCGTCCATTCGTGGAGAGATTAGCGCAGGCGCGAACGAATGCCGAGAAAGTCCCAGACCAGCCCAGGCGAGCGCCTCCCTCCGTGAGCGCTGATTACTCGGTGACCTCCGGTGCGTTCTTGCTCCTCGCGGGATTTCGCCA
>JBDQGY010000343.1:0-3267 GCA_040265175.1 Nannocystaceae bacterium
CGTTTTGGATGATCATGTCCACCACGACCCCTGCCCGCCCCAAAACCCCGAACAGCTGCGCCACCGTCCCCGGTACGTCGGGGCAGTTCGTGACCGTCACTTTGGCTTCGCTGCGGTCGAGGGCCACGCCCCGCACCACTACCTTCTCCATATGTTCGTCTTCTGGCACGATCATGGTTCCCTCATTCGTGTTTAGGCTCGAGCGGACATGCACCGCTACGCCATATTTCATCGCGAACTCAACGCTCCGGATCTGCAGCACCTTGGTCCCAAGAGAGGCCAACTCAATCATCTCTTCGTAGCAGATGCGGGGGATCTTCCTCGCGTCGTGTACCACTCGAGGGTCTGTGGTGTAGACCCCGTCGACGTCCGTTAGAATCTCACAGACGTCGGCGCCGATCGCGACCGCCATCGCGACTGCGGACGTGTCGCTCCCCCCTCGCCCGAGCGTCGTAATGTTGCCCTCCGGATCCAAGCCTTGGAACCCCGCACAGACTACGACGCGGCCCTTGTCGAGCTCGCGCCGTACTTGGGATTGCTCGATGCCAGTGATCCGCGCGTTGGTGAACTGACGGTCGGTTCGCAAGCCAAGCTGGTGTCCAACGAGGGAGGTCGCCGGACAGCCCGCCTCGTTGAGCGCCATGGATAACAGCGCCGCAGAGACCTTCTCTCCAGTGCTCATCAACTGGCTCAACTCCCGCTCGTGGGCGTCGTCTCCCACCCGAGCCGAAGGGACCCACTCACCGTTGGCTTCGCTGGTCGACGTCGTCACGAGCTCATTCGCCATCGCGATCAGGTGATCCGTCTGCCCAGCCATCGCGGAGACGACCACCACGAGATCGTCTCCCGCTTTTCGACGCTGGACGCACCGCTCGGCGACGACTCGGATCCTGTCGAGGTCTCCCACCGACGAGCCCCCAAATTTTTGGACGACGAGCATGCGTCGCTGTTGTAGTTCGACTACCAACCCCTTTCAAGCTGCCCCTCGCCGCCAAGAGGGCTTCGTTGCGCCCTTCGCCCAAAAAAGTGCTATGAGCATCAACAATGAGCCGGATTGTGTGCAGTTGCGCGAGCGTCTCTGAGCAAGATATCTCGCGCTGCATCCGTGAAGGAGCCCACACCCTCCGTGAGGTCGGACGCGCCTGCGAGGCCGGTGTCGGCTGCCAAACGTGCCACAGCGAGGTCAGACGCATGATCTCCGACCACGCGCGGGAGCGTCTCGCCGCAGGCGAGACTGACGGCGATCAGCTCCCGCTGTTCAAGAAGCGCTAGCGGTGGTTCCCCCCCCCCCGCGCGACGCGCGGACCTGGTCGGAGGCCTGCCCTAGCCAGACTCGCCGCTATACAGCGCCTCCGAGGCGAGGCGTCGGTCCAGCTCCTCTCGAAGCAGCGGATATTCGCCAAGCCCTGGATCGGTGTCGAGCAGTTGCCGCGCGGCCTCACGCGCGTCGATGACCATCTTGAGACCGTCCCCCCCAAAACCTGCGAAGCGCAGCGACATGGCGCCGGACTGCCGAGTGCCAAACATCTCCCCAGGTCCACGAAACTTAAGATCGCGCTCTGCCACTTCGAAGCCGTCCGAGGTCTCTTCGAGGACCAGCAAACGAGCGTGCGCGTCCGAGCTCTTGGATTGACTTGTGTGCAGGAGGCAGTGGCTCTTCCCCTCTCCCCGGCCGACCCGGCCGCGGAGCTGGTGAAGCTGGGCGAGGCCGAACCGCTCCGCATGTTCCACGAGGATCACACGCGCGCTCGGAACGTCCACGCCGACTTCGATGACTGTAGTCGCGACGAGCACACGAATCTCGCCCTCGCGAAACCGGGTCATGACGTCGTCCTTCTCCGCCTGCGACAGCCTCCCGTGAATCAGCGCCACGTCCTCGTCACTCCCGATGAGCGCGCGCATCTGCGCCGCGGTCTGCTCCACGTCGCTCGCGTCCACCGTCTCGCTCGCCTCCACGAGCGGACAGACCACGTAGGCCTGCAGCCCCGCCTGCACCTGCTTGAGCAGGCGTTTGCGTGCCGAGGTCAGCCCTCGCTTCCCCAAGAACACCGAGGTCTCCGCGGGCTGTCTCCCCGGTGGGAGTTCGTCGATGATCGACACGTCAAGCTCCCCGAAGGCCGTCAAAGCGAGGCTCCGAGGAATTGGCGTCGCCGTCATGACGAGAAGATGCGGCGCCACTCCCTTCTCTCGAAGCTTGGTCCGCTGCTCCACGCCGAAGCGGTGCTGCTCGTCGACCACGACGAGTCCGAGTTGACCAAATCGCACGTCATCAACGATGAGCGCGTGTGTGCCGATCAACAGGTCGATCTTCCCCGCTTCCAACAACGCGAGCCTCGACGCTCGCTGGGCGCGCCCCGTGCTGCCCGTGAGGAGCGCGACCGTCAGCCCTGCCCGTTCGCACCAGGGCGCCAAGGTCTTGTAGTGCTGATCCGCCAACAGCTCGGTGGGCGCCATCAAGGCGGTCTGCGCTCCGCCCATCGCCACAGCGAGGGCAGCCGCGAAGGCGACCGCGGTCTTTCCCGATCCCACGTCCCCTTGCAGCAAACGCAGCATCGCCTCCCCGGAGCCCAGATCATCCTCGATCTCCGAAATCGACCGCCACTGGGCGCCCGTCGGTTCAAAGGGCAGCGCCGAGCGAAGCCGCTCTCTGTCAAAACTCACGGGAGGGCACGCGCAAGAGGTGTGTTTCCAGCGCTGACGATGTTGAAGCACCGCGAGCTGCACCATAAAAAACTCGTCGAAGGCCAGGCGGCGGTGGGCAGGCGAGGTCCCTTGGGCGAGTCTGGCGAACGCCTCCTCGTCGAGCGTCTCGGGGGGATCATGAAGCAGCCGCAGCGAATCGAGGCGAGACGGTAAACCCCGCGCCGCCACAAGCCACTCGGGGATCGGATCCACGAGCGCGTCACCGACGTGGGCCACCGCCGCGCGACATGCCTTGGCGAAGGTCTTGGCAGGGACCCCCTCCACTGCGGGGTAACGCACGGTGATCGCGGGACCGGGGGCGTCCGGATGCGAAATCTCAGGGTGCACCATCGACGCCGCGCCCCGAAAGAACTTGACCACGCCCGACAGCAACACTCGTTCACCGGTCACAACGCGCTGCCCTAGGCCTCCCACCGGATGAAACCACCGCGCCTCGAGTGACCCCGCGGGCGCACCTTCGACGGCATCGACGGTCATTCGAGCGTTAAAGCGGCCACGAAACCAACTCTGCCGAAAATCACGGATGACGCCCTCAACCGTCGCCTCGATCCCCTCGGTAAGATC
>JBDQGY010000344.1:0-3223 GCA_040265175.1 Nannocystaceae bacterium
GCTCGCTATATTGTCCGAAGATGGCGGCCGCCGCGTCATCGATTTCCCCGATGAGGTCTACGAAATCTATGGCGGCTGGAACCCCGATCCAGCGGCGAAAGAGCTGCGATTCCTCTATGAGTCGCCGCGGCGCCCCTTGACAATTTTCGCCTATAAATTCGAGACGGGTGAGCGGACCCTGCTCAAACAACGGGAGGTCCTTGGCGGGTTCTCCCCCGAGGACTACGTCACACGACGTCTCCATGCCACCGGCCGAGACGGCACCAAAATTCCGATCTCCCTGGTGTCGCGTGTGCGGCAGGAGACCACCGGGAGCCCCCAACCCCTGCTGCTCCAGGGGTATGGAGCCTACGGCTACCCGTATCACGCTGGGTTTTCGAGCGCCCAGATCTCGTTGCTCGATCGCGGCGTCGCCATCGCCATCGCTCACGTCCGTGGGGGCGGCGAGCTTGGCAAGATGTGGCACGAGGCGGGGCGCATGAACGAGAAGATGAACACCTTTACGGACTTCATCGACTGCGCAGACCACCTGGTGGAACAGCGCCTGACCACGCGTTCGCTGCTCGCGATCGAGGGGGGCAGCGCGGGCGGACTGCTGGTCGGCGCCGCGCTCAATATGCGACCAGACCTCTGTGACACCGTCATCTCACAGGTCCCCTTCGTCGATGTGCTCACCACCATGAGCGACGCGACCTTGCCGCTCACTGTTGGCGAGTACGAGGAGTGGGGGGATCCCTCAAAGGCCGAAGACTACGCCTATATGCGACAGTACTGCCCGTACACCAATCTCCGTGAGGCGGCCTACCCAGCCATGCTGGTGAAGACGTCGCTGCACGACAGCCAAGTCATGTATTGGGAGCCAGCGAAATACGTGGCGAGGATGCGGCGCCTTCGTACCAGCCACGCGCCCTTGCTTCTGCATACAAATATGGCCGCCGGACACGGCGGCGCATCGGGCCGCTACGATCGACTGCGGGAGACCGCCTTCGACTACACGTTCTTGCTTCATCAGCTCGCCGTGGACATCCGCGCGCCAGCGCCGGTCAACAACAACACCTAAGCCGCCTCGCTTTGCCCCTCTTCAGGCCGCTGTCTCGCGGGTCTCGGTGGTCGTCGCCCTCACGAGTCTGCGCAGCCGCCGCTGCAGCGACCTCGCCTCCGCAGGCGTGACGAAACAGGTGTAGGCGCACACCATGAGGAGAGAGAAAAACAACACAAACACGGCGATCTGAATGCCGGCGTGCATGCAGAAACCAAAGCCTAAAAAGACGGCCCGAAGATCCGGGAGCCATCGGCGAGGCCCGAGGACGGACCGCGCCCACAATGAGGCGACAAAGCCTACGAAGGCGACCTCCCACACAACGACGCCGACGGTCAGCGGTCGCAGCAGCCAGGGCTGAACGGCCGCGAGCGCCTCCGCCATATCAAAATGACGATTGAGCGGATTCGCCATGGTGTAGTACACGGCGGTGCCGCTCTCTCGCCAGGTCGTCCCGGTCTTCAGCAGCCCGGTCGCGCCATACACCACCGCGATCTGTAGCTGCAGCACGTGGCGGCACCAGACCGGCACCAAGGTAGCGTCAACGTCGCCTCGACGTCGCCTCCGCCACGCGTCAACGCTCCACGCGCGCCCCGTGGGCATGCACGCGAGCAGCACGGCGAGCACCAACCCGAGCTGGTCAGGGAACCCATACAGCAGCGGGTTTCGCCCTATCATGCTCACCCAAAGCACCACGCTCACCGCAGCGCTCAGGCGAGTCCAGGCGCCGAGCACCCAGCCCACATGCGCGAGGGCGCCGACGGCAAACAGCGCCCGAACCCATCCGGGACTCGATAGATGAAAAAAGAGCGACCAACGGCTCGGAAAGGCGGCGCGGGCCCAGGTCCCGAACAGCGGCGCCGCGTCGGAGAAGTAGTCGGCGACCGCGCCCACATGCGCGAGGACCGAGGCCGTGAGGACTGTGACCACGCCGATCCGACACAACGCCAACGCCTCGCCCGACTCCATATTAGTCAAGAGCCGGGGCACCACTCCTCGAGGCTGCGCCCAGGCCCCCCCCTGCCGCTCACTCGCCATGCGTGCCCCGATTCTGGTCCGCTTCGATCATGGTGTGGACCACCCCCACATCACACCGAACCTCCCGAAACTCCTTAATCGTAGGCGCACGCAACTCTGGCGCGCCGTCCAGCACTCTCACCGGATTCTCAAGCCTCCAATTCACCCGCGTCATCGAAATCGCGCGCAGGTCATGCCCCATTCGCGCAGCGCGAACACACCAGCCCCGTAGAAACCAGAGCCGGTTGGCGCTGCGCCGGCTCGCCGCAACGTGCGCCGCCTGATAGGTCCAAAAGTCATCTCGCGAGCGATTCCAAAAAAATACGCCGCGGACCGGCGGAGTCGTCGGGTCCCCCGGGCCCCGCAGCACGACCGTCTCCCGATCTCGAGTGATGCCCGTCACCACCGCCCGCGTGTAGCTCAAGTTCGCGTCGGGCGTGTACATCCGCCAACTTTGAGAGAAGGATATTTTCCGCAGCAGGCCAAACCAGGGCGTCACCACGGGCTTGAGGGACCCCCAACGACCGCTCGGGATTGCCGGCACGATAATGAAGGCGACGGCGAGCACCAGCGGCGTCGTCACACGTGCGATCCGTCGAAGCCGCGCCCTCACGTTCGAGACTGTGCCGGTGGAGCCGTTCGGGGGCAAGTCTATGGCGCAATTCTGTGCCGAAAAGTGGCGATTTTGAGAGATGCGCGTAGCTTGAAGCCGTGGCGCTCCCACGACAGCGATGGCCTCGAAACTACACCCGCGGGTACACGACGCTCACAGCCGCGGGCGTCGCGATGGCGGCGCTCTTGTTTGGAGGCCATCCGCGAGCCGAACGCTCCGCCTCGCCGGTGGAGACGGCCCAGACCCCGACCCCGCAACCCCCCACCTCTCGCCTCGCGCTCGCAGCGGAGCTTGAGGCCCTGCTCGATCGGCGATTCCTCAAGGATGCGAAGATCTCCATCCACGTCCGGGACCTCGCCAACGGGACGACCGTCTTCGACCGAGACGCTTCAGCGGCGCTCAACCCTGCCAGTAATGTGAAGCTCGTGACGACCGCCGCCGCGTTGAGCATCCTCGGTCCGTCCCACCGCTACGAGACGGCGGTAAAAGCGGCTGCCCCCGTCGACGGTACGATCCGCGGCGACATCTTCCTGGTCGGCGGCGGAGACCCGAGC
>JBDQGY010000345.1:0-3189 GCA_040265175.1 Nannocystaceae bacterium
CCCCACCATGTACAAGCCCCGAACTTTTGTCTTCGCCGTCGGCCGCGAAAACGGCGCCAACGTGCGATGCGTCGCCGCCCCATACAGCGCTCCGCCCGTCTCCGGAAACAGCTCGTGAAACTGGGTCGGTGTGGTCACCACCGACGCCTCGTCGTGGAGTTCGAAGCCGCAGCGGGAGAGAAGACGTGTCGCGTTGTCTTTGCATTGGTTCACCACCTGATCGTCGAAGCGCGCTTGGTCACCGTCAGCAGGGGCGTTGATCAGCACGAAGATTCGCTCGCGCGCGCGGATCGATCCCCTGGTGAAGGGACCCCTGTCTTGGGCACAAATATACACGGTCGGAGATGCGGGGACCTCTCGAGCGCCTACCAGCGCATCGAACTCTGCAGGATAGTCGTCGGAGAAAAACACGTTGTGATACTCAAGCTCCATCCCCTCCGGGCGCGCGACGCTGCACCACGTGATCGCCGAGAGCGAGCGTGCGCGCGGCGGCATGGGTCGCCCCGCGCGGATCGCTGCTCCGCCGAGACGACCCCCCGACAAGGCTGCCGGATCCACGTTGCTGACCACCGCGTCCGCCTCGATGACATGGCCCGATTCGAGCAAGACCCCGGTCGCGCGACCTCCCTCGCAGCGAATCTCCCGCACATGGGCGGACGTTCGTATCTCCACGCCGAGCCGCACCGCGAGCCCTTCCACCGCCTCGGCCAACGCCTGCATGCCCCCCTTGGCCGTCCACACGCCGAGTTTCTCGGCGTGCGCGATGAGGTTCAACGTCGCTGGCGCAGAGAAAGGGGACGAGCCGTAGTAGGTCGCGTACCGACCAAAAAGTTGCCGCAATCGTGGGTCGGGGAAGAACTCTCCAAGAGCCGACCACATCGTACGCCGCCAGTCGAGGCGCCGAATGGAGGCCGGTCCCCGCATCCCAATCGTCCATGCCGCGCGCAGCAAACTCGGCTTCGAGGCGCGCATCACCGGCTGCTCGACCTCGTCGTAGAGCCCCTGGGCATACGCGACGAAGCGGCGATAGCCCTCGGCTGCGGCCCCCCCAAACACCTCGGCCACCTCCTCCTCCGCGCGCTTGCCGTCGGCGAAAAGATCGAACTGTGTGCCGTCGGGCCAAGCGTGACGGGCGAGAACTTCGAGTGGTGCTAGCTCCACATGGTCCCCGAGGTGATCTCCAGCACAAGCAAAGAGGTCCTCGAACACATCCTTCATCGTGATGACCGTGGGACCAGCGTCCAAGCTGCGGTCCTCCACGCACACATGTCGGACTTTGCCGCCCACAGCGGCTGCACGCTCGAGGAGCGTGACACGCAGTCCCCCAGCCGCGAGATGAACCGCGGCCGACAAGCCTCCCATGCCTCCTCCAACAACAACGACGTGAGGCGTCGTATGCGCGTTCTTGTACGTGCTTCCCACCAGCGGCATTTTAGCACTCCATTTCACCGTAGAAGGAACATTGACAACCGGTGCACCTGCGCCAAACTTGCGGCGATGGCGTCACATCTGATTTTGGAATCGAGACTGAGAGACGACCTGGAAACCATCTCCGGAGGGCGCGGCGTACCTCCACGCCTTCGAGATGCGATGCGACACGCCTGCTTCGGTGGCGGCGCACGCTTGCGGCCTTGGCTTTGCCACGCCGTAAACCTCGCAGGTGGAGGCTCGCAAGAGGGCGCAGGCGCCCCCGCCAGCGCCATCGAGTTTTTGCACTGTGCATCCCTCGTACACGACGACCTCCCGTGCTTCGACGACGCCGCCGAACGTCGCGGCCAACCGTCGGTGCACGCCGCCTACGGAGAACCGCTGGCGGTACTCAGCGGCGACGCGCTCATCGTCGGGGCCTTTCAAATGCTCACGACCGAGAGCGTGAGTCCCGCGCACCTCCCCGCCTTGCTGCGCTGCGTCGCCGATGCGGTCAGCGCAAGCCAAGGCATCATCGGAGGGCAAGCGTGGGAATGCGAGCCGTCCGTGGCGCTGGCCCGCTACCACCGGGCGAAGACCGGCGCACTCTTTGAGGCTGCGGCTCGCTGCGGCGCCATCGTGTCGGGTCAAGCAGAAGAACGATGGGCCGAATTTGGAGCGTTGATCGGCGAGGCATATCAGGTCGCGGACGACCTGCACGACGCTCTCGAGGTGCGAGGAACGGGGAAACCCGCAGGGCAAGATCAAGCCAACGGCCGGCCGAACGCCGTTTTGACCCTGGGCCTCCCCAATGCCCTCGAGCGACTCGAGCAGCTGCTCGACGCAGCATTTGACGCGGTTCCCGAGTGCGAAAATCCGAGACCCATCAACAGCTGGCTTGGGGCTGTGGCCTCTCGTCTACAGCCCGCGACCATGCACGAGCCGGTGGAGGGTTCCCTCTCCTCTGGAGGCGGCATCCCCGACGCGAGCGACGACGGTGTCCGCGTCGCGCGTTAAACAGCCGACGACCCTTCACCGTCACCTGACGAGTCCCCGCCGGCCAGGATTCCTGGGGAATCAAACACAACGTCCTCGGACCAATCCGACGGGACCGCGGGTGTGGGCAGCGCGGATTTCATAAACATCATTCGAGCGCTCACGACATTAAAATAGCGCTGCACAGGTCGCAGGGCCGCCGCGCCTTCGCAGATCGCGAGCGCTCGGATCGTGGCCTCCGCCGTGCTCATGCGCGCAGAGTCCGACTGCGATCGTACGGTCCATCTCGTCGGCGGTCCCGGCGGGAGCTCGAAGGTTGGCAAAGTTCGGAGCGCGTCGATCCGACGCCGCATCCTTCGGGCTTGTCCCCACGTCCCGTCGACCACGACGACCCCGCGCCGGCGCCCCTCGTGTGACGGCCGGCGGTATTCTTCGACACCGAGCTGACGAGGCGCATCGCCGACCTCTTCCTCCTCGATGCGTGGAAACAACAAGCACCAGTCGACCTCCGGTGTCGAGCGAATCGGACTCGAGTCAAAATCCTCACCTCGAACCGCGTAGCGCGTGACCGCGCAGTTCGGCAGACACGCGACAAGGATCCGCACGGTGTTGGTGGGTTTTCGGCAATCCTTGTTGTGCTGCACCACAACGATGGGCGTGCCAAGTTCCACGCGGGGCGCGCTCTCACACGCGCACAGAGGCTCATGCAAGCCGCAACACTCGCATCTTGACGCCTGAAATCTGCGTTGACCCCCCATCTCCCGGTGAGGAGACAGTAAACTCCCC
>JBDQGY010000346.1:0-3164 GCA_040265175.1 Nannocystaceae bacterium
CGTCGACATCGCCCTCACCGGCATCCGAGAGTTCTCGGTAGACACACTCAACCCGGAGATCGAGAAGGCGCTGGACCGCGAAGAGCGCGACAGCGTCCCCGAGAGCCTCTCCGAGCGGCGTAACAAGGACTTGGCGCAGCTGACCAACGCCCTCCCAGAGCTCAAGGACTTCTACAACGACTACGACAAGCTCGACGTAACCGAGAAGGACAAGAAGTGGTACCAGCGCGCGCTCAAGCGGCTCTCCGACGAGGAGAAAGAGCTGCTCAAGACCACCAAAAAGTTCTATGTGATCGACCTGGAGAACGTGGGCGGCCTCGTCATGCCGGTCATTTTGGAACTGCACTACGCCGACGGGTCCAAAGAAGAGCTCCGCATCCCCGCGGAGATCTGGCGGCGAGACTGGCACGAGACCTCCAAGGCGGTCATGACCGACAAGGACCTCGTGCGCGTGGTCGTCGATCCTCACTTGGAGACCGCCGACACGGACCTCTCGAACAATTTCTACCCACCGAAGGTCGAGAAGTCACGCTTCGAGCTGTTCAAATATCGCAGGGACCGAGGCAACCCCATGCGTGACGCGGGCCTCGGAGACGGATCGGTCAAAGAGCGCTCTCCGCAGGAGAAGGTGGATGAGCGCGAACGACCTGGAAAGTGACCCCGCGGTCCGGCGACGGCGAAACTTGAGGCGACGCAACATCCCCCTGTTCGCGGCGCTGATGTCGCTTGGCGTGTGGTGCAGCGCGGTCCCCCCACGAGCCGCGCACGCTCACCCCTACCACGTGACCTTCGCGGAGGCGACGCTCGACGAGGCGAGCTGGTCCCTGCAGATCGCCATTCGCATGAAGCCCGAAGACTTGGAAGAGGCGCTTCGTCGCTCGGCGGGCGTGGAGGCGAAGCTTGAGGACTTCCCCGACCGAGCCGCTCACGCCTATCGCTACCTCAGCTCCAAACTCCTCTTCGAGCGCGGCGACGCGCCGAAGCTGCCCATTCGCTGGGTGGGGATGGAGCTCTCTTTGCGCGACGCGTGGGTCTACCTGGAGGTCCCGCTGCCTTCAAAGACCCGGCGCGTCACAGTGCGCAACGATATTTTCTTTGATTTGGAGCTCAACCAGGCCAACACGATCGAGCTTCGCCTCCCCGCGGAGCGGTCCACCCTCACGTTCCGGCGGGACCAACCGACGGCGATCGTAGAGATCCCCGTCCCAGTGACGCGCTAGGCGACCTGGGGAACTCGGGCTTGTTTGGGCCCCAACGGGGCTTTTGGACCCCAGCGACACCCTGGCCTAGTCCGTGGCTACCATGGACGTCATGGCCCGCTCCACCAGCCCCGTTGTTCAAGATGCAGCCGCGAGTGTGCTTCGGTACCTCCGTGAACATATCGACGGCGCGACCAAGGAGACCTTGTGCACGCGGCCCTACGGCGCCGGCGCGGAGGTCTCCATGCAGACGACGCAGCGCGCCTTAAAGTGGCTGCGGGACGAAAAAGACGCGCCCATTGTCTTCGACCGCAGCGACAACAAATGGAAGCTGACCGAACCGAGCTTCACGCTCCCCTTCCTCGATCCTGGGCAGCGCGATCTTGAAGCGGTCCTCTTCGCGAGCGCGCTCCTCGAGCCGATCGTCGACAAGAGCCTCTTCGACCGCCTCCAACGGCTGGTCGAGGACATGGACCTGAAGATTCGAGAGGGCGCGAAGTCTCGCGCCAGCACGCGGCCATTGAAACTGAAGAGCGGCAACGTCACGGCCACAGTCAGCACCGGCAATCCCGCGAACCTCAACATGGTCACAAAAATCCTCCACGCCATCAACCACCGCCCGCTTAAGATCCGATACAAGAGCCCGTGGGCTGAGCCTGATGACTCGGGCCGCGAGCATGAGATCGAGCCCTGGCAGCTACGAATCCACGACGGAGGGATCTACCTCCGCGCGTTCTCTCTCACACGCAACGCGCCCCGCTGCTTCCGCGTCGCGCAGATCGAATCTCTCCGGCAGCTTCCCCCCCGGCCCCCCAAGAACAAGATGCCCCTTCGTGGACAGATCTGGGGCGACGACGATCCCGCCTTTGGTGTCGACTCCGATCGCCCTGGTCAGGCGACAGTCATCCTTGACGGTCCCGTGGCGCGATGGGCTTCAATGGAGCAATGGCATCCTGCTCAGGTCGACAAATGGCTCGTCGAGGACGAGCGATTGCAGCGGACCGTCCCCTATCGTTCATGCCGAGAGTTGGCGAGGCGACTCGCGTCTTTGGGGGATGGACTTCACTCGATCTCCCCACGGGAGCTTCACGCTGAAGTGCTCGCCATCGCGAAGAAGATCCAAGCGGCGATCGGCTAGGTCTTCTTGAGTTCGTTGAGCCGCTGGCGGATGAAGTTCGTCTCGCGATCTGCGATCTTCTGGATGGCGCCGAGGATCTTACCTTCGATCACTCGACCCACCAGGGGAATTCGAATACTGATCGTCCCCGAGACCGTAAGCCGCGCTCCTCCTCCCTCCACTTCGGAGACCACGGATACCCCCTCTACGCTCGCTCGCCGCTCGTAACCTTGAACCGTCTGGCTCCAGGTCGAGCCGCGCGTTTGACGATCGAGGGTCATCCGCATTGTCGCCACCTCTTTGCCTCGGCCCCCGAAACCTTCACGCGTGGTCTCCAGTCGAAGCCTCACCTCCTTGTCGGTGGAGCTCTCGATGTCGCAGGTCGCCGTGTGGGCCCCGAGCGCGAGCGCCTTTGCGCTCTGGAACTCCGGATCGGCGTGCAACGAGAACAAGTCGTCTGCGGAGCAGTCGAAGTCAGAGGATGTTTTAAACGAGCTCGCCATGCACGTCCTGCGCGTGCGAGAGCATACCAAAGTCGGCGCGATGAACCGCCGCCGCAAAGGAGAGGTCCGTCTGGCGTCGTGGTAGCCTCTCGAGGCTTCCCCCAAGGCCCTCTGCCGCGCCGATGACGACCATGAAAAATTCGAGCACGCGCCCGGTGCCGAGCGCCCGCGACGCTGCTCCGAACAACAGCGCCTCCTCCACGTACGGCAAGACGATGTCCACGTCGCTGGTGCTCGGCGCGCTCGTCGTCCTGATTGCCTCGCGCTTCGTCTTTGTGCCCGATGGCCCGTGGGAACAAGACGAGGCCATCTTCGCGGCCGGCGTGCTCGATCTCGACATCGTCC
>JBDQGY010000347.1:0-3101 GCA_040265175.1 Nannocystaceae bacterium
AGATTGGTATGCCGTGGGCGGGGTGCTGTACCGAGCTTTGACCGGGGAACTCCCCTTTTCGGGGGGGGCGGCGGACGTGATGCTCGCAAAACAACTGGAGCCCGCGGTGCATCCGCGAGCGCTTGTGCCCAACGTGCCTGAGGACTTGGCGAACCTCGCCGCTGATCTTCTCAGTATCGACCCGTCCGCGCGGCCGAGCGGGCGTGAGGTGTGGGCGCGGCTTGGTGGGGAGGAGCACGAGACCTTCGCGCGCAGCGATACAGAGAGCGTCTTCGTGGGGCGCCGCCGGGAGCGGGAGGCGCTCTCGCATGCGCTGGCGACCGCGTCGAAGGGCACCAAGGTCGTCGTTCGACTCGCGGGCGCCGCCGCGGTCGGCAAGACGACCCTGGTGCGTCGTGTCCTGGCCGAGCACCGAGATGACATCTTTCTGCTCGAGGGGGAGACCTTTGAACGCGAGTCGCTCCCCTTTGTGTCCTTTGATCGACCAGTCGACAGCCTGGCCCAGCTCCTCCAGAGGTTGGGCCCGTCGGGGCTGCCTGACCAGGTTGTCGAGGACATCCGTGCGCTCAGCCGGATGTTCCCGGTCTTGGGGAGCCTCGTCCCGGAGGGGACGATGGCGGGTGGCCAGGTCGGCGACTCGCGCGCGCGAGGGGCCCAGGCGTTTTGTAGACTCGTCGCGTGGTTGTCGACGCAGGGACGGCTGCCTGTGCTTTGGATCGACAGCGCGCATTGGAGCGATCGCGACAGCGCTCTGCTCATGCGCACCTTGCTTTCGAGCGAACTCATCGAACACCTCTTGGTCGTTTTGTCCTATCGCCGCGGGGACGGAGCAGACAGCCCGCTGCTTGCGGATCTTGACCGGCTCGAGCGGACGCGTCCGGAGATCGGCTGGCGACAGCTAGATCTATCTCCCTTGCCCGACGACGACGTGAAATCCCTGGCGCGCGAGCTGTTGTCGGCGGACACCAGCGATGAGGTCGTTGACGCCATCGCGCTCGAATCGGCGGGGAACCCATTGTTTGTTGGCGCTATATGTCGCTACGGGCGTCACCTCAAGGGGGACGCCCTGTCGGCGACGGAACTCTCGCTTCATCACGTGGTCGCTCAGACCTTCGAGGCGCTCGACTCCACGTCGCGGCGATTGCTTGAGATGCTGGCCGTCTGCGGGCGGCCAATGAACGTGGACATGCTTTTCTCGGCGGCGCTATTGACCAATGAAGACAGGGTGGAGAGCGTGGAGGCGCTCCTCAACGAGCAGCTCGTCGCGACCCACCAAGGCAAGCACGCCCTGATGCTGAGCGTGGCGCACGACAAGACGCGCGAGCTGATCGTGGCGTGGATTGAACCCGAGGTCCTGCGAGACCTCCACCGGTCGATCGCCGAGGCGCTCAGTCGGGACGAAGAGGACGACCCCGAACGCCTCATGTACCACTTCGCCGAGGGAGGAGAATTGGCTCGCGCGGCGACCTTCGCGGTGATGGCCGCGGGGAGGGCCCTCGACTCGCTCGCCTTTGACAGCGCATCACGTCTCTTTGAGCGCGCCATCGGATACCTGAGCGATGCACACGCCGACCAACAGATCCCGATTCGCATTGCCCTCGCGGACGCCCTGCGCCGCGCAGGACATCGTCGAAGGGCCGCCGTGGAGCATCTGTATGCGGCGGACCTTTGCGAAGCAGAGGGGCGCGAGAAGCTGCGTATCGCGGCGGGCGAGATCCTTGTGACCAGCGGTCGGCTCGCGGAGGGGCTCGATATTTTTGGGGATTTACATCGGGTGATCGACCTTCGTCTGTCGCGGCGAGAGTCTGAGAAATCAGCGCCAGAGCTTGAGCTCCAACGCCAGTTTGGCGGTGTGCTCGCGTCGATCGAGGCGGGGCTTGGGTCACGCGCTGGGCCGGCGCAGACCGATCGTCTGGACTCGCACGGAGCGCTGGCGAGGGGGTTGAGTTTAATGCTCCCAGGTCGCAGCGGGACGTTCTGGGCGCTGGGCATGCTCGATGCACACCAGGCGGGCGACGAGGCGTTCCTTGTTCAGGCGCTCGGTTTCATGGCGCTCGGGCGGGCGGTCGGCGGGACGCCGGACGGGCTTCAGGAGGCAGAGAACTGGATGCACGTCTTCGATTTGGGGGTGACGAGACTAGAACGACACGATCTTGGTGTGACTCGTCATCTGTTCGACTCCGTCACTGGCCTCGTGGTCGGAGACTACCCGAAGGTGAAGAGGTCGGTGGCGCGGGTGCGAGGGCTCGCGGAGCGTTACGCCGAGGTGGGGGACGGCTGTTTGTCAATGACGCATGCGGTCGCGCTGGAGCGGCGGTGGATGATGGGGGGCCTTCGCACGCTCTTTGACGACGCGCGCCGGATTCAACGATTTGCGCCACGGGGTGGAAATCACTTCTTGGATGTCCTCACGGAGAGCTACCTCGTGCTTGAAGACCTCGCCTCCAACGCGCCGGTGGAGGCCCGCCAACGCGTGCGCGCCGCGCAAGCCCTGCTCGACGAGGGGTACTTCACACCGTTGCACTACCTCACGTTGAGAGCGATGGTGTGGTGCGATCTCTACGACGGAGAGAACTCGGCGGCCTATTGGAGGCTTGAGGGGGCGTGGCCTCAGATCCGGGCATCGGGGCTGTTGGGCTTTCGCGTGTGGTCGACAGAGATCCAGTTGACGCGGGGGCTGTTGATGTTGGCCGCGGCGCGCGATGGCACAGCCTCGTCGCGCCGCGCGTTGTCGGAGGCGGAGAAGTCGTTCGCGAATATCGCGATGGATCGAAGCCCCTTGGGTCGAGGCGGTCTGCGGCAACTTGGGGAGGCGCTCTTGGACGCTGGTTCGGCCGTGCCGGCATCCAGCGAGGAGTTTCGCGAACGGCCTCATGCATCCGAGATCTTCGCCGATGGGGCGCTGTGGCTTCGTGCGGTGGGACAGCAATGGTCCGCGAGCGCCCGCGATGAGAGTGGAGCGGAGGAGATGCGAAGAGCTGTGCATGAAGCGCTGGCCCGAGAGGGGGTGCGTCGACCCGAGGCGTTCCTAAGTATCGTTAATATCTACGGCGGGTAGGGACGTTGAGTCCGGGGGTGGGCATGTCTGCATTGTGACGGAA
>JBDQGY010000348.1:0-3100 GCA_040265175.1 Nannocystaceae bacterium
ACCTTCCTTGGGCTGATTTTTTTCCCCCCCCCCCCGCCGGGGGCCCCCCCGGCGCCCCCCCCGACGTCGCTACAACCGTGGGTGCACCCTTCCCCCCCGACGGGATCGACCTGGATGCCGCGCTCGCGGAAATCGAGCGTGACATGATCCTGCGCGCCCTCGAATTCGTCGATGGAAGCCGGAAGGGCGCGGCCGCAATGCTGCGCGTCAGCCTGCGGTCTCTCCGCTATCGGATCCAAAAGCTCAACATGGAAGACGTCCCGAATTCGAACAACCCTTAAGCCGACAATTTTTGTCGATTGAACCAATATGCGACACTCCAGGTGACAATTTTTGTCGTCTTCTGGGGGGGTGTCCATAAGATGAAGGTGCGAAGATGAAGAGAGCTACTGAAACTATGGAGTTTTACCAGCGACGCCCCCCAACGGCTCGCTTTTTGCTTCCTATGGCGCCGGTGAAACCGGAAAACGAGACACGACGACGTCGCGCGCGCGGTTTCACGCTCGTCGAACTGATGACCGTCGTCGGGATCCTAGGCGTGCTCGCGACCATCGCAATCTCTGCCTATGTGAAGAATATTCGATCCGCGCGGCGGACTAATATCATCGGTGACCTCGCAAATATCAAGCTGCGTCAAGAGGCCGTCCGCTCGTTGCGCGGCCATTACGTGACAACCAGCAGCGATGAAGAGGACACCTATCCAGTCTCCCCAGGCGAGATGACCAACAGTTGGGACACCTCAATTCCGTGGCCTGCCGGAGGCGGCGGTCTTTTGTCGGATGGCGACTACACCAAGAGTACCGCTGGAATCAACGACCAGTATTTCCTCGGCGGTGGCAACGAGCATGGTTGGGACGCGCTCAACTTTGTCGCCCAAGGTGGGAATAGCTGGTGCGTCTACGGGACGATTTCCGGACGAGGGACCAACGGAATCTTTCAGGGAGTGGCGGCAGCCGAGCCGCCGCCAAACTCCCCCCTAGCGTCGCAGGTGTTCCCCGCGGGGAACGCAAACGTGACCAGAGTCATCGCGAACGACTGGTTCTACGCCTTTGCAAAATGTGATTTTGATCGAGACGGTGATCTCTGGGAGTTCACCATCGCGAACTACGGAGCAGACGTTGTTGATACGAATCGAGGCGAATAGGCCTCACTACGAAGAAGAAAAAGGGAACACACTATGACCACCAATCTGAAGAAGATCAGCCGCCGTCGCGGCTTTACACTCATCGAGCTTATGATCGTCGTTGCGATCATCGGCATCCTCGCAGCCATCGCTATTCCAGCGCTCACCAAGTTCATTCGCAAGTCGAAGACCAGTGAGTTCCGCGCCAACATCGGCAAGATGTATGACGGAAACGTTAGCTTCTTCCAAGCCGACGTCGTGCAGCGTGGTGCGGTGCCTTTGATCAGCACTGGCTCCTCGCCAGCAGGCGGCCAAGCGCACGGATGTCCGATCAACACCGCGAGTTCTGTGAACGCGGGAGCAACGCCGACCATGGGCCTCAACTGCAACGCAGGACCCGGGGGTCGCTGCATCCCCCTCGGCACCGGCACAGGGGCAGGCGTGTACGCCCTCTCCCTCTGGAACGACAACGGCACCTGGAATGGCCTCAACTTCGAGCAAACCCAGGGCCACTACGGTCACTACGACTTCACCTTCCTCAACGGTGACACCAGCGCATTCGGTAACTGCCAGTTCACTGCGCAGGCATTCGGTGACTTCGACGACGACACCACCTTCTCCACCTTCGAGCGCGCAGGTTCGTGCGACAAGGCGGGCTGCGCAGGCGCTGTTGGCCTGACCGTCATCAACGAAGTCGAGTAACCGACGAAGAGAGAGGACGTTGGTCCTCGTCGAAAAAGAGGAGCGGTCTTTCCGCTCCTCTTTTTTATTGATACGATTCGTTGGTGAGAGTGGCGCTACTCGCGGGTCTTATTTCGGTGATCGGGGCCTCCGCTCTACGGAGCTACACCGTCCAAAAGTACGAGGGCAGCTCCGTGGAGAGCCGGTTGGTGTATCTACCCGGTGCCGACACGATGGAGCGGTGGAGTTTCGGCTATCGTGAAGCGCTGGCAGACCTGGTCTTCATTCGAGGCAACCTCGTCACCGCTGTTTTAAAGGATCGAGACGAGCATCAATGGATCCTTCGGTACTTTGAGGTGCTGCATCGATTGGATCCACGGTTTCGAGGCATCTATCGTTGGGCGGCTGTCGCGTCGATATACTCGGGGTTAAGAGTCATCGAGAAGGACTTTGTAGAGATGAGTCAACACGTCTACAACCTCGCGCTCGAGCAATATCCCACCGATCACGAGTTCCTCTGGTACGGAGGCATGGTCGAATTCAGCGAAGTCTCAGAGTTGCACGGGTACACCGCCGATGAGGTCGCCACGGCGAGGGCGAAAGGCGCGGATCGAATTCGGCGCGCGGCCTCCAATGGCGCCAGCCCCCTGGTCCGGCGCTTGGCGATCACGCTTGGACGAGACGCGGACGGCGCTGATCTTGACCTTGAACGGGCGTATCTCCGCTCTCAGATCCTCACCAGTACTGATGGCGAGTTTCAAGAGTACGCGAAGAAACGGCTACTCGAACTTTCGGGAGCGATGGAAGCGGAGCGAATCGAGCAACTCCGCGACGACTTCACGCGACGGCACGCAGAGACGTTGCCATACTTACCACCCCCAACCTACGTCATGCTTGAGACCGAATAGCGCCGCTGGCGGTTGCGGCGCTAACGACTAGCCTTGATCTTTTTCTTGTCCCCTGCGCCCACCTTCACTGACTGTGTCGCGACCTTGCCGTCGCTCCATTGCCACTTCACGGTGTGTCGGCCAGGGGTAACCTTGACCGCGACACGAGGCTTCGCGCCGTAGCTCTTACCGTCGACGGATATCTTTGCCGGCGGCTGACCCGGGAACATTCCTCCGATGATGAGTTCGGCAGACTTGGTCGCGCTCGAGCTTGAGCTGTCCGACTTGCTGCTCGGCTTGGCGCGCCCCTCTCCGGTCGCCGCACTCTTGGTCGTCGCCCTCTTGGCCGCTGGGTCAGGCTCGAGCGCGATCACAAGTCGCTGGGTCCGGCTGCCATCAAATTCAACGG
>JBDQGY010000349.1:0-3092 GCA_040265175.1 Nannocystaceae bacterium
CGAGACCTGCCAGGTGTTTGAGTATTGCCTGGCCCGCTGCGCCAACAAGTACGGCATCGAGCTGCACGAGTTCGTCGTGATGAGCAACCACTACCACCTGGTGTTCACCGACCCTAATGGCAACCGCCCGGAGTTCTTTCGCGACCTCAACAAGCAGGTCGCCAGCGCGGTGAACGTGCGGCTCAAGCGGTTCGAGAATATGTTCGCGCCGGGTTCGTACAACGCCCCGAAGTTGCTCGAGGCCGGTGACATCGAGGCCAAGTGCATCTACACGCTCACGAATCCGACGGCGGCAGGCCTCGTCAAGGCGCCGCGCTACTGGGAGGGTGTGAGCAGCTGGGGGATGGAGTACGGCGAGACGCGGCTCATCGAGCGGCCGGAGGTCTACTTTCGCGACTGCATGCCGACGACGGTGGAGTTGGCACTGACGCGACCACGCGATCTGTATCCTGATTTAGATGACCGCGCCGCTCGACATCGGCTACGTCAACGGGCGGAACAAAAGGCCTACGATCTCGCGGAGAGTATCCGCAGCAAGGGCGGCGGCTTCTTGGGCATGAAGCGGGTGCTTCGGCAACCATGTGACAGCGCGCCCCAGACTCGAGCGCCGCGGTTTGGCATCAAACCGAACGTGGCAGGCAAGAACAAGTGGGCGCGCATCGAGGCGCTGCAGGTGCTCAAGTCATTCTTGACCCGATATGTCGACGCACGCCTAGCCTGGGTGGCAGGGATGCGTGAGGTGGAGTTTCCGCCCGGTACGTACTTGATGGCGCGACGGTTCGGCGCGACGGTCGCGCCGGTTTTTAACTAATCACCACAGGATTTTTAGCCCCAACAGGTGAGCCGAGCGCTCGCCCAGAGGTGCTGGTTGTGTGTAGAGGGCGTCTGAAATTGAGGAAATGGCGAGGGAGTTTTGGCTTCTACTGAGGATGAGCAGGGGGTCTTTTGGGTGGATTCCAGGATCGATCCTGCAGGAAACTGCGTGGAGAGAGACTGGCTGGTGAAGGGTTCCCTGGGTTAGGGAATTTCCGAGAGAGACTGGCTGGTGAAGGGTTCCCTGGGTTAGGGAATTTGAGGGAATTGACGCCGACCCCGCCGAAAGGACCCTGGGTCGGGGTACCGGGTACCCGGGCGGGTCCGGCCGGACCCGCCGGTTGGGGGCGGTGAACTGGAATTTGCTCGCCCACGATGACGATTCAAGGTGCCATCCGGGCCAATTTCTGTCACCGTTTTTGGGAGACATCGAGCGCCCCAGGGCGCGGGGTCCCCATGCAACTGACCGCCTCCACCGACGACCTTCACGCCCATCACGCCGCCGAGGTAGCCCCCGGTAGCTTTGCTGCGCGCAGGCATTTCTATCCGCGGGTCCTCAACGCGCAGATCCATCCGATGATGGGGTTCTTCCTGCGCATGGGGAACCGGCGGATCGTGGAGCGCTACTGCCACCTGAACCCCCGGGTGCCACAGGAGGTGCTGCTCGAGATTCTCGAGACGCCCACGGAGCACCTGCGATGGGCGGGCGCGGACCTGTTTTGCACGACGACGGCGGCGGGGAACCGTCGCATCGTGGTGGTGGAGACCAATTCGTGCCCTAGCGGCAACAAGTCCATGCCGCTGGTGAGCGAGGATGACGACCTCGGCGGCTACCGGACCGTGATCGAGCAGACCTTCTTGCCGCAGCTGTCCCGGCGCCGCGCCGTGGTGGACGGAGAGCTCGCCGTGATCTTCGACAAGAATATGGTTGAGGCCTCGGGCTACGCGGCGACCATCGCCGAGATCACGGGGGAGCGGGTCTACCTCGCGCCGTTCCCCGACGGACGCCCCGAGCGTCCGTGCCGATTTCGGGGCGGGGTGCTGGAGGTGCGAGACCACGCTGGCACCTGGCACCCCATCCGCGCGGCCTTCCGCTACGTCACACAGCGCCCCTGGAATCGGATTCCCGTACGCAGCCGCACGCGCATTCTCAACCCGGTGGTGGGGTGTCTCGCGGGGGGGCGCAACAAGCTCGTGGCGTCCAAGGCCTACGACATCTACAACGGCACCCTGGCCGAACATGGGCTCGCGATCTGTACCCCCGAGACGATCCCGGACGTGGCGAAGAGCGAGGTCCCGCTGTGGGTGGGGCGATTCGGCGGACACGCGGTGATCAAGGTCCCCTACAGCAACGCGGGCCAGGGGGTGTTCCCCATCCTCAGCTCGCACGATCTTGATCGTTTCATGGCGCGCGAATACCCGTACGATCGTTTCGTTGTGCAGAGCCTCATCGGCAATTACGGCTGGAGCTCGTCGGAGCGCGCGGGCCGTTTCTATCACGTAGGGACCGTCCCCGACCGCAGCGGCCACATCTACGTGGCCGACCTGCGCATGATGGTCTGCGCCTCGCCCAAGGGGATGAAGCCTGTGGCCGTGTACGCCCGGCGAGCGGAGCGTCCGCTGCCCCGGGAGCTGCACGCGTCGGAGGACTCGTGGGCGATTCTCGGGACGAACCTGTCGCAGAAGACCAACGGAGGATCGTGGGCCGCGGACACGGACCGCCTGCTCCTCATGGATCGGCGGGATTTTAACCGCATCGGCGTGGGCCTTGATGACCTGGTCGAGGCGTATATCCAGTCGGTCCTCTCGGTGAAGGCCATCGACGCCATGGCCGCGAACCTGCTCACCACCAAGGGCGGGCTGCGGACCAAGCTCTTCCGCGCCCTCGACGAGGACGCGTCGCTGCTCGCGGAGGTGAAGGAGGGGCAGTCCGAAGGGAGCGGCGCGACCGCGGCGACGAGCGCGATGGAGATGGGCTCATGAGCCGCCCCGCACCCTTTCGCGCCACCCACTTCACGCCTGGAATCCCGAACCGGAATCCCGAACCGGGGAATCCCGAACCGAGGAATCCCGAACCGGGAATCCCGAACCGAGGGTCGTTTCGGCGGGGGTAGCGCGGCGCTTTCGATTTTGTTGTCCAACGAGCGCAACGACCCTCGGTGAAGGGCGAGATGTCGAGCGCGATGCTCCCTCGCCGCATCGAACACGGTGATTTCGTGCCCCGCACGCGTCGGGGTCGCGGGGGGGGGGGGTCGTTGTGGCCGGACCCGATGCGTGGA
>JBDQGY010000350.1:0-3088 GCA_040265175.1 Nannocystaceae bacterium
CGCGCCGCTTTATCCCTCCCCGGCGTGCATGGAGGACGCGAGCGCTGCGCTGATCTGGATCGCGGCCCAGGCGGAGTGCTTCGGGGTCGACCCAGGTCGGCTGGTCGTTGCTGGGGAATCTGCCGGAGCGAATATTGCGCTCGCCATGACCGTCGCTCAGTCTTTCGAGCAGCGTGCGCCGTGGGCGAGAAAGATGTTTCGCGAAGGACCGCGCCTGCGGGGCTGCATCGCCGCGTGTGGGGTGTTTTGTGTGGGAGAGCTCGGGTGGAGATCTTCAACGCTCGCGCGAGATCCACGAGCGCAGAAGATCTTTCGGTCCATGAAAGAACAATTTTATAGTCCTTGGAATTATTCCGGACGTTTGGTTTCCGAGCCAACGAGCGCGGTCGAAATTCTTGAGTCGGAAACTCGAACGTCGCGATCACTTCCAGAATTATTTGCATTTGTTGGAGCTCGCGACCCGGTGAGCGAGGACACGCATCGATTGGTTGCCGCCTATCGAAGCCGCGGTGTAAAGACGAGCGCACACGTCTATCCGGGCCAGCGCCACGCATTTCATGCGATTTCGCCTGGAGCAGCATCTCGGGATGTCTGGCGTCGGCAGCTTGCGTTCGCAGCGCACCACCTGACGTAGGGGGCGCGTGGACCGCGAGCGAAACGGCCCGGCCAAGACAAGCCGTTGTAGTGGAGGCTCAACTTGCTACCGTACCAGCCTGAGCGGATCCGCTTTACACAGTTTATGGACCTGTTGAGGGATTCGTGGTGAGAGGGGTGCTGGATTCATGACGTTGGAGCAAAACACAATGACACTTGAGGTGAGCGATACGGAATTTGGCGAGACGCTGCGCGAACTCTGCTTGTCGATGGACCCGAGACAGGCCGTGGTCGACTCCTTTGCAGCGATGGTGCCAGGGATCCGCGCTCGGCTTTATTGTTTTGAATCCACGGGGCGATCGGGTCACTGGTTTTGGTCTAAGAATGTCGCCGGACACGGATCCGCGAGCATCTTGACCGACGCGACGTTGAAGGCGCTTCGGAGTCGCGTGGGTCAAGGACCCAGCGTGGTGAGCCTCGAAGGCCTAGAGCGATCTCGGGATGAGATCGCTGCGCTCGCTCGGCTTTGCGCCAACGCGAGGCTGCGAGAAGCGACGCACCTCACCATGGTGATTCCAGGGGATGTGACGTGCTGGCTCAGCTTGGACGGAGATGACCGCGCCAGCTTCGGCCAGGCGTGCGCCTTGTTGGAGCGGAGCGCAAAACAGATTCAGCACTGCTTATCGAGCCAGGCTGCCTTCGCCGCGAGCTTTCGCAGCAGCCTCGGTGCCTCGGGCTTGTTGGAGGCGATCTCTGAGCCCGCATTCTTGCTCACGCGGCAAGGAATTCCGCTCGCGTGCAATGCACCTGCGAAGCAGAGCTTTGAGCGCTGGCCTGGCTGGCTGAGCGCCTCGGCGCGCGGCGAGGCCATGCCGAGCGGGGTGAACATCATCCCCATGAAGCTCGGTGAGGTGGACATGGATCTGGTCCTCGCCAAGGCGCTGGAGAACGCGGAGGAGGGTGTCAACAGACACGAGGCCGCGAACGGGGGATGGAGCGCCAACCTTGGTCTGACGCCGAGCCTGCAACGGGTGGCAAACCTGATGGTTGAAGGGCTGAGCGACAGGCTCATCGCGGAACAGCTGGGGCTAACCTTTAACTCGGTCCGCACCTACGCTCGTCGGATCTACGCGACCACTGGGGTCAAAAATCGCGTTGAGCTCACGCGGCTCGCGCTGCACCAGCAACAACGATAATTACGCGTACACGTACGTAGTCGCGGAGGGCACCTCGCGTATGTCAGGAGCGATCCGGGGCGAAGCGCCGGAGCATCCACTCTGCGCCGTAGCGAAATTGCGCGCGCTGCCAGCGATGGGCGAGCCACATTGAGCCGACCAGGGTAGCGAAGAGGATCGCGCCTGCGGTCGTAACGTCGCACGCTTGCCACAACCCCAGGGGCCGAACCAGCTCACGGAAGACCACCACGTGAACGATGAGCACAGACAACGAGCAGCGACCCAAAGAGCACAGCGCAGCGGTGTGCGTGAGCCCTGCGCTCCTCTCACGTCGCAAGAGCGCCGCCATGAGCAACGTGAGGGCTCCCCCTATGAGCAGGATAAACGCGGGCGTGCATGGGAAGAAGGGGACGTTGAGCTTAAATATTCGGGGGTAGGAGACGGCGAGAGGCCATCGTAGGACGTGGTAGCTGACGACCATGGCGCCGCCGATGATCGTGAGGACAAGCCCTCGCGTGGCGAGCCAGCGCGGGGCATCACCTCGAGGCACGATCGCGCCGCACAAGGCACCCCAACCAAAAATGGCGAACCATGGGAGCGCCGGAAATTGGCCCTCCACGAGCGCGAGTCGCAGGTGTCCCCCCGGCAGGATGGCGTGGGCTGAACCCGTGGGGTCGGCGCCGGTCATGCGCAGGTTGGTGAGGTGAGCTGGCGTGGCGAGCAGCCCTTGAACCCATGGCGTCGTCGCCAGGACCAGGAGACACGCGCCAGCGAGGAGGACACGACGTCGACCGATCACCGCGATCGCGAGCTGGGAGGCGCCGATGAGGTGCAATACGTACCACGAGCGCATCGTGAACCAGCTCGGCGTCAACAGGCTCAAGACGTAGCCAAAGCCGAGGATCATGAGGCCGCGCGTCGCGAGCACGTGCCGTGAGGTGCGAGAGAACGAAGGCGTTGTGCGGGTGAGGAAGAGGGTCGCCCCCACGCCCGCGAGCATCAAGAACGCGGGCGCCGCTCCCCCGCCCAGGATGTTGATCCCGAGGAGTACGGGGTAGTCGATAATCCGCCGGCCAGGTGCTGGCCCTTGCCACAGCCAGACGCCGAGGTGCTGCTCCATCATGAGGAGGACAGCGACGCCGCGCAGAAGATCGAAACTGTCGATTCTTGCACGAGGCGCGGTTTTGTCAGCTTGGAGTGTCACCGTCGTGCTCCTCGATGAGGCGGTGGTTTTTCATTCGAAACCTACGTGGGGAGACGCTCGCGAACCACTCGGGATGATGGGTGACGATGAAATGCGGCCCGCCGAATTGATGCAC
>JBDQGY010000351.1:0-3086 GCA_040265175.1 Nannocystaceae bacterium
AGGAAGCGCCGACCGGAGCCCACCGGAGCCCACCGGAATGTCAGCGCCCTTGTGAGCGATGACCCTCCGAACGGCGAGCGCTCCTCGATGTTCTTCGAACCGGTATCCCACGTGACCCACATCCTCCCGGGCCCCCCTCGATCTGTCTGCTCCCGAAGGGACCGGCACCGACAACTCCAAGGAGAGCGCCATCGCGGCGACATGCTCGCACGCGTCAAACGCCGAGCCGCAATTGCAATCCCATTCCACCCCATCCAGTGGATAGACCACGACCTCGTACAGGTTCCGACCGTCGAGGACGGTCCCCTCGATCTCTTCCTCGCCTCTATCCGCGAGTGTTACCGCGCGCGCATCCGCAAGTTTTTGTCCCCGAGCCCAAAGCGCGGAGGGGCAGCGCCGCTTAATCTCCTTGACCGTTGTGCTCATGCACCCCGTGGATAGTCAATCAAGCGCGAGCCGGCAAGTGCTTCAGGCAGAGGTGCGTAGACCGTCGATAAGCTCTTGAATAGCGTCTCTATCAAGCGGCTTGGACATGAACACATCGGCGAGGTCAGGCTCGATTCTCGGTGAAATCTCCGCATAGGACGATCCCGAGAAGAGGACGCGCTTCACACTCGGATAGGTCTCTCTCACGCGACGAAGGATGAGCCCACCGTTTGGACCTACCAAATTAAAATCGGCGATGATGGCGCGGAAGCTCGACTTTCCGAGTTTCGTCAATGCCTCCGAGGCGCTCATGGCCACCTCCACCTCCACATCACCGTAGGCGGTGAAGACCCCCTTCAAACTGGCCAAGGTCATCACATCATCGTCCACAACGAGGAGACGGATGCGAGGCGGAGTGCCCTGCGAATTCGTGTCCCCTCCAGATTTGATGGGTGCGTTATCCATTCTCGTCACCGTCTCCTCGCGGTGCTTCGGCCGTAGGACCCCGCGATGGCGTTACCTGAGAAGCACTTGGAATGAAACATGGATAACAAGCACCGTCGGGGTCAAGGTAGCATATTTTATCTGAATAATCTGGGAAGCAACCCTCGAGCCAAGAACGGCGACATCAAGGATCCAACTCCAGGTGGAATATCTACCCTCACACTGCAAAAAATCGTTTTAAGTCCGTTTTATCGCTCTTCTCCTCCGAATTTTTCGTCGCCGCTCCCCACACGTTTGTTCCGAATCGCGGTCCTGCAATCCTCTAGAGCGCCTGTCGCACACACCGCAATTCTCCCGCTCGTCGTCGATCCCTGCAAACTGTCGTTTGATCTTTAGGATGAAATTTGTGTGGCTACGGGTGGAAAACATCAAAACGTAGCTCCGAGATCCGTACGCAGAAACCCGCACATGCCCCTTTCCCGGGCGCGACTTTCACAGGTCAGACGTACCACGCGTCCGACCTCTCAAAGGGAACCTAGGACCGACCGTACACGGGTACCGCCGCCCCACGCGTGACTCGATTTCTCGGCGAGACCAAGAAACAGATCGTCTCCGCCACATCGCCAGTCGTCGGCCACATCGCCGTGTCTGCATCGGGCATCGCGCGACGATTCGCCGGCGTATCCATGATCGAAGGGACCACAGCATTGACCCAGATTCCATCCCCCGCGAGCTCTTCTGACAACGACATCGTCAGCGCTAGCACCGCCGCTTTGGAGGCCGCGTAGGCTGCCATTCCTGGCGTCGGTACCAAGGCGGGCCGCGCGGCTACATTCACGATTCGTCCGCCCTCCCCACCCTCTCGGAGCCTTCGGCAGGCGCACTGACATGACAAGAAACAGCTCAATGCGTTCAGTCGCATTAAGCGAGTGAAGTCCTCTCCAGACGTCTCCATTAATGGAGCCATGGCGAAACCACCGGCCAGATGAATCGAGGCCCAGAGTGTGGGCAGCGTGGAGTAAAATCGTGCGGCGCTCGATTCATCGGTAAGGTCGATACCCTCCATAACCCTGACCTCGTCACCCCTAGAGAAATGTTCAAGCTCGCGGCTCTCAAACACGGGAATATGTACGGACGCCCCTCGGTCCAACAATCGCTGCACGACCGCGGAGCCCAAGGCACCCGTGCCTCCAGTGACAGCCACATGTTTGCCCTCAAAAATACCTCCCATGCCCGCTTATAACCCAGGTCCTGCGGGCGCTTGTGCGAGGGAGATCTCTACCCGTCGCATGTCTCTCGAACTCCGACAGTCGGATCCCTGGCAAGACCGCGCAAAACCGAAGTTCTGAGCGCGCGGCCATGGGTCCGTGTCCTCGGCGCTGCATCATGCTACTTTCCAACTTGGTGAGCCAGCCCTCTGAAAACTCTGCGGCGCAGCCGCACATGTCCCCCCGAATGGGCCGATTTGAAGTGATCCGTGAGATCGGTGAGGGCGGCATGGCGACGGTATACGAGGCCCTCGATCCCAGCCTCGGCCGACACGTCGCGCTCAAGCTCGTTCGCGCCGACAAACGCGATGACAGCTACGAGCAGGAGCGACTGATCCGCGAGGCCAAGGCTATCGCCGACATCGAGCATCCCAACGTTATCACCGTCTACGAGGTGGGACGCTGCACGGAGGGCGTGTTCATCGCCATGGAGTACGTGCGGGGTCCGACGCTCCGTACCTGGATGCGCGCCACACCGCGTCCGTGGGGTGAGGTGACACGGATGCTCCTCAAGGTCGGACGTGGGCTCGCCGCGGCCCATGCTCGCGGGATCACCCACGGTGATTTCAAGCCCGCGAACGTCATCATCGGAGGGGATGAGAGACCCCGTGTCCTCGACTTTGGTCTCGCACACTGCGGCGGCATGCGGAGCGGCGGTCGGAGTGAATCGTCGAACTCTGTGGCGAGTTATCAACGTCTCGACCTGGAGCAGAGCATCACCCACACCACCACCATCGACAGCGAGGAGAGCGAGACGGTGTTGTTCGCGGGGACGCCGGCGTATATGGCCCCCGAGCAGCACAAGGGGGAGGCTCCGAATCACGACTCCGATCAGTTCAGCTTCGCGACCGTGATGTGGGAGGCGCTGTATCGTCAGCGCCCCGTCCTCGGTCGCAACCCCTTCCTCGTCTCCCAAGCGATCAGCGACGACCGGCAAACACCGCCTCC
>JBDQGY010000352.1:0-3032 GCA_040265175.1 Nannocystaceae bacterium
GAGGTAGAGGCCCGAGTCGAGGCGCGACGGCGCCTCCACGATCCGCACCAAGACGCGCGGGCCCAGAGGTTGCACATGTCGCGCGATTCGCTTGGGGGCGGGGTCGGGCGCCGACTCCTGGGTCGTCGACCCCTCAGCGTCTTCAGGGGTTGAGGGGCGGCGTTTGTTCGCAGATTTTGACTTGCTCATGGGTCGAGACTCGAATGGGGGAATGGATCATTCGTCGTGGTCAGATCGCAACGAATGCCCGGTGCTACCGGTGATGCGTCGCTGTACAAGCTCGCCGGGTTGCCCGACGTCCAGCGGCATCAGCACGCTCTGGAATCGTGGGGTCCTGCCCACCATCTTGTCACCGCGCTTGGAGAGTCCGGAGATCAGCACCTCCTCCGTGCGGCCGACGCGACCGGCATGCGAGGCGCGGGTGTGCGTCTCTTGCAGGTCGATCACCTCACGCAGTCGGCGACCTTTGACCTCCGCAGGGATGTCGTCCTCGAGCTTTTTCGAGGCGTAGGTGATGGCCCGATCGCTGTACTGGAACATAAAGGCGCTGTCGAAGCGGACCTCGTCCATCAACGAGAGCGTCTGCGCGTGGTCCTCCTCGGTCTCTCCACAAAATCCGACCATGATGTCGGTGCTGAACGCGATCTCGGGGACCGCCGCTCGGAGTTTTCGGACCAAGGTCAAAAATTCCGCGCGGGAGTATCCCCGTCGCATTCGCTCCAAAACCGGGTCAGCGCCCACCTGCACCGGCATATGCACGTAGGGGCAGACCTTCGCCTCCGTCGCGATCACCTCGATCACCTCATCCGAAAAGTCGACGGGGTAGGGGCTCGTGAAGCGGATTCGTTCGATGCCGTCCACGCGGGACACAGCCCGCAAAAGCCCCGCAAAGTCCCCATCTTCGTAGCGGTAGGAGTTGACCGTTTGACCGAGCAGGGTGATCTCTTTGTAGCCCTGTTCGGCGAGGTGATGCACGTGCCGTAGGACCTCGCGCGGCGCCACCCCTCGTTCGCGGCCGCGGGTGTAGGGCACCACGCAAAACGTGCAAAACTTGTCGCACCCGCGCTGGATGGTCACGAAGCCGGAGACGCCGTCGTCGTCGGGGTGACTGTCGAGGCCCTCGTAGGTCTCTGTTTTATCGAGCTGGACGTCGACGGCGCGCTGACCCGCGCGCGCGCGATCTACGAGGTCGGCGATGTCCCGATAGCTGTCGGGACCCGCGACCAACGAGACGTGGGGCGCGGTGGTCTCGAGCTTGTCACGCAGGTGCTCTGCCATGCACCCCGCGATCCCGATGACGAGGTCTGGTTTTTGCTCCCGATGACGAAGCAGCTGTGTCGTCCTCCCGTACACGCGCTGTTCGGCTTTCTCTCGGACGGCGCAGGTGTTCACCAAAATGACGTCGGCGTGCTCGGGCCCCTGGGCGGCGCCATATCCCGCACGGCGTAACTGCCCCTTGATGAGCGCGGAGTCAGCCTCATTCATCTGGCAGCCGAAGGTCTCAACATAGACGAGCGGCGCGTCTTCGGGCAGGGGAGTCTGCTCGGGAGAGGACGTGTTTTTTCCGCGGATTTGGACGAGGTCTGGCACGGCGACGGAGCATAGGCTACCAGGCATCCATCACAAAAACTGGAGGTTTGAGGGCGCGCCAGTGGCGCGTCTGTTCGAGGCGCTGGCGCGAAGGGGAGCCTCTGCGGGCCAAGGCTGGTATGGTGCGGGCCTCGCCTGGGAAGCCGCTCCGCCTGGCGAGCAAGACCCGCTACGGAGCCCGCTACCTCCATGTATCGTCCAAACTCCCGTCCGCTCCTCATCCTTACCCTCACAGTCCCGCTTGCGTCGGCGATGGGATGTTCCAAGGCGCCGCCCAAGGCGCGAAAGGTCGGCGGCGAAGAGCGAGCAGAGGTCATGGGCGCCAAGGACAAGGGCAGCGGGGGGAAGGCTGCCTCCGCTTCCGCCGAGCTTGGTCCGATTCCCGAGGGGCCGGTGGCGCAGGTGGGCGAGGTCGACGTGGCGCGCGACGCCTTCATGGCCATCTATGATCTCAAGCTGCAAAAGTACCGCGACAGGGATCGGCCGATCCCGCGTTCCGCTGATCGCCGTTATCGTCAGCACATCACCCAACGCTTGATCTATCAAGAAGTGCTTCGGCAAGAATGCGCGAAGCTCGGCATCGACTACGATCCCAAGCAGCTTGAGACGCGCTACGCGACCCAGCGCAAGGGACTGCGCGATTGGGAGAAGCATCTGCGCAAGCGTGGGGAGAGCGACGCCTCGCTCAAGGAGCAGCTGATCGCCGAGCTGCGGGAGCGCGCGATACTTCAAAAGAACGGCGCTCTGGATGTGACCGAGGAGGACGTGAAGGTCGAGTACGAGCGGGTAGCGAAGAACTACGATCGCGACTCCGAACGAATCCGCGCGGCCCACATTCTGTTCACGCCATTTGGTCGCGGGCCGCGTCCAGGTCCAGCGGGGACCCCGGAGGCCGAGGCCGAGGTCGCCAAGGCAGAGGCGGAGGCCATGGCGCGTGCCCACGACGTGTACAAAAAAGTTCGCGCGCCCGGGGCAGACTTTGCCGCCCTCGCGCGGGAGTATTCGGATGGGCCGAGCGCGCCGAAGGGAGGGGACCTCGGCATCTTCGCCAAGGAGCGAATGGTGCCCGCGTTTAGCGAGGCCGCGTTTAGCCTCAAGGCGGGTGAGGTGAGCGAGCCGGTCAAGAGCAAGTTCGGCGTTCACATCATCAAGGTCTTTGGCAAGTATGGGCCGGGTCCGCTGCCCATGGAGGCGCTCGCCGACCAGCTGCGCAGCCGCCTCCTAAACCAAAAAGTGCACAAGGGACGCCGCGACCTCAAACGCTCGTTGCTCGACACGTACAGCGTCAACGACATCATGGCGAAGTCATTGCCACCGGCGCCGGTTCGCAAGCGGGTCGAGTATCCAAAGCGCCCAGGGGCGGCGGGTCCAGGAGCGACGGGCAAAAAACCTGGCGCTGTGCGAATTGCCGCGCCACCCGCGTCGAAGGGAACGAGTTCAAC
>JBDQGY010000353.1:0-3013 GCA_040265175.1 Nannocystaceae bacterium
CCTCGTCGGGGCGCTTGCCCCAGTACTTCACCAAGGCGATGTTGGTGTGGGCAGTGGCGCGCGTCATTCTCATGGCGGACCTATCCTCGCGATGATGGGTGCGTGACCTCGTCGCCTGAGGCCGTCGGAGACCGTCTGCGTCGCCCCGGACGGCGGCAAAACGATCACGCAGCCACCACCGCCTGCTCCCGTGAGCTTCGCACCGATCGCCCCCTCCGCCTGGGCGTCCCGTCGCACCTCGTCGAGACGAGGGTGTCCGACTCCCAATGCGTTGAGCGTCTCATGGGCGGTGTTCATCAAGCCCGCGAGGCGCGGAAGGTCGAGGTGAAGAACGGCGTCGATGCCCGCCATCGTCGTTGAACCGAGCGCGCGGATCAAGGGATCGTAGACTTGGGGCTCCGCGTCGACACGAGCCCGTACGTGGGCCACTTGCGTCGCGGTGTGGCGTGGCACCCCGGTGGGAACGATGAGGAGGTCGAAGCCCGCTTGGGGCCGAACCTCGCGCGCCCCGAGATCTCGCGAGAATTGAACGACGCCGCCGTGGCAGGCGACGTGCGCGTCGATTCCAGACGGCGCACCGTGGAAGACCCGCTCGCCCTCCGTGGCCGCCGCCAAAATCATCGGAGACTCCGCGTCTGGGCCGAGCCCGAGGCGGGCGAGCGCCACCGTGAGGGTAGCCGAAGACCCGAGCCCCGCGCGCGAGGGGATGCGTGCCTCACCGACGATTCGATGGCCACGCACGGGCGCGTCGCAGTGTCCAAGCACGGCCAAGGCAGCGCGGGCGACTCGATGATCGCTCTCAACGTCAAGGATGACCTCAAGATCCCACGCGGGGATGCTCATGGTGGCGAGCGCCGTCGGGTCGTCGAGGGGAGTGGCCTGGAGGGTGAGCCCATCGGGCAGGCCGGCCGCGAGGGCTGGTTCACCGTAGACCACGGCATGCTCGCCAAACAGGATCACCTTGCCTTCGGCGTTGGCGAGTGGATGTAGCGCGAACGTCACGGGCTCCAGCGCTGTAGGTCCGGCCCCAAGACTTTTGGGGCTCGGGTGAGTTCTTGTACGGTGCGCGACCCGGTCAGCAGCATGATGCCACGGACCGTGCTGATGACGCGCTCCAGGAAACGCGCAGCGCCGTCTTGCCCACCGGCTTTGTAAGCTTTGAGGACCGGTGCCGCGAGGCCGCCCGCGCAGGCGCCGAGAGCCACCGCCCGCGCGACGTCGGTGCCTGTGCGCAGTCCACCGGTGGCGATGGCGGTGAGGCCCAGCCCTTGCAACTGCAGGAGCGACGCCGCGGTGGGGATGCCCCAGTCCCACAGCTCCTCGGCGAGCGCCTTTTGGTCATCGCTCGCGCGGTGGGCTTCGACCGCCACCCAGCTCGTGCCGCCGGCGCCGCTCACATCGACGTGCGTCACGCCGGCACGTCTCAACAGGCTCCCCACGCCCTTGGAGAGCCCGCATCCAGTCTCCTTGGCGATCACGGGGATGCCTAGTTCACCCACGAGCCGCTCGAAGACACCGAAGCCCCCCGAGAAGTCTCGATCTCCGCCGGGCTGGACGATCTCCATGGCCGGGTTGAGGTGGACACACAGGGCGTCCGCGCCGACATCCGCGCACACCGTCCGGATCTCGCCGGTGGACATTTGACGCGCTTGGACAAGCCCGAGGTTGGCGAACAGGGTCACGTCGGGGGCCACATCCCGAACTTGAAACGTCCACGCCGTCTCAGGCCGCTCAAACATCGCGCGTTGGCTCCCGAGGCCGATGGCGAGGCCGAGCCGCTCTGCGACCTGTGCGAGGTCCTTGTTGATGGCCGCGGCCTCGGGCGTCCCGCCGGTCATGGCAGAGATGACCACGGGGGCTCTCAGCGTCTTGCCGAACAACTCGACCGAGCTGTCGACCTCGTCGAGATGCATTTCGGGCATGGCGTTGTGAATCAACTCCACCTGGTCGAGGAGGGTGCCCTTGCTCCGAAAGCCAACGTTGTCGCCGGCGCACAGCGCGATGTGGTCTTTTTTTCGTTGGGAGATGTCGAGACGGTCTGCCATAGGAGGCTCGCTCGGACCCGTGGGGGCCCATCGCACGAAGCTTACCCGCACCTGCTGGATTCCGCTGCTAAAGCTCACGATGTGTGAACAATTTTGACGAGAAGCAGGTGCGCTCCACGCACCTCGTGGCGTCGAAAACGACGGTCTATTGCAGCGCACTCGCCTCATTTGAGGCGCCGCGTGGTGTGGACCCTCACGTGTGATACGTTGGGTTTCAGTGGTAGACGAACCCCGTGAAGGTGGGCCTCAGCGCTCAGGTGTGTACAAAGTTTTGTCAGGGCAACCCGAGTCGACGGTGGGGTTCTCCATCGACGATGTTGTCCAAGATCTCTACGCCTTCGCCTCTTCCAACGAGGCGGACGCGTCGCGGCTGCGGGCCTTGTTTGCGCCCGAAGCCATGGTGGTGGGCGCGGGGGACAACAATCAACTGCGTGGGCCGTTGACGGTGGACGCCCACTTGAGCCTGCGGGAACGCAGCGGCCCGCGGCGGGAGCGAGAGCTCGCGCGCCGCACGGAGCGGTTCGGACCGATGGCCCAGGTCTTTAGCACGTATCAACGGATGTCCGGCGAGAGGCAAGAGCGGGGCATCAACAGCCTGCACCTTCGCCATGACGGGGTTCGTTGGTGGATTTTGTCGTTGTTGTGGGCGCCGGAGACAGACGAACACCCGCTGCCGCGCCGATATCTCCCATAGTTTCCACGCTCGGTGCACGTGGTCACGCTCGGCCGTCCGCTTCGACATTCACGGCGGAAGGGGGCACCATGGACCCACATGACGATCCGTGGACGATTCGCACCCACACCGTCGGGACGGCTTCATCTGGGCAACGCGCGTACGGCGTTGCTGGCGTGGGCCCAGATGCGCTGCTTGGGGGGCACATTTGTGCTCCGTATCGAGGATGTGGATCCCGTGCGGTGTCGTCGCGCGCTTGAGTTGGATCAGATCAACGATTTGCGGTGGCTCGGGA
>JBDQGY010000354.1:0-3005 GCA_040265175.1 Nannocystaceae bacterium
AAGAAGACGCGACCGTACAGGGCGCGGTAGAGGGCATCCGCGGACTCGCGGAGGCCATGGACCCGTCTGAAATCCCCTTGGATGGATTGGACACGCTGTCGCAGGCCTACCAGGCAACGGACGCGGTGGAAGGCTTGATCTTCGTTGCGCGGGCGCGGTTGAGGCAGGCGGACGACCCTTCGAGCGCGTTGGCCTATCAGCAAGAACTCGCGCGTCTTCAAGACAGAGCGACGGGAGCGAGCCCGGAGTCGTTGGAGGCGTGGGGCGCCGTGCTTGGAGCGGACGCTGATCATGGAGAGGCGCTCGAGCGCGTACTCGAGGTGGGGGCCACTCTTGAGCAGGGTGCCCGTGTCGCCGATATCATGGTCGCTGCCGTCTCGAAGGCCCGAGAGGATGGGCGTGTCTACGGGAAGACCGCGCTCGCGGCCGGGCGTCTTTTTGTTGAGACGTTGAAAGACAGCGCCCGGGCGGTCGAAGTCCTCGCGACATTGTTTGAAGAGGTGCCAGGGCACGTCAAGGGGCTCGCGCTTTGCGTGGACGCTGCGCGCCTGTCTGCGGAGCCGACGCAACTGTTCGAGGCGTTGATGGCCCACGCGGAAGTGACGGATGAGCGAGACGAGTCGTTGGCCATGCTGCGTGAGGCCGCAGAGATCGCGGAGGGTCCGATGGCAGATTCGGCCCGTGCCATCGAGGCGTTGAACGCGGTGTTGGTGAGCGACGAAGTGGACACGGCGTCGGCACAAAGACTCATGACCCTGCTGCATAACGGGGAGCGTTTCGAAGAGCTGGGAGAGCTTCTTCGCAGCCGGGTGATGGTCACGGAGGATGACGCGCGTCGACGACAGCTGCGCTACAGCCTCGCGAACCTCCTCGCGGAGCGGCTAGACTCGTTGGAGGAGGCCGTGGAGGTGTATGGCGACATGCTCGCGGACAACTATGAGGATCTCGAGGCCATGCAAGAGCAAGAGATTCTTCTGCGTCGTTTGGAGCGGTGGTCGGATGTTCGTGACCTGCTAGAGCGCAAGCAAGAGACGGTTGACGCGTCGGAGCGCGTGACGATCATGATGGAGATGGCTCGCCTTTGCGACGAGCGCCTCGGCGCGTCCTCGGAGGCGTCGGAGATCTACGGTCGAATCCTCTTGGAGCAACCGTCGCTACAAGATGCACGAACCGCCATGGAGCGTATCTTCAAGGCCGAAGAGCAGTGGGACTCTCTCGGGGAGTCGCTCGAGGCACGTGTCGAGCTCGCGCGTGCGAGCGAGGATGAGGACGCCATCGCCGCCGCCACATATCGTCTGAGTGAGATCCTGGCTGGGAAGCTCGGGGAGATGGACCGGGCTCAAGAGCTATTGAAAGAGGTCCTCGAACGACGCCCCGATGATGTCCACGGTATCCTGTCGCTGGCCGATGTGTACGAGGCTCGGGGAGACGAAGGGGCCATGCGTCTGATGCTGCAGCGCGCGGCGAGCTTGGCTCCACAGGGGCAAGAAGGCGCCGCCCTGCAGCTTCGTCTGTCGAGCTTGAGTGATGACCCTGACGCGCAGCGGGTGCACCTTGAGCAGGCGTTGGGGCTCGATCCTTCCAATGCGGAGGCTGCGGCTCGGTTGCTGGAGTTGAGCCGAAAGAGCGAGGCGTGGGACCGAGTGGCCTACTTGCTTGAACTGTCGGCGAGCAGGACAGAGGACGCTCAAGAGCGGAGACGGCTGACCCTGGAACGCACCGATGTCCTCGCATATCGACTTGGGGACGCGAACTCGGCGCTGCGGGTGCTCGCCGGGGTCTACGAGCAGGTGTCTGACGACATGGACATCAACGCTCGAATCGCCGACTTGCTGTTCCGCGTGGGTCAGCTCGGCGAGGCCGCGGGTATGTACCGCTGGCTCGTCGAGACCGAAGGGGCGAAGAACGCTCGGAGCAAGTCCTTGGCACTTTACTTGACGCGGATGGCCCGCATCGAGTTGTCGGAGGGCAACACGGAGTCTGCGATGGGGATGCTCGATCGCGCCTACGGCATGGACTCCACAAACGTCGAGTTGCTGATGGTCCTAGGAGATCTTCACGAGCAGTCTCAGTCATGGGAGGACGCCCTCAAGGTCTATCGCGCGATGTTGCTTCAAAACGCGGATCGTTCCGGGCTCTTACGCCGGGGTGATATCTACCTGCATCTGTCCAACATTCACGTCCGTCTCGACGAGATGCCAAAGGCCCAGGCGATGCTGCGTCGAGGCTTACAAGAGGATCCTGAACACCCAGACCTGGCGGCTCGGCTCCAGCAGCTTGGCGCCTGAGCAGACGCTCCGTCGCGTCGGAGGTGGTCTCCGGCGCGCGGAGACAGTTGGAATGAGCGTGGACGCCGCTAAGAATCCGCGGGGACGGACGCCCGCAGCCGCGCGAGGATGACCTCGACAGCGACGTGGTTATCTCCGCCTTCGGGGATGATCAGGTCTGCGTGCCGCTTCGAGGGCTCAACGAAGGCGAGGTGCATCGGGCGTACCGTGTCGTAATACTGGCTCCGAATCGACTCGAAGGTCCTCCCGCGCTCGGCCATATCCCGCTTGATCCGACGGAACGCGCGGATGTCGGCGGCCGTATCGACGAACAAGGAGAGGTCGAACAGCGCCCGCAACTTTGGATCCGCGAGCACCAAAATGCCCTCGACAACGACGACCGGCGAGGGGCCGATCGGATTTTGAGACTCGGCTCGCCGGTGGAGCGTGAAGTCGTAGATCGGCGACTGAATTGCATGCCCGCCTCGCAGCTTCCGGAGATGCTCAACGAGGAGCACAGTCTCCAGCGAATCCGGATGATCATAGTTGACCGCGGCGCGCGCCGCTTCATCTAGGTCTGGGCGGTCTCGGTAGTACGCGTCGTGTTGAATTGTCGACACGCTTGCGGATGGGAGTCCCTCCACAATTTTTCGCGTGACAGTCGTCTTTCCAGAGCCGCTTCCGCCTGCGACTCCGACGATAAAGGGCCTGCGTTCAGAACTTTGCATGGGGTGGGGT
>JBDQGY010000355.1:0-2988 GCA_040265175.1 Nannocystaceae bacterium
ACGGGTGCCGCGCCCACCACGGGGAGCAGCACGATCCCTACATGAACGGCGACTGCCGCCACGAAGGGTCCCGCGATGCGTCAGAGGCGGATGGCTCAGCCCCCCTGTCTTTCAGTGGTGGCGATGGCCACCGATTCAAACCCCGCGAGGCGAGCGTCGGCCATGATCTCCACCGCCGCTTGCACGTTGGCGCCGCGATCTGCGGTCAGCAGCACCGACTCGTGGCTCGGGCGCTTCGATTTGAGCACCTCGAGCACCGCGTCGCGAGCGACCTGCTCACCGTCGATGTGCACGCGGCCGTCGGCGAACACTGTGACTTGGAGCCCCTCCGCTTGATGCTGGGGCGCGCTGTTGGTTTGGGGCAGATCGATCTCCATGTCGCGCTCTTGGCGGAACGTGGCCGTGAGCACGATAAAAATCACGAGGATGAACGCCACGTCGATGAGCGCCGACAGGTTGACGTGCGGCTTGCGCTCCTCGGTGGCGCTGAAATCGATCATGACCGCTGTTCCGGGCTGGGGTAGGCGTAGCGCAGGCGCTGCACGATGGTGGTGAGCTGGACACGAAAGCGCCCGACACGACTGGTGAGGTAGGCGTGCACCGACAGGGCTGGCACCGCCACGGTCAGGCCGGCGGCCGTGGTCAGCAGCGCCTTCCAGATTCCGCCCGAGAGCGCCTCCATGGCCATCGAGCCCGTCTGCTGTCCTTGGATGCCCTGGAACAGCTCGACCATGCCGACCACGGTCCCGAGGAGACCGAGCAGCGGGGCGATCTCGGCACACAGGGCCAGCGGTCGCATATTTCGCTCGAGGCCCGCGACGGCTTCGAGTCCAGCGCGTCGCGCCTCGTCGTCGGCTTGCTCAGGCTTGTCCGCCATGGCGTGGATAAACGCCTCCGCCACAGCCCCCGCCGGATGACGGGTAGCGGCGGCGGCTTGCTGCGCGGACTCGAGGTCCCGCTCGTGAAGGCCTACGATGACCGCGTCGAGCCATCGCACGTCGGCGAGCCGCGCCGCGGTGAAATCGAGCACCTTTCGGATCGTCAGCATGACCACAAACACCGAGCACACGTAGATGGGGACCATCGTCCAGCCCACCTCCGCGAGGAGTTCCCATAGATTTTGTTCTTGCATGTGCGTGTCTCTCTTTAGGATCCGAAGTCGTATTTGAAGCCGATGCTCGCGAAGCGCGGGCGGCCGGGACGAGCGCCGAAGGGCCGCCGCGACACCATGTACTCGGCGCCGGTCACGTTCATCATGTTCAGGTAGATCGACGCGCGCTCATTCACCCAGACCCGGCCGCCGAGGTCGAGGGTGACGAAACGATCGATCCGCTCGTCCGCCGGGATCGCGCCCTGGCTTGGGGTGTCGCGCATCTGCCCGTTGTAGGCGAGGGTGCCCCATAGGCCCCACTTCTTCATGCCGCCCGCGAGCTTGAGGCTGGCGACGTGGACGGGCAAGTACGGCAGCGCGTCGCCGGCCTCCACAATTCCAAACTGCGGGCTCGCCGAGGCGAAGCTGCGCTCGAACCGAGACCAGGTGAAGGTGTAGTTGGCGTCGGTGTCGACCCAACCGTTTCGCTTGAAGCGTCGCTCAAATCCGGCCGCGACCTCCGCGCCCGCTACCTTCACCTTGCCGGCGTTGAACTGGTCGCCAATGTCGCTGTCGTCGCAGCCTTGGGCGAAGGTGCACTCGCCCGTGAGGTTGGAGTAGTCGTTGAAAAATCCGACGGCTTCTGCGGTGAAGCCTGCGAGTGGTTCCCCGCCGAGCCGAAATCCCCCCTCGTAGTTGATGCTGCGCTCGGGGCGGACGTCTTCGGCTTGGCCCGGGGCGACCGGAGAGAAGCCCGAGTGCACGCCCGCCAGCACCCCGAGCCAGTCGGTGGCTTGGACGTGGGCGCCGATGCCCGGCACGAACACAGCGTTAAAGGCGCTCGATTTGCTCCCGTTGAGGTCGTCGGTAAAGTCGGTGCGGATAAGCTCGACGCGGGCGCCAGGCGACACGGTGAGACGATCCACGATCACGATTTCATCGTGGAGGTGGAGCGCGCCGGCGTAGGCGGCGCCGCGGTTGAGCGTGGTCTGCTCCTCGTCGGTCCCCTCGGGCACGAGCGTGGAGGACACCATCAAGTAGCCGTCTTGGGTGTGGTCGCGGCGGATGGTGTCTGCGTGGAACCGCGCTCCGAACTCGATGGTCTGGTCGACGTACTTGGTGCGCGGGGAGATGCGGAGCGTGTTCTGGATCCCTTGGGACACGTAGCGCCGGGCGTTCGTGCCGATCATGAGGGCCTCATCGGCGCTGGTGCTGTCCTCTTCGCCGCGGAGGATTCCCAAGTAGATGGCCGACTGCCCGCCGCTGTCCGCCATGACGTCTTCGATGCTCGGTCCGCCGCGAAAGGTGTTGAACTTGGTCCACGCGCGGGAGAAGTCGTGGCGGTAGGCGGTGGTTTGGAGTTCCACCAAATCACCGTAGGCCAGCAGGTAGCTGAGCTGGGCCTGGCTTCGCCACCACCGCATCAGGCCCTTTTGAGATCCCACGTAGCGGCGATAGGGGTTGGCCTCAAAATCGGCGTCGGTCAAGCCGAGGTAGGTCTCGAAGGAGCGCTCGGTAGAGATGCCCACCTTGGCGTCGAACTGGTGGTACACGCGGGCCGCGGGGTCCACGTTCGCGCGCAGCTTGAGCATGCCCTCGTTTTTACCGAAGCCCGTGTCCCCGCCGCCGTCGAGCTCTTTGAAGCCGTTGGATTGGATGCGCACACCCTCGATGAGCATGCCGAAGTGCTTCCAGCTGCGACCCCAGTGGCCGTGGGCCTTGCCGTATCCGCGCTGACCGATGGCGAGGTCGAGCCCTCCGTCGCTCTCGCGGGGGATGTCGCGGGTGCGCAAGTTGATGGCGCCGCCGATGGTGTTGGGGCCGTAGCGCACGGCCGCGGGGCCCTTGAACACCTCGATCCCCACCATGCGGGTGGTCATGGGGAAGTAGTAGGCGGC
>JBDQGY010000356.1:0-2956 GCA_040265175.1 Nannocystaceae bacterium
CATCGGCACGTTCGCTGCCTCCGCGGTGCATCTTCAATTCAAGGAGGTGCTGGGGGCTGCCGTTGACCTCAAGGTTGGAGATGACTGCCGTCAAATCGTCGCGACAATCTTCAGTGAAAAGGTCGACGAGATTGGCACCGACGAGGCTTCGCTTTTCGCGCTTTGTCAGATCGATTGTCGCTCGGTTCACATCTGCGATCGTTCCGGCACGATTGCCGATGATCATGGCGTCCCTCGCTCCCTCAAAGATCGCGTGAAACCAGAGTTGTCGTTCGTTGATGAGCTTGGATGAGCGGGCGCGCTCCTCGAGCGCCGCAGCGCGGGTCTTCTCGGCTACCAGGGCGGCCTGCGCACCCTTGAGCGCGGCGATGGCATCCTCAAGTTCCTCGGTGCGGCGCTGGAGCGTTTGGGCGAGGGTGGTTCGGGTCGTGACGTCGCGCCCGATAGAGATGATGAGATCTTCATCGCCCACTGTCACGAGTCCAGAGCGAATGCTGAGGACGCGTGTTTTACTGCCTTGGGTGACGCGCAAGAAGCAGTCGATTTCTTGGGTGTGGGGGCGATCCAGCCCCCCCCAATGACGAATCAAACGGTTGGAAGAGGCCGCGTCAAACAGGTTGAGTATATTTTGTTCGTGGGGCTCACTGTCATGGGCCAGGAGGGCCGCGCCCGAAAGATTGGAGTCGAATACCACACCAGTGAAGTCGTGCAGAAAGATGGGATCTGCGGCGCTGTTGATGACGGCGTCGACTTGCTTCCCCTCGTCGGTGAGGGCTCGTGCGGCGAGTCGATCGCGGTCGAGATCCCGCTTAATCGCGACATATCCGGCGATCTCTCCTCGGAGCTTGACCGGGGCGAGCACCGATTCTTGGTAGCTGATTTGGCCATTTCTCCTCCTCGCCGTGAGCTGGCCCCGCCAGACTTCACCGCGGGAGAGCGTTCGGTCGATTTCTCCGTAGAAATCGGGATCCATGTTGGCGGTTCGAAACAACTCCGCCGTGGTCTTGCCAATCACGGCGGGGAGGGAGTGGCCAGTGTTGATGACGAAGGCGTGATTGACATCGAGGAGGCGAATCTTTGGGTCGACGAACTCGACGCTCTCCGTGCACAGGTAAAACAATGTATCGAGCGCGGCGACGCGAAACTCCGGGTCGAGGTTTGTCCCTGCGATCGAAAGCTCGGCGATCTCTTGCTGGAGTAAGAGGCGCAGCTTTTCGTCGGAGGCGGGGAGCTGGATCGAGGGGGCGGTGAGCGTCGGAGGAGTCTCTGGCGACAGGGCGAAGATCGTTCTTCCGACGACGTTCGGGACCACGCCAGAGGCGTCGATGATCGAGACGCCGGCAGGCGGAATTTCTCCGGTAGGAGAGGCGATATGAATATCCTTGACTCCTAGTCGTCTCAGCTGTTTCGCAAGCTGTTCCCCCCATGCTTCGCGATCCGAGAGGATCGCGATCCTGACGTCTACAAGTTCAGTGACTTCCATCCGAGGGTCTTTGACATCGATGTGGTCCAAGCCGCGAGGTGCGGAGTCGACGCGAGGGACGGAAGATTGAGGTGCTCACGAATGTTGAATGCGGGGTAAAGGTGATGGTCAGCGAGGGAGGGGACCTCTCCTTGCATGAACGGCCGCGTCTCCAGCACCGAGTCGAGCAGCTTGTACAGGTCGCACATTTCATCGTGGGCCGAGGAGAGCACCGTAGGATCGGGTTCTCCGAGGCCGAAAAAACCTTTGATTACGTTCTCGAACAAGAAGACGTCGGAGACGCGAACAAAATGATTTAGGGTCCAGGCTTGCCACTTGAACAGCTCGGCGCGCTCGCGTGGGGTTTGGGGCCACAAACGCTGATTCTCGGCGGTCTCCGCCAGATAGTTAATGATCGCGGTGGACTCCCAGAGTACGAGATCATCATGCTCAAGCACTGGAACCTTGCCGTTGGGGTTGAGCGCGAGAAACGCCGGAGTTCGTTGATGGCCCGCGGCGAGATCGACGTTCTCAAGCTGAAGGGGTATTTCCAAGTCCGCTGCAACGGCGAGCACCCGTTGCGAGTTGGACGATGAGGGGCTGTAGTGAAGTTTCATTTTCGCACCTTGTCGCAACTGCGCTAAAGAATACAGCGAAAATTCAACGATGCTCGTTCGGCAGTGACGCCAAATTCGGGTCACATCTTAATCGGTGAGCCAAGGGGATGACGAGAGTCGTTCTAGGGGGGTATGGCGGCGTATAGACGTTGTTCGTCCCGCGTTACTCGTGCAGATGAGGTCAAAAGGGGTAATTGCGTCGGCGCTCGGTTTCTGGCTTACTGAATGGATGAAGCCGTCCGATTTGTCCGGTCTGTGCTGCGCCGGCGCGATCTCCATGTCCCTAGCCGGGTGCCTCACAAAATCGCCCGTGTCCACCGAGTCGAGCGGAAACGCTGGATGTGCCTGCGAAGTCGGGGACTACTCGACCCAGGATGCGTGCGAGATGGCGGGCCACGAGTGGTCATGTGGGGGAGAGACGGACGCTGCGGGAGACGGAGACGGAGACGGAGACGGAGACGGAGACGGAGACGGGGATGGGGACGGGGATGGAGGAAACCCTTCTTGCGGCCCGGCGTCGGCGACGGTTACCAAAGTGCTCGACGGTGACACCATCGAGATCTCTGGAGGAGAGCGGATTCGTTACATTTTGGTGGACACCCCAGAGCTTGGAGATGTCTCCGACTGCTATGCGGAAGAGGCGCGAGATTTTAACAACGCGCTGGTCTACGGGAAGACCATCTCCCTCACCTACGATCAGGACTGCCGCGATCAATATGATCGGCTTCTGGCCTTTGTGACCGTCGAGGGCCAGCAGGTGAACCGAACCCTCGTCGCCGAAGGCTACGCGTGCGTGCTCCATTTCCCGCCCAACGGAGACAGCCAAGTGGTGGAGTTCTACGCCCTCCTCAACGAGGCATTTTTGGCCGACAAGGGC
>JBDQGY010000357.1:0-2896 GCA_040265175.1 Nannocystaceae bacterium
GCATGGCGCGGGGCGAGGTCATCGGAGGCTTCGGTCTCACCGAGCCCAACGCCGGCAGTGACCCTAGCTCCATGCGAACGCACGCGAAGCAAGAGTCCCCGGATGGCGACTACATCCTGCGCGGTCAGAAGATGTGGATCACGAACTCCCCCCTCGCCGACGTGCTCATCGTGTGGGCCAAAACCCTCGATTTCGGCAGTGAAACCCCTGTCATTCGAGGATTCTTGGTGGAGCGCAGCTTCGCGGGACTCTCGACGCCGGAGACGAAGGGCAAGCTGAGCCTGCGCGCCTCGGTGACTGGTGAGATCGTGCTCGACGACGTGCGCGTCCCCAAGGAGAATATGCTGCCGGGTGTGCGTGGCCTCAAGGGACCCTTGAGTTGCCTGACCCAAGCGCGGTACGGCATCGGTTGGGGTGCCATGGGCGCGGCGATGTCGTGCTACGAGCGCGCCCGCTCATACACCATCGACCGGGTTCAATTTGAACGGCCACTCGCCAGCTTCCAACTGACCCAGCAAAAGCTGGTCGAGATGCACAACACCATCGGCAAGGGGATGCTGCTGGCCCACCACCTCGGCCGCGTCAAACAGGCCGGAAAGATTACCCCGATCCAGGTGTCCTATCTCAAGCGAGACAACGTCCGATCCGCGCTGGAGATCGCCCGAACCGCGCGCTCCATGCTCGGAGGCAACGGAATCATGGGCGAGTACCACATCATGCGCCACCTTTGTAACCTCGAGACCGTCTTCACCTACGAGGGTACCCACGAGATCCACACGCTCTCAATTGGCCGCGCGCTCACCGGTCTCAACGCGTTCTCCTGAGCGCGGTCAATGGGACCGCCGAAGTGCGAGTCGCGCTTGAAGTGCACCCGCGTGAGCAAGCGCCCACGCCTGGCGCGCCACGGCCCGAAAGCTCCCTGTTTGACGCTCCTGCTCGCGGGGACTGCGAACTTGGGGTAGGATCCGCCTCCGATGGCGCATCCGGTGCAAAGCGTCGTGGAGTCTTTGTATGCCTCAGGCAGATGCCCGCGGCTCCACGTCAACGCAAGTCTCGAAGGAGTCGTATGCCCCGATTTTATCCGCGAGCAGTGGCAAGAGCGCCTCATCATCGACCTCGACGCGAGTTACCCCCTCGACTTGACCTTCGATGAGCACGGGCTCGGCGCGGATCTGAGCTTCGGCGGCTACGTCACCCGGTGCACCTTTCCGTGGACGGCGATCTACGTCGTGGCCGACAGAGCTACCGGGCGCGGTATCGTCCTCGAACAAAATATGCCCGAGTCCGTCCGAAAGAGCAGGCAAACCGCCGGTGATCAATCGGGGACCACCAAACTCAACATCGCCGGGAGAAAGCTCGACGTGGCCGGTGACGGCGAGGAGGACCCCCCGAGAGAATCGTCCGAGTCCGAGTCCGAGTCCGAGTCCGAGCCCGGAGAGGACCGCGCGCGAGCGCTATCGAGCGCGGCCGCGCTCGCAGACAAACACTCCGCGGTCGAGACCACCGAGGACACCACCGCTCCCTCCCCAGTCAAAGCGCGACAAAAATCAACCTCGGATGCAGACGTGGCTGAACGCCGCGCCGCGTTTCGGGTTATCGACGGCGGGACATGAACCCCGTTGCGCCCAAACTCCACGCGATGACAAACGACACCAACGTGCGAAACCCCGCAAAGCTAGCCCTGGCGATCACCGCGGGACTTGGGCTCGCCATCGTCGTCACGCTGACGGTGCTCTGGTTCGCCTACGTCGACGCCCCTGATCCCCAGGCGGTATGCGACCGCATCGTAGAGATGACCTACGAGGAGGGCGCGACGCACGATCCCAAAAGCGTCGACGCGCTGGTGTCTCGTCTGCGCGACGGCTGCGTGCAAAGCAAGTCTAAGGTCATCCAATATCGTGGGAAGATCGAGTGGGCGCGGTACGCAAAGTGTGTCATGAGCGCGGAGAACCTCAACGACGCCGAAGGGTGCTGACATGCGCGCTGCCTCCAGTGTCCCAGCGACGATGGGACCACAACGCGTTCGTCGCGGCACCTTCGAGAGCCGCGACGGCCATCACCTCGCGTTCACGGACCACGTCGACGGAGAGGTCCCCATACTGTTTATTCAAGGGCTCTCCTTGTCCGGCGATTTCTGGTTCGAGACACCACACGAAGTCCGCGCGAGACGACCTGAGGTGCGACCGCTCATGATCGACAACCGCGGCACCGGCCGAAGCCGAGGCTCGCCCGCGCCTCGCTCCTTGGGCGTCCTCGCTGACGACTGCGCAGACCTGCTGGACTTTCTCTCCATCGACAGCGCCTGGGTGGTGGGCTTGTCCATGGGTGGGATGGTCGCGCAGCACCTCGCGATCCGGCATCCGCGGCGCGTCCGCGGGCTCGTGCTCGTCGCGACGAGCGCCTGCGTGCGTGCGGGTCCTTGGCCCTCCTTGACCATCGCGCGCACCCTCGCCCGCGGGATCGTGTCGCCCTCGCGCTCGCTCGACCCCCTCGCCGCGCTGTTGCTCGGCCCAGAGGACATCCCGCGAGCGACGTCGCTGCTCACACCGTTCGCGCGACTCGCCGCCAGAGCCCCCACGCCCAGGACCACCGTGCTCTCTCAGTTGGCCGCGGTCGCCGCCCATGACACCCGCCGCGCGCTCGGTTCGATGACCTGCCCCGCTGAAATCCTGGCGGGCGACGCGGACGCGTTGCTGCCACCCGCCCACAGCCGCAGCCTCAGCCAAATCATGCCCAACGCCCGCACCACGCTCTTCCCTGGCGTCGGTCACGGACTCCCCCTGTGCGCGCCGAACGCCATCCCGGACGCGGTAGATCGACTGGGGAGGGAGCGGTGGTGTCCTCGGTGGTCTCGACCGCGGAGTGTTTGTCTGCGAGCGCGGCCGCGCTCGATAGC
>JBDQGY010000358.1:0-2885 GCA_040265175.1 Nannocystaceae bacterium
CCAGGGAGCGCCGGCGCCATCTGCATTTGACCCTCGAGCCGCTCCGCGACGAGCGCGCGGATGCGTCCGCGGACCTCCGTTTGCGCCTCGGGCAATCGTTCGGGTCCGTGCTCGAGGTTGGCCTCAAGCATCCGCCCGGTGTCGCCCCAATCTCGCATCCGACGCGCGGCCAACACGCCCACCCAGAAGGCGCCGCCAAGGGTGAAGGCAAAAAACAAACTCCCCATCTTTCGAGCATACGCTGGGGTGCGCCGAAAATCCCAAACCATACGGAATTCAGGGGTTTTTCTGGAACCCTCGGTGTCGCAGATCCCGCGGGCCCGCCGGGGCGAACACCGCACTGTGCACGCACTTGCCCACCTAGATCCACCGGCGCTCCCAACCCTTGACGAGGCTCGGGTCTGACCGATACAAGGCGACGGACGCACCGTCGCGGTCGCTGTTTTCGCCACCATGGCGAGACCTCACGCCCCCGGCACCTCGCGTCCCCCCCTACGTGATGGAACGAACCCCATGGGATCCCGAAGGCGTCGAAGTCCGGCTCAATGAAGCTGGACAACTCGCCGATCCAAACGCCGCAGAGCGACTCGATCTGCGCGCCCTGTTCGAGCAGCTGCTGACCGCACGCGTGATCGACACGCACCTCACCCGCCTGGGCCTCCCCATGTGGGCGCCGGCCGCCGGTAGCGAGGCGCCCCTCGTGGCGCTGGGCGCCCTCCTCCACGAGGAGGACTGGGTGTTCTCGGGCGGTCGTGACATCTCCTTGGCTTTGTCGCGGGGCGTCGCGCTCACCGAGGTGCTCCGCCAAGTGCTCGGGCTCGGAGGCGCGCGCGTGCGCGTACCCGCGGGCGCCGGCGCGGTCGGATCTTCGGAGCACAACCTCGTGCCCCCCACCGAATCCATGGGGCTCCAAGTGGGCATGGCGACCGGCTTCGCCCACGCCCAAAAGCTTGGCCGAGCCCCCGGCGTCACCGTCGCGACCTTCGGCGAGGGCCTCACCACAGTGGGGGCGGTCGCCGAGGCGCTGGCCATCGCGGCGGCGCAAAGCCTCCCGATCGTCTTCTTGTGCAAGAGCCAGCTTTGGCCCGACGCACCTCCTGCCGAGGCCGGGATTTTCGGAGATTCTGTCCACGCTCGCTGCTCCACCATGGGCATGTGGGCGCGGCGGGTCGACGGGGCCGATCTGGTCGCAGTGCATGACGCCCTCGACACCGCGTGCGCTCGCGCCCGGGACGGCCTCGGACCGTGCATGGTCGAGTGTGTCGTGACCCCCCTGCATCGCACCCCGCCGCCGCATCGCGATCCCGTCGAGCGGCTGCGCCGCTTCCTCGAAGCAGCCGGCACATGGACCCAAACCTCCCACGACATCGTCGAGGCCAAGGCCAAGAGCAAATTTCAAAAAGCGCTGCACGAGCTAGGGGTCGATCAATGACCACTGTGCTCGAACAACTCTCCAGAGTCGTCGCAGACCTGCTACGCGAGGACCGCCGCCGGGTCGTCCTCGGGGAGGACGTGCGCGACGGTGGCATGCTCGGACTCACCCGCGCAGCCGTCGAAGATGAAGCCATCTCCCCGCGCTTGCTCGGGCTGCCGCTCACCTCCACCGCGGGCCTCACCCACGCCGCAGGCCTCGCCATCGGCGGCGCCCGCCCCTTGATGCTGATGCCCTCCGTGGCCGCGTTGGTCGAGGGATTGGCGGCGCTGCGTGAGACCACCCGATTTTCAAAGCGCTACGACACGGAGCGCGCCTTGCCGCTCCTGCTCATCGCCCCATGCGGGCCTGGCTTCGGCCTCGGCGGCGACGCCGCCATGGACGCTGTGTCGCACCTGACCTGCGTGGAGGGCTTGCGCGTCGTCGTTGGTGCGGAGCCCTCCGAATTCCCCGCGCTGTTGCGCGCCGCCGCCTCCTTCGACGCTGGCGAGTCCCCCACAGTCTTGCTGCTGCCCCGAAACCTGCTCTTGCGCGAAATGGATCCGGCGGCCGAAGAAGACCTTGAGGACGCCATCGATCAAGTTCGCACGCTGGAACATGGCGACGAGCTCACCGTGTTCTGTTGGGGCGCCGCCGTCGAACGCGTTCAGCAGGCGGCGCAACGTGCCGACGCATCCGTTCGCGTCACCGACCTGGTCTCGCTGCAACCCCTCGATCGTGACGGGATCCTTGAGGCGGCGCGCGCCACTGGCCGCGTCGTTATCGTGACCCCAAGCGCCCCCTCCAACGGACCGTCGTGTCAAATCGCCGCGCTCCTCGCCGACGAGGCTATCTTGCATCTTGACGCCCCCGTGAAGCATTTGTACGGGCGCACAGGCGACGTCGAAGCGCGCCATGAACACGACCTGATCCCGAGCATCGATGCCATCACCTCGACGCTCAACGCCACCGCGACCTATTAGCGTCACCTCCCCGGTGACCACGAAAGCACACCCCCCCATGCATGAATTCAAACTCCCCGAGATCGGCGAAGGTGTCGTCGAAGGCGAAATTGTCCAGTGGCTCAAACAACCAGGCGAGCGCGTCGTGGCCAACGAACCCTTGGTGGAGGTGATGACAGACAAGGCGACCGTGGAGATCCCGTCGCCAACGACCGGCACGGTGCAATCCCTCAAAGCCGGTGAAGGCGACATCTGTCCGGTGGGCGATCTCATCGCCCTCATCGAGGAGGGCGACGCTCCCGCACAGACAGCCGCCCCCGCGGAGGCCGTTGACAGTTCAGGGGCCGCCGCCGGCGATCACGAGATCCCCGCGACCCCAGCGGCCCGGGCGCTGGCTCGAGAACGCGGGATCGCGCTGAGTTCGATCGCCCCCAACGCGGGAGGACGAATCACCACGCGAGAGGTGCTCGCCCACGACAATGCCGCGGCGACACAGGCTCCCGCCCCTGTCG
>JBDQGY010000359.1:0-2883 GCA_040265175.1 Nannocystaceae bacterium
AGCTCGAAGGCGTTGAAGACGACAACGTGGGGCCGGAGTCCGACACACCACGCGAGCGCAACTGCGCCGACGGCAAGGACGACGACAACGACTCCCTGATTGATTGTGGGGACTACGACTGTCACGAAGATCCTGCCTGTCAGCCCGACGGCGACCCGGAGTCCTCCGAAGCCCGCTGTAGCGACTGGGTGGACAACAACAAGGACGGCGCCACCGACTGCGACGACTACGAGTGCCAAAACAAGACCGTCTGTAAGGGGTCGTGGGATCTCGCGGCGGGAGGCGGCGCCCCCGTGGCGGTGCCGGCCGGATCGCAGGAGATGGGTGGCGACGCGGCGCCCGGCGGTGACTCAGGGGGCGTTGAAGGCGAGGCCTCTGACCCCGCAGACCTCATCGGTACCGGGAAGGATGAGGGCGGCGAGACGAACAACTTTACCTGCTCGGACGGCATCGACAATGACAACGACGGCTTCACCGACTGTGAGGACGTGGGCTGTCGCCTCGACACGCAGGTGACGGTGTGTCAGCCGGCGGGGAATTTTCGTTTCTCCGTGGTCGCACGGGTCAAGGCTCTGGGGTTTGAGACGTCCACGACGGACAGCGAAGACCTAGAGCTTGGGGAGAAGTTCTCGACGGAGTTTGACGCGCTGCAGATGCGGGTCCTCGGTCAGATTCCATTCGTCCAAAACTCGTTCTTCTTGATCTCGATGCGGGCGGAGAAAACGCCCCGCGTGACGTTCGCGATGTTCCAGGTGCCCATCAAAAATGGCCACTACGTCAACGTGAACTCCGGCGGCGGCGGTCTCTCCACGGGGGTTATTCGCTCCATCAGCAAGAACCTGATGCTCGATCCTCCCTTCTATCTCACGAACGCGTTTGAGCAGGGCAACGGGGCGGCCATTGAGTTTGGCGGACCCATAACGAAGAACGGCAAGGTGCTGTACCGCGCCTTCGCAGCGGGAGGGAGCGGGCGCTATGCGGGCAATATCGGCGGGACCTTCTTCCCGGACGGCGATCAAAACTACGCGTGGTCGACGGGGGCGCAGCTTCAGTTCAACGCGGTGGGATTCTACGGACGGCTCGACTCTGCGCTGCTGTATGTGCCGGTGCCGACGACCTTGGCGTTCAGCTTGGGCGTGAAGTATGACCAGCGGCCGCAAGAGCGCTACCCCGCGCTGAACGTGCAAGGTGTCTTTCGCTGGAAGCGGCTGTCTCTGGCGGCGGAGGCCTACGGCAAGCGTGAGTTGGCGTTCAAGAACTGGCAGCTCGCCTACAACATCCAGCTAGGCGTGCTCGCGGTGAAGAAGCGTTTGCTCCTCGGTGCAGACTTTGGACAGTACATCGCGACGGACTTCGAGGCACCTCCGGCGTCCTTGAGCTACGATCTTCGGCGACAGCTGCAGGAGTCAGCAGCGCGGGCCACGGCGAACGTGTTCTTGTGGAGAGACGTGTTCTACGCCTCCGCGTTCTATGGCTACCGGCGCGTGGAACTCTCGCCAGCGGACCAAGAGGTCTACGGGACCGATTTCCAAAACGTGCAAGAGGCGAAGCTGGTCTTCACCTACCGGTTCTAGCAGCGCCAAATTAAGGCGCCGCGTCGATCAGTATTCGGCGTAGCTTTTCTCTTCGACGATCGGTGAACCTACGTACTCGTCGACCGCGCGCTTGGCCTTTGCGCGCCGGTCGTTCGTGACGTACACGGCCCGCGCGAGCTCAATAAACTTGGGTCCAAAATCATCGGCTCGCTCACAGTCGCGGATGTCATCTTCAATCACCCACAACGTCTCGTTAATGGTTTGGAGCGCCGCTTGAAGCTTGGGGAGTTCGGAATACGAACCCAGCGCCTGATCGCGAACCTCGACGAGGCGCGACAGCTCGTGACGGATATTGACCAGCTTCGCCTCGTCGGCGATTCGCTCGGACTTGATGGTGAGGATGGTGATTTTGTCGATGAGTTCGCCTGCGCCGACGGGGATAGAGATTTTCATGGGGGGAGCTCCTGGAGGGCCGAGGTGATTTGTTGAAACACTGCCGGCCAGTCGCCCGCAGTCGGCTGTCGAAACAGTCGCACCGCATCGTACCAAGGAGATGACTGATCGTGGCCGGCCCACCGCCAATCGGGGGCGTAGGCCGTGGGCACCCAGGTTGGAACGCCCATGCTGGCGGCGAGGTGGACGATGGAAGTGTCTGAACTCAGCAGCAGGTCGCACGCGCTCAAGATCGCGGCGGAGTCTAAGAAGGCCCCGTCGGCGTCGAGCGGCCCGTCGAGCGTGTGGAACCCGTCAGTGTCGGCGTAGGCGCCGATCTGGTCCAGGCCATCCCCGGCTTGCAAGGAGATGAGATCGAGGCCCTCGACGTCGGAGAGCAGCGGGATAAAGTGGGCGAGGGGGATGGAACGCTCCGCGTCGCCAGCGTAGCCGGGATTGCCTTGCCACGCGATCGCGATTCGTCGCGACCGGCGGGGGGGGAGCAGTTCTCGCCAGGTAGCACGCCGCGTTTGCACGGCCTCAAAACATCGTGGCTGGCGTAACTCCGCGCACGCCGCCGCGCCCGAGAGCAGCGGGAGGCTCATGAGACCTGCCCACACGTCGTGGGCAGGCGTCGGCGCCTTCAGCGAGATGACGTGATCGACGCCCGGGAGGGCGGCGAGAAGCGGGCGCAGTCGAGGGTGCACCTGGACAGTGATGCTCGCGGGCTCGTGCTCACGCCGGACTCGCTCGCAAAAGCGCGAAAACTGGAGGGTGTCTCCGAGCCCTTGCTCGGCCACGAGGAGGAGATGGCGTCCGCGGATATCTCGCGTGCACGGGATGTTTTGCGCTGCCGGGAGGGGGTCACGAGCGTGGACCCACCGCGGCGTGTTGAGCGCTGCAGTCGGGATGTCCG
>JBDQGY010000360.1:0-2864 GCA_040265175.1 Nannocystaceae bacterium
GCTACACACCATACGGAGGCCCTCGAACGCGGGCTCCGTCATCATGCAACCACGATCCATCCTCGATTTTTTCCTCAAGCACGTCGAAGAGCGGCCCACGGACACTGCGGCGCTTGAAAAGAAACATGGCGCCTACCAACAGGTGACTTGGCAGAGTCTGTGGGAGCGCGCCTCCCAAGTGAGCGCCGGCCTCGTCGCCCTCGGGATCGAGTCCGCAGATCATGTCTGCATCCTCTCCAATACACGGCTTGATTGGTGCGTGATCGACATCGGAGTTTTGGCCGCCGGGGCGGTGACGATTCCGATCTATCCATCGAATCTATCCGACGAGTGCGCCTATATCGTCGAGAACTCTGGCGCGCGGGTCATCTTCACGGAGGACGCTACCCAGACCCAAAAGATACTTGAGGCGAAGCCTCAGCTCGAGGCGCAGCTCCTCGCGGTTGTACAGATGACCGGCACGCCCCCGACGGAAGATCCATGGGTGAAGTCGTTCTCCGACTTCACCGAGGCCGCAGACGAACACCATCACGCGGCGCTCTCTGCTCGCAAAGAGACGCTCAACCGCGACGCCATCCTCACGATCATCTACACCTCGGGCACCACCGGGCGACCGAAGGGGGTCGTGTTAACCCACGGCAACATGCTCTACGAGGCCGAGGTGATTCACGAGCAAGACGTGGTGCGTACCGACGACGTCCAGTTGATCTTTTTGCCCATGGCCCACGTGTTCGCGAAACTCTTGGAGGTCGCCTGGTTTGGAACCGGCCACGTCTTGGCGTTCGCCGAGAACATCAACACACTCAAGCAGAACCTCGCGGAGGTTCGGCCCACCCTCATGGCCGCCGTCCCCCGCGTCTTTGAGAAGTTCTACGCCGCGGTTCTTGAGAAGGGTGGCACCCTCCCCGCCACCCCGTCCGCCGGAGACAAGATCAAGCATCAACTGTTCCAGACCGCCCTCAGCCTTTCGAGCCGCAACGGCGCTCTCGAGGAGCAGGGAGAAGCCCTCGGCCTCGTCGAGGCGATTCAGTTCACGGCGCTCAAGCGGGTGGTGTTTTCGAAGATCGGCGCAGGCATCATGGCGAGCCTCGGTGGGCGTATGCGCATCATGGTGTCTGGTGGAGCCCCGCTCTCCAAAACCATCGCGTGGTTCTTCCGTGACGCAGGGATCACCATCCTCGAGGGATACGGCATGACAGAGACCGCCGCGGCGACCACCGTCAACCTGCCTCACGCCAACGTCATCGGCACGGTGGGTCCCGCGGTCCCCGGCACGCGGGTGCGAATCGCGGAAGACGGAGAGATCCTCGTTAAGGGTCCAGGGATCATGCGCGAGTACTGGCGCAACCCAGAGGCGACCGCCGAGACGATCGACCCGGATGGATGGCTCCGGACCGGAGATATCGGCGAAATCGACCCACGAACCTCAGCGCTCCGAATCACCGACCGTAAAAAAGACATCATCATCACCGCGGGGGGCAAGAACGTAGCTCCGCAAAAGATTGAGAACCTGGTCAAGACCCACAACCTCATCAGTCAGTGCGTCGTGCATGGTGACAAGCGTAAGTTTCTCTCTGCGCTGGTCACCCTCGACATAGAGCAGGTGCACGCATTCGCCGAAGGCGCGGGACTCTCTGGCGACGCCGACACCTTGCGTTGCTCCCCCGCGATTACGGAGGCGGTCGCCAAGGTCATCGAGACCGCAAATCGTGAGCTTGCGAGCTACGAGACCATCAAAAAATACGAAATCCTCGGCACCGACTTCAGCATCGAAACTGGGGAGCTCACCGCCAAGCTCTCTGTCAAACGCAAGGTCGTGAACAGCAAGTACGGTCACATCTTTGACTCATTTTATTCGGAGAAGATCTAGTCCCCAGCGATGGCCTCCACACAAGCAACGCCGCGTCGCGTGGACCCGTTGCTGGGATTCGCGCTGATCGCCCTGGTCGGGTTCGCTGTCGCGCGATGGTTCGCGCCTGCGACCAGCGACACCACCACCCTCGACCCCGCCCCCTTGGCGGCCGAACTCGCGCAGCTTGAAGACAAGCTTGGCCGCCCGCTCACGCCGACGGAGCGCGCCTCCACGACCCAGCAGTGGAAGCGGCGGGAGGTCCTGTATCGTGAGGCAATCCGACTGGGGATGGGCGAGCGCGACCCCGTGGTGAAGACCCAGCTCGTCCGCGCCATGACCCACATGCTGCGCAGCACCGCGCCGCGAAGAGAACCCACGGATGCGGAGCTGCACGCATTTCTTCAAACCCATCAAGACCGGTACGGGAGCCCCGCGCGCTGGTCCTTCGACCTCGTACGTGGAGACGAATCAAGCGGGCCGATGTCGAACGCAGAGGCGACAGCGCTGCTTGAGGAGGTCGAGATCGATGGTCTCAACGCTGTGCGGCTTGAGCAGCTCGACGCGCGACACCACCGACCCCATCGGGCACTCGTCGCTGAGTTTGGTGATACCTTTGCGCGAGAGATCGAGGGCGCCACGCCCGATCGGTGGATGGTCCTTGAATCCTCCGCGGGGTGGATGTTGGCGCGGGTCTCTCGGGTAAGCGAGGCCATCCCGCCCGACCTCGAGGCGCTCCGAGCGAAGGTGACCGAGGATTGGCAACGAGCTGTCGAAGCCGCGCACGTCGAGGCGCGCTTGGAGGAAATGTCCGAGGACTACCACTTGGATCTCGATCGTAGCCTAGAGGGCGGGTCTCCATGAGGGCTGGACACGGGATGCGACTGCTGGTCGGGCTCACGCTCTTCCTTGCCTTGTTCACTGTGTCATCCCTCGCCGCCGCCCACGACTTTCGACCGGCGGTGTTGTCCCTCAAGGAGACCGACGCGGGCACCTACTCCCTCCGATGGAGCCC
>JBDQGY010000361.1:0-2858 GCA_040265175.1 Nannocystaceae bacterium
ACAACAAGCGCACAGAGACGTTCATCGTCTCTCGGAGGAAGAGGTAAGTTATGCCCCGCTCCGTCAAAAAGGGACCGTTCGTCGATCCCGGTCTACGATCAAAGATTATCACCGCCATCGAGAGCAAAGATCGCAAGGCGATCAAAACCTGGTCTCGCCGTTCCATCATTCTCCCGGATTTCGTGGGTGCCAACGTGCTCGTTCACAACGGTCACAAGTTCATTCCCGTGTTCGTGACGGAGAATATGGTCGGCCACAAATTTGGTGAGTTCTCGCCGACGCGCACGTTCCGTGGTCACGCCGCGGACAAGAAGGGCAAGAAGTAAGATGGCCACCGCACGACTTCGCAACCTTCGCATGGCGCCTCGGAAGGCGCGCATCATCGCCAAGATGATTCGCGGCCAAAACGTGACCACCGCCATCAACCAACTCCGATTCACCAAGAAGGCGGGCGCGCGTGAGTTCTTCAAGCTCCTCGTGTCTGCGGTCGCTAACGCAGAGGACCGTGGCGGCGTCGACGTCGACAACCTCGTGGTGTCCACGGTGATGGTCGATCAGGGAACGACCATGAAGCGCTGGCGTCCCCGCGCGCAGGGCCGCGCGACCAGGATCGAGAAGAAGACCAGCCACATCACCGTGGAAGTTACGGAAACGAGCAACTAAGTTATGGGTCATAAAACACATCCAATCGGTTTTCGTGTTGGGGTCGTCAAGACCTGGAACTCGAAGTGGTTCGAGCACGCTCGCTACCGCAACTGGCTCCACGAGGATCTGATCCTCCGCTCCTTTTTGAAGGGGGAGAAGGTCCCCGCGTCTGTGAACGACGCGGACACTCGCGAGCTCGCGCGCACCCTCCGAGGGGCGAGTATCGCGGAGATCACCATCGAGCGCGCAGCCAACAAGTTGAAGGTGAACATCTTCTCGGGCCGCCCCGGGATCATCATCGGCAAGCGTGGCTCGGGCGTCGAGAAACTCAAAAAGATTGTCCAGCGACTCACGGAGTCCGAGGTGTTTTTAAACATCCAAGAGGTCCGTAAGGCAGAGGTCAACGCGCAGCTTGTGGCGGAGAATATCGCCCAACAGCTCGAGCGTCGTATCGCCTACCGCCGCGCGCTCAAGCGCTCGGTGCAGACGGCCATGAAGTTCGGCGCCAAGGGAATCCGCGTCAACGCTGCGGGCCGCCTCGGCTTCGCGGAGATGAGCCGACGGGAGTGGTACCGGCTGGGTCGCGTGCCACTTCACACCCTGCGCGCTGACATTGAATACGGCTTCGCGGAAGCGAGCACCACCGCCGGCATCGTCGGCATCAAGTGCTGGATCTTCAAGGGCGAGGTCTACGACCGAAGCGGTGCAGACCCGCGTTTCCCCCGTCCCCGGCAAAACCGTAACTAAGGCAGGAGTTATTCATCATGCTTTCTCCAAATCGAGTTAAGTTCCGTAAGGTCCACAAGGGCCGCATGAGGGGCAAGGCCAAAGGCGGCGACGTCGTCTCCTTTGGTGACTTCGGCCTCCAAGCGCTGGAGTGCGGCTGGCTGACCTCTCGTCAGGTCGAGGCCGCCCGTATCGCCATCAACCGTCGCGTCAAGCGTGGCGGTAAGCTCTTCATTCGGGTCTACCCCGACAAGCCCATCTCCAAAAAGCCTGCCGAGACCCGCATGGGTAAAGGTAAGGGCGGACCAGAGTACTGGGTCGCCGTGGTCAAGCCTGGCCGTATGCTCTACGAAATCGAGGGGGTTCCAGAAGAACTCGCACGTGAGGCGTTTCGCCTCGCGCACCACAAACTTCCACTCAAGACCCGCTTCGTCGCTCGAGGGCAGGGCCTCTAGAAAGGAGCTGATGAAATGAAAGCGTCAGAACTCCGCGATAAATCTAAAGAAGACCTCCTCCAAATGGAGAAGGATCTTCGAGACCAGCTTATCCGCATGCGCGTGTCCCAGGCGACCTCCCGTCGCGTGAGCACGGCCATGTTCTCCTCGGTCCGTCGCGACATCGCCCGGATCAAAACCATCCTCACTCAGCGCGACAGCGCGACCGCCGGAGAGGCACAATGAGCGAAGAGAATCAAACAACGCAAGTCCGTCAGCGGCGCATTCTTGTGGGGACTGTGATCTCCGACAAGATGGACAAGACCGTCGTCGTCGAGGTGATCCGTCGGTACCGACACCCTCGTTACAAGAAGTACATCCAAGAGCGGCTTCGGTACAAAGCCCACGACGAGCGCAACGACGCCAAAACCGGCGACCGCGTCAACATCGTAGAGAGCCGCCCGATCTCCAAGGACAAGCGCTGGCGCTTGCAAACCGTGGTGGAGAGAGGAGCACAGCTTTGATTCAAGTTGAGTCAGTTCTCGATGTGGCCGACAACTCGGGTGCGCGCAAGGTCGCGTGCATCAAGGTGCTCGGCGGTTCGAAGCGGCGGTACGCCTCGGTTGGAGACATCGTCGTGGTGTCCGTCCGGGAGTGCCTTCCTAACACCAAGATCAAGAAGGGGCAGGTGACCAAGGCGGTCATCGTTCGCACCAAGCAGGGCATGCGTCGCCAGGATGGGAGCCTCATCCGATTTGACGTGAACAGCGCCGTGCTGGTCGACGCCCAAAACCAACCGGTGGGGACCCGCATCTTCGGCCCCGTCGCTCGCGAGCTCCGACACAAGCGATTCTTGAAAATCGTGAGTCTCGCCCCGGAGGTGCTCTAATGGAACGTGTACGTAAGGGTGACGACGTCGTCATCATCGCAGGCAAAGACAAGGGAATGCGCGGCACAGTGCTTCGCGTGCTCCCAGGCGCAGATCGTGTCGCGGGTGGGCTTGCGGTGCTTGGTCACGATATTGACCCCTTTCACCACGACACGATCTGCGCC
>JBDQGY010000362.1:0-2858 GCA_040265175.1 Nannocystaceae bacterium
CCATCCGCCCGCGGGCCGGTTTGAGGTTCTTCATGGCCGGCGTACAATGGTCGCGTGTATACGCTTGAATCTGCCGGTCTTTCTCGCCCGCTCCTGGTTTTGCTGACGATGAGCACCCTCCTCGCGTGTGGCGACAAGGGTGGCGACGCCCAGTCTTCCTCCGCCGAAAGCTCCACTGAGGACGCTGGTGACGGTGACGGTGACGGCGATGGTGACGGTGACGGCGACGGTGACGGTGACGGTGACGGCGACGGCGACGGCGACGGCGACGTAGTCGACTGTGATTACATTGTCGAATTCGACCCCGGAGCCAATGGCACCACCTGGGACGAGAAAGCGGGGGATTTCTCGGTGACGACGCTCCGGGGCGACTTCTCCCTCGCGGAGGACTGGACCGGGTGCGAGAGCTATTTCTTCGTCTCGTACAATTCTACGCTCTTCAACCCACTTCCCGCGGACATCGCGGGGTTCTTTGAGGACGCCCCCGACAACGCTCGGTTCTTTTTCTACTCCATCGAATCCGATGTCGAGGCGGAGGCCGAGGACGCGGTCATCCCCATCGCCGCGGGCATCGAGAATTATCTCATGGGTGAAGGCGCGGAGTTCTACGACAAGTGGTCGAACCGGATGCACTATATCGTCACCCCCGGCGCTGAACTCCCCGGCTGGATGACCTCCCTTCCTGGGCAAAGTGACAGCCTCTGCGTCGCCATCGATCGGTTTCAGCGCATTCGTGAAGGTGGATGGCTCAACGTGTTCACCTCGGGTTCCAACTCCGCGCCGCAGCTCCACAGCGCAGCATTCCCCCCGCATTACTTTAACTACGAGGTGGAGGTAGCGAAGAAACGAGCCGCCGAGCAGGACACCGTTACGATCGTCACGGCGTCGGAGGACACCGTGCACTCCTCCACCGGGAGCGCGATCATTGATGTCACCTTCCCGGACGCGGCGACGATGCAGACCTTCGACACCATGGAGATCGAGCTCAATCTTGAGTGCCACGGCGACCACCCTTACCGCGGAAGCTGTCCCGACTGGGATCGCATCGCGGGCGTGGAGCTTTGCCTCGATGACGCCTGCACAGAGCGGCGACTGATCGGTCGCGTCATCACCTCTTACTGGCGCCCAACCCGGGCGTTTTTAGAGGCGAGCCCGTTCCTCGCGTACCTGCAAGATGGCGGCCCTCGCAAGATCCGCGTGGAGTGGAACCCTCCCTCCGATCCCGACCCCCTTGAGACCAATTTATATTTCCGGTTCCAAAACACCGGCAAGGGCATGCGCCCCCAAGACATTCAGTTCTTGTGGAGCGGCGGCACCTTCGACGCCGCGTACAACGACAACAAAACCACGCTCACCTACGCGCCGCCCGCCGACGCGAAGAGAGTTGAGCTCGTCACTGTGGTCACCGGGCACGGTATCGACGGTTCACAATGCGCCGAGTACTGCAATCACCGGCATGAGTTCACCGTCAACGGGGCTGACGCCTTCGAGGTCGACTATCAACCCCTCACCAGCAACTCTGACATCTGGGGCTGCGCGCGACTCACCGCCGAGGGCGTGCAGCCAAACCAGTGGGGCAGCTGGTACTTCGGGCGCGCCGCGTGGTGTCCGGGCTGGGGTGTCCAACCGTGGATGCAGGATGTGACGGACGCAATCACGCTCGGGGCCGACAACAACCTCGACTACCGCGGATGGTATGGGGCCAACGACGCGGGGACGAGCGGCGGGGCGAACATCAACATGAGTTCCTACGTCGTCTCCTGGAAGTAGGAGCGGACGCCACGCGAGGCGATGACCTCTCGCGAATCAACGCCTAGGCGAACATGCGCATCGGATGTTCAAGGTTGTCTCGGAACGACCCTAAAAACCGCGCCCCGACCGCGCCGTCGATGACGCGGTGATCTGAGGACAAGGTCACCTTCATCCGACGACACCGGATCACGTCGCCATCGTCATCGAGCGCGAGCTCCTCCCGAACGGCCCCGATCGCCATGATCGCGCCCTCTCCAGGATTGATGACGGCGGTGAATTCATCGATCCCAAACATGCCAAGGTTCGAGACAGTGAAGGTCCCCCCCTGCATCTCCGCAGGTCGCAGTTCCTTGTTTTTGGCCCGCTTCCCAAGGTTGCGAATCTCTTGAGAGATGGCCGTGAGCGTCTTCTGCTCGGCGTGCCTAACCACCGGCACTACCAGGCCGTCGTCGATGGCAACGGCGACCCCGATATTAATGTCGCCGTGCTCTACAATTCCTCGCTCCGTGTACGCAGAGTTCACACGTGCATGGGAGCGAAGGGCCCTCGCCGCCGCCGCGACCACGAGATCATTGAAGGAGATTTTTGTGCCCGTGATCGACATGTTGCATTCGCTACGAAACTTCGCAGCGGCGTCCATCTCCACGTCCATCGTCAGGTAAAAGTGCGGCGCGCTGAACTTGCTCGCCGTCATGCTGCGGACGATGGCCTTGCGCATCTGCGAGATCGGTTGCACCACATCTCCACGAGTGGCGTAAGGGCGTCCGTACTCATCCTTATCACCGCTGAGGCTCGCTGCGGGTGTCGAACTCGCGGGGTTGTTGTTGGCGTGCCCCTCCACGTCTGCCTTGACGATGCGGCCGTGCGGTCCTGAGCCCGACACGACGCGGAGGTCGATGCCCGCCTCCCGTGCGATCAGCCGCGCTACCGGCGACGCCGGGATCCGGCGCTCATCATCAGAGACCGAGACGGTGACCGGTGCGGGTGGGGTCACCTCTGTAGGCGGCGCCGTCGCGGGCCCGGTGCTCGCGGACGCAGCCGCGGAATCGGCCTCCTCTGCTGGCGCAGGCGTCGCCGATGCGGCGCTCGTGGCGGACGCCAGCGCA
>JBDQGY010000363.1:0-2807 GCA_040265175.1 Nannocystaceae bacterium
GGGTAGACCGCGTCGCTGCGGGTCTCTGGATCCTCGGGGCATTGGTGTACGTGTCTGCGCGGGCGTCGCTGTTCACGGACGGATTCGACAACCCGGACGCTGCGGGCATCGCGTACAACGCCGACCTGCTCCTGCGTGGGGCGCTGCCCATGGTCGACAGCTCGGAGTTCAAGGCTCCAGGGGCGTTCTTTTTATTCTCGGCGATCTTTTGGTTCTGGAGGTCCCTGGTGGCGGTTCAACTCGCGTTTGCGGCCTGGATGCTGCTCGGGCTCGCGGCGGTGGACCTTGCCATTCGCCGATGGCGCCCCGGACACCCGCGGGCGCGCGCCATGGTGGGCGCGGCCTATCTGCTCAGTGCGGGGCAGTTCGACTGGAACTACTCGTCGTGGATGTCTCCGCTCTACGCCTGGGGAGGGGTGCTCATCATCGAGAGCCTTCGAGCGCCAACCGCTCGGTGCTCGGTGGGGGCGGGAGTCGCGGCCGGCCTCGCTTTCTTGTTCAAAAAGCAGGCGGTGATGCTCGCGCCGCTTGCGGTCATCGCTTGGATATTGGCGCGTCGATGGCGATGGCTGGGAGCCACGGGTCGTACGATCACTGGTTGGGTGTTGGGTGCTGGGCTCGCGGCGGCTCCCATCGCTGTCTTCTACGGAGCTCGAGGTCATCTTGCCCCGCTGCTTGAAGGGATCCTTCCGTTCTCCAAGGCGGTCGCATATGCGACGGACATGACAGACGGGCTATCCGACAACCTGGCGGTCCTCGCCGCGCAGGTGATGGCACAGCTCGCGCAGACCTTCCCGCTCCTTTGCGCGGCCATGTGCGTGACCTTCATCGGCTTCGTTTGGCGCCCCGCGATGGTCGAAGACCCGCCCGGCGCGCGCGGGTTGTCCCGGATTGTCGCGGTGTGGATCATCTGCTCGTGGCTTGCGGGAGGTCTCGGAGGCGGGCGCTTTTACGGTCACTACTCGATTCAATATCTGCCGCCCCTTTGTCTCTGTGTAGCCTTCTTAAACTGGGAGGGGTGCCTTGGACGCAAAGACGGAGGTCACATCGGGCGGCTGTTGTTGGGCGCGGTGTTGGCCGCGGGCGCGTATCAACTCGTGGAGGTCGCCGCGGGAAAGGGAGATCGCTATGGTGGCGTCAAGGTGCGCCACCTCCACGACGGCCGCACAGCGCCGGAGGCTGTCGGTGCGTTCATCGCCGCGCGGACCCGCGTGGATGACACGATCATGGTGTGGGGCTGGACCGCGTGGCCGGTGTACTACTGGGCCGATCGGCGGGCCCCGACGCGCGTCTACAAGGCGCTCGGCAACCTCACGCGATTCAACACGAACACGGCGTTCTCTCGGGGGGGGCCGACACCCTTCGTCCCTGGCCCCCTCTCGGAGGAGGTCGAGGCGGCGTTTGAGGGGCCGCGCCCGCCGGCGTTCTTTGTGTTTAGTTCGAGCTTCACCTCGACCTTCGCCAACGATCGTGACCCGCTTGATTCCTTTGACGCGCTGGCCCGTCTGCTTCAACGGGACTATCGCCTGGTGGCGAAGTTTGGAGACCTGACGGTGCTCCAGCGGATGCCGGGATGAGGTGAGCAGGGGGCGCCGGGACAGGAAGGACGCTGCGGCTCAGGACTCTTCGTCGTGTACGTCTTGCATTTGGGCCGGAAAAGCGCGCCGACACAGATGCGTCGCGAGATAAAATAGAGGGGTGTCGATCAGCGCGAAGGCCCACTTGAAGACGATGCCGTTGAAGAACAGCGCGGGAACTCGGTCCCAGGTGATGCCGCTGCTCGCCGCGAAGGTGGCCAACAAGGCGAGCACCACGAAGGTGTCAAGGAACTGCGAGGCGAAGGTGCTCGCGTTGTTGCGGAGCCAGAGGTGACGACCCCGGGTCAGTCGTCGCCAAAAGTGAAAGAGGCGGATGTCGATAAATTGTGCGACGAGGTACGCGGCCATGGAGGCGAGCACCGCCACTGATGACAGCCCAAACACACGGGAGAAGGTCTCTTTGCCGATCCCAAAGGGCGCGCTCGGGACGGCGTCGGCCACGGCGACCAGCCCCACCACGAACAGGCTCGCCACCAGCCCCACCGCCACGACGCGGTTGGCCCTCCGCGCTCCATAGACCTCGCTGAGCACGTCGGTGACGAGAAAGGTCACGGGGTAGGCCAGCAGGCCCACCGACTGTTGAAACTGATAGGCTCCGCCGCCTGGGAGCGGAATAGAGAGCTCAAAGAACTTTTGAAAGATGAGGTTGCAGGCGACCAACGCCGCGATGAACACCGCGCTGAGGAGCAGGTAGACCCGCTCGTAGGCTTGATCACGTAGGGGGGGGACGCTCATTTTAGGGCTCTCGAGCGGAGACGGCCGTGGCGCCGCGACCCCACGCGCTGGTCAGGAGGGACAGTATCGCAAAATTCCCGATCACACACACGCGCTGGCACAGCACGAACTGCGCCACTCGAACGGGATCGGCGAGCAGGTGCTTGAACGCGCCCGCCCAGCCCCACTCGATGAGGCCGAGGCCGCCGGGGGTGAGTCCGACGAGCCCCGTGATTTGGGCGACGCCTGTCGCCCCGATCATGTGGGGTGCCGTGACGACCAGCCCCACCGCGACCGCGGCGCCAAAAAACTGCAAGGTCACGGTGAGGAGCCGGGCGACGCTGAGCGCGGAGACCCGGGCGGCGGTGGAGATGTCCACGCGCACCGGCCGGTCCAGCGGCTGGGGGCTTGTGGTCGCGCGTGACCGAACCCTGGAGACCCGCACATAGACGGCGATGGCCAGCCGCGCGATGGGGCTCACCAGAGGGACAAACA
>JBDQGY010000364.1:0-2772 GCA_040265175.1 Nannocystaceae bacterium
ACCTCCCGGTGGTCAAGCTTGAGCGGGAGACCTCCGGCGATCGTCGCGAGGGCAGCGCATATGTTGCGGCGCGCGGATCGGACCTCGAGAGTTCCACGCGATTGCGCGAGTCTGTCACCATCTCTCGAGGGAGCAGCCACGCCTTCGATGCGGCGGGCCTCGAGCCCGGCTTCGGAGTGAGCGCGACCTCCGGTGACCCATATGGAGTTGGTGCCCAAGAGCAGGCGGGTGCGACCGCCGGTACGGTGCCCTCCGATTGGCAGGTGTCGAGTTCCTCTGATGACGCGGTGTTGCCGGCGCATGGCCCCGGCGACAGCGGACAGGATGAAGAGCGGCGCACCTTTAAGCTCGTGGGCTCGCAGCTCGTGGAGGCGACCAAGCGCAAGCGACCGCCGCGAAAGACATCGAAGAAACCATCCTCCAAAAAGAAGAAGACCTCGCCGAAGGCGCATTCGAAGAAGCGAGGACGAACCACGAAGGTGTCTCGCGATCCTGCCACGGAGTATCAAGCGGCGCGCAGCCTCTACACCTCGGGAAAATTTATCGAGGCTGAGCAAGCGTTTGAGCGATTCGCTCGCGCCCATCCTGGCCATGAGTACGCCGACAACGCCCTCTACTGGAAGGGGGAGGCCGCGTACGACCAGCGTCACTTTTCCGACGCGCTGGCGGCGTTTACGGAGGTGATCGAGCGCTACGGCGGGGGAAACAAGGCCTCTGACGCGCTCCTAAAGATCGGACTTTGTTATGGAAAAATTGGCGACACTGCGAACGCCAAAGATGTGCTTGAGCAGCTTGTCCTCGCGTATCCAAACGCGCGGGCGTCGAGTATCGCCAACAAAAAACTCGCTGAAATGTCGGGAGTTCAACAATGAAACTTCGTCGGTGCACCACAATCACGCTCTTCTCTCTCTTTCCAGCGGCGCTAGCGGTTCCATTCGCGCTGCCCATGGATGCGTTGGCCCAGCCAGCCGCCGCAGATGGCCGCTCGAGTGGCGTCGGCGCCGCCGGAATGCAGCCGGGCGGATCTGTGGATCCCACCACCCGCGCGAATCCAGGAATTCTCGGTGGTTCACGGCAGTCGAGCGGAGGAACGACCGGCACGATTCGAGGGCCAGGAGCGTCGTCCGGAGAGGCTGAGGGAGAAGAAGGGGGCGAATCAAGGCCCGTCGGTAACGACATCATCGACCTCAACATGTACGACATGGAGGGAGGATATGGCGTCACCATGCCGGAGTTCCATGTGGTGGAGTCAGGGGACACCCTCTGGGGGATCAGCGACGCTTATTTCCGCGATCCGTATCAGTGGCCAAAGCTGTGGTCGTTCAATGAGTCCATCACGAACGCTCACTGGATTTTCCCGGGAGACCGGGTTCGGTTGATGGAGAGCGGTGACAGTGGCGTGGGCAGCTTGCAGGTCCCATCGGCCGCGATTCAGTTTGAGCAGACGCGGCGAATCCAGGCGGTCAAGCACCAAGAGCAGCTCCTCGACCGCTACGCGTTTGTGGATCAAGATAAACTGGACACGGCGATGGAGATCTATGGCGCCGCGCAAGCGAAGGTGATGGTGAGCCTCGACGACATCGCCTACGTCTCCTATGACCCGTCCAATCCGCCGGTGGCTGGTGAGCGGCTCGCCGTCTTTGCGCCGACGCGCCCAGTGCACGACGTCCGCATCAAGGGAAAGAAGCGTAACCGGGTCAAGAAGGGTCCTGTGGTCGGTCAGCTCGTGGAGATCGTTGGTGAGGTGTTCGTGCAGCGCGTCGCGAAAAATAGCGCGGAGGTGCGCATCGTCGACGCGATGCGACCCATTGAACGCGGATTCAAAGTGGGTGAGCTTCGTTCGCGATTCTCGCGGATCCGTCCGGTGAAGAACGAGTCGAATAATCTCGGTCGTATCCTGACCTCGTTCCGAGGCACAGCGATGATCGGCGAGCTCGACATCTTTGTGATTAACTTGGGTTCTGACCATGGCGTCCGCCGCGGCAACATCCTCGAGGTGATCCACAAGGGCGACGAATATTCGCCTGATCACGAATTCAAGGTCCCCTACGCTGAAGGTCATCCTCGTCGAGTCCTCGCGGAGGTGATGGTGGTGCAGGTCCAGCAACAAGCGTCCTTAGGGATCGTGCTGGTCGGCTTGAAGGAGCTTGCCAAGGGAGATCCCGTGGAGATGCGCACCCCTGAACTGAGCGAGAGCGAGGAGCCCACGATCTCGTCCGCCGGTGGTGGCAGCAGCTCTGTGTCTGGAAGCGCGAGCTCCAGCGGCGGCTCCGTGCGCCTCTCGGGCTCTGGTGACGCCTCCTCTGGTCGCTGAGCGGGGTCAACCATCTCAACAATCCCGGACGGCGCGGGGGCGCGCCGCTCGGCTGGCTTCACCGCGGCGGTGATTCGCGCGGATGGAGCGAGGGCGAACGCAACGCTTCGCCGCCGATGACGACTGGTGAGGCGTGGACCTTCTCGGGCGAATCCCTAGGGAGCCGCGCGTCGCTGTTGTGGGCAGCCGGGCGGTGGAGCGACGCTATATGCTGGCGGTGGAAGCGCTCGTTCGTGGCGCTCGTGACGCGGGCTTCTCCGTGGTCTCAGGGGGCGCCATCGGTATCGACACCGCCGCTCATGAGGCGAGCCTACGACTAGAGATCCCGACCTTGGCCGTGCTTCCTCTGGGCTCGGATCGCCCGTACCCGACGGTCAATGAGGGTCTCTTTGACCGGATGGGTGCCGATCTCACACCTGAGTGTGGGGTCTTATTTCATCAGCCACGTGGCACGACGC
>JBDQGY010000365.1:0-2768 GCA_040265175.1 Nannocystaceae bacterium
ACGACGGATCCAGCGACATCCTCATCGGCTCGGGGGCGGGCGCCGCCTACCTGGTGCGGGCGGCGGACATCACGGCCCGCGAGGCGGGCTCCGCCGACGCCGTCTTCGCGCTGGGCAAGGACGCGAGCGCCGCCTTCCTGGGCGACAAGGAGGACGAGACCGGACGAGTCCTCGCGGCCGCCGGCGACATCAACGGCGACGGCAAGAGCGACCTCCTCATCGGCGCGCCTGAGCACGACGAGGGCCAGGACGGCGACCTCGACACCACGAGCGAGGGCATGACCTACCTCATCACGAGCCCGTACTAGCGCGGGGCGTCGCGGATGGGGCTCTCGCAATGCCGCCCACGTCCGTGGGACGCAGCGAGGCGAGGGCTCGGGACTCGAGCTCCGGGCACTGCCGCCTGGTGCTGACCCGCAAGGTCGCGCGGCAGCTGGACCGCCAGGGCGGCCCCTGGCTCGTGGTCCACGAGCCAGATGTGCCGGCACATGTGCTGCTGATGCCGGCGGGTGTGGTGGAGCGGGGATCCGTGTGACGAGGTGCCCCGTTGCCAAACGCGAAAAGCGTCTATCCGCCCGCGACCGTGCGATGCCCACGCCGGCATTTTAGGCAGCACTATGCTTTTGCCGATGCGTCATCGCCTGGTTTCGCGGGTTGTCCGCCGGGCAAGTTCGAATTCGCGCTCGCGATGGATTCTCGAATTACATCCTGGATGATGCGCTCATTACGGTAGATGTTCATGAGTCGCTGCTCAATATTAATTCGGCTCACGGCAGTCACTCGTTGCTCCGCGACAGACGCCAACTGTCGAACAACATCTATCCGAGTGCTGGAGAACAAAAGCGCATTCCAGAGCTTCGAACCTTCCATCGGGGAAATCGAATCCGTCTCCTCGTCTCGCGTTTCCTGATTCTCTGTCTTGAACATCGAGGGTGCAGAACTTGCGAGACCTTTCAGCACCTTTCCAACGGATCTACCTAACTCTGCACCCTGGTCTTTTAACGACTGGAACTCTCCACTCAGCGCTTCAAAACCACGATCAGCGCTCAGCCCTGCAAACAAGACTCGCTGATGTGCAAACGACTTGAGCGCCGTGGCGATCGCAAACATGTCTTCTCGGACAAGTTCCGACGGCTCGGCCCTCCGATCTCGTTCAACCAGACTCAGCAAGTCCACGTTGACCTGCAGTTCAACAGACAACGCCAGCAATGACTCACGCATAAAACTATAGCGACCTTGTTCGGTCTGGAGCATGTTATTCACCATCGACACGCCACTCAACATCGTTTCTGGATCTGACATGCGGGCAGGCTAGACAATCCAGCCTCTCTTCGTCTCCTGAACGTTTGATTTAGTTCCGGCGAAACTGATCCTCATACGTCGTTCAGGTACGACAGCGCACCGTATCGAATGAACGGCTCGCACCTGATTACAACCGCATACGAAAAACTATGGCGCTACTGGAAACGAAGACCCAGCGTCGCAGCCGGTCACGAACTCTTCAGCCGAGCCGCCAAGCATGCGGTCAATGCCGCTAAATCCTTGCCCGAGATGACGATGCAGTTGTCCTTCTCCTTGTACTTTTCCAACCGCGGATCGAACGAGATGCTCTCTGGGTTCTCAAGTAGGTGCCAGTGCACATCCACTCGAGTCTTCGTGGAGTCCGTCCTTGCGACGGCCTTTTCACCCTGTCCCAGGACGAGCTCGCCCTCTTGAAGCACGATCGCGAGCCCGTTGGAGGTCGCAAAGTCCACGATAGCCCGGTACCCTCCCGCGCGCTTATCTTTTGCCCCCTCTAGTTCAGTCACCCATACGTCGATTTCGTTGGCCGGCGTCGGCTCCGGCAGCGCGAGGACATCTTTCGAGCGTGGGAGCGCCTGCAGTTCGTCGTAGAGACGCTGCTCGAGTCGATCCACCACCACACGTAACTTGGTCTCCGCTTGTAGGGTCAAATCAACAAGGCTATCAAAGGTTTTTGTCACCTGCTCTTGTGCCCGTCGAACCTCCTCTCGGAATTTCCCAACGGTCGTGATCGAATCCTTCAGCTCCTGGAGATCTACTTTCAAGTTCGCGAACGCAGACTCGATGGCATCGGCACGTACCCGAAGGCCCGAGCGGTGCTCGTAGACCATCAACGACTTCAGGAGCGACGCTCCCCAGTACAGCACCGCGCCATCAAAACCCGCGCTTGGTACGTAGACGATGACATGATCCTCTGTCACGTCCACCTTGAACGGCGTGTGGACACCCGTAATTCGACTCCCAAGTGACACCATGAGGCCAAATCGAGTACGCTGCTCACGGAGGTCTTTGACAAATTTGGTGACCTCCTTTGTTGGTACATCGTTGGTATAAAGCTTGGCTTCAATCAGTCGTACATCCTAACCCAGGGAAGTCTTCCCCAGCCAGTCTCTCTCGACGCGATTTGCTGCAGGATCGACCGTGGACCACACCGAAACCTCCCCTGCTCATCCTCGCTCGATGCCAAAACTCCTGCTCTTTTTCACCAATTCCAAACGCTCTCCACCCATAACCAGCACCCCCGGGCGAGCGCTCGGCTCACCTGTTGGGGCTCAAATTGTATGGTGATTAGTTAAAAATCGGCGCGACCGTTACGCCAAAGTGTCGCGCCATCAAGTATGTGCCCGGCGGAAACTCCACCGCACGCATCCCCGCCACCCAGGCCAGGCGTGCGTCGACATATCGGGTCAAAAATGACTTGAGTGTCTGCAGCGCCTCGATGCGCGCCCACTTGTTCTTGCCTGCCA
>JBDQGY010000366.1:0-2729 GCA_040265175.1 Nannocystaceae bacterium
ACCCGTGGAGTCGAGGGGGCCGCCAGGCACGGTGTACGCGGCGACGCCGTCGGCAGAGTGTTGGCAAGGGCCGGGGCGAGTGGGAGTGGCCGCGGCCGCACGCTGGCCGTGACGTACGCCACAGATGAGCTGCTGAACCATCTCCCGGCTTGCGTCCAGTCGGGAGTCGAGACCCTCTGCGTCGGCGCGGGTCCGCTCTCTGGGCGCGCCGCGGCGCGGTTCAAGCGGGCGGGTATACAGCTTAGCCGAGGAGTGGAGGGTGGTCGCGCCAGGGCGCTCCACCGCGACATCGACTTTTTGGCCGCGCAGGGGCGTCCGTGGGTGACGATGAAGGCGGCGGTGAGTCTCGACGGGATGATGGCCTGCGCGAACGGGCACAGCCAATGGATCACGGGCAGCGCCTCTCGTCGAGAGGGACACCGACTGCGCGCGACCCACGACGCCATCGCGGTGGGCGCGGGGACCGTGCGCTCGGACAATCCGCGGTTGACGGTGCGAGAGGTTCCGGGGGTAGACCCTCGAGTTGTGGTGTTTGATTCGAAGCTCGGGCTCGCTGCGGGGCGATCGAAGTTCCACGTGTTTCGGCGGGGAACCGTCGTGGTGCACGGAGCAGCGGCGAGTACAGCGGCCCAGGCGAGGGCGACACAGGCGGGCCTCACCTTGCTGTGTGTGCGGACGGACCGCTCGGGTCGCCTCGATGTGCGACACGCGCTCCAACGCCTAGGGCACCTCCAAGTGCGTTCGCTCATGGTTGAAGGGGGCGGCGCGCTGTTGGCGTCATTGTACGCCAGCGGGGCGTGGGAGGAGTTTCATTTGTTTTGCGCGCCCAAGATCCTCGGGGGAGCGGCTCGGCCGCTGCTACCTGGTCTCTCCTGGGCGGCCGTGGAGCGGGCGCCAGCGGTGAAGGTTGTGGGGCGTCGCTCGTTCGGAGACGACACGCGAACCGTGTTGGCGCCGAGAAAATCCTAAGATCGGTGATATACCCCGCTCGATGTTCACAGGGCTCGTACATTCGAGGGGGAGCGTGGCTCGCATCGACTCTGGCGCGGAGCAAAAGACGTTCGTGATCGAATCCACGCTCGCGGAGGCGGACCTCGCTGTGGGAGCGAGCGTGTGCACAAGCGGGGTGTGCTTGACGGTCACGTCGCGCGAGGGGAGCACCTTCACTGTCGAGGCGGCATTCGAGACGTTGAAGTTGACTACCCTCGGCGCCCTTGAGACGGGGGATCCGGTCAACCTCGAGGCCTCACTCCGGGTGGGGGACGCCATCGGCGGACACCTCGTCAGCGGTCACGTGGATGGGATCGGGACGCTTCTTTCCGTGGAGGGGCGCGGCGACGCGAGGGAGATGTGGTTTGAAGTGCCGACAACGCTTGCGCCGTTCATCGCGGCGAAGGGATCCGTTTGTATTGACGGCGTGAGCCTCACGATCAATCAGGTTGAGGGGACCCGCTTTATGATCGGGGTCATCCCTCATACATTGGAGGTGACGACCTTGGGCACCCGCGTCGCGGGTGACAACGTCAATATCGAGGTCGACCAGCTTGCACGCTACGTCGCCCGCATCCTGGACTATGCACAACCGCGTCCGAAGCAGGGCGAGACCGACTGAATCCTACGAGATCAGGGAATGAGGACCGAATGATGAATCCGCACACAGACCGCTCCGAGACCTTCGCTCACGTCGAGGCATGCATCGAGAAAATCCGTGAGGGACGGATGATCGTCATGGTCGACGATGAAGACCGTGAGAACGAGGGAGACCTCGTCATCGCCGCGGATTTTTGCGACGCGGAGGCCGTGAATTTTATGTCCAAGGAAGGGCGGGGACTCATCTGTCTCTCGCTCACCGCCGCTCGCGTGTCCGCCCTCGGGCTCCCGATGATGGTGCCCCGAGACCCGGGGCATATGGGGACCGCCTTCACCGTGTCGATCGAGGCGCGGACCGGCGTGACCACGGGAATCTCCGCGCATGACCGCGCGCGGACCATCGAGGTCGCGCGCGACGAGGCGTGTGACGCCGCCGAGATCGTGACGCCCGGTCACGTGTTCCCGTTGCGCGCGCAGCCAGGTGGAGTGCTGGTCCGCTCGGGGCACACGGAGGGCTCCGTCGACATTGCACGCTTGGCGGGGCTGAGGCCGGCGGCCGTCATCTGCGAAATCATGCGCGATGACGGGCAGATGGCTCGCCGTGATGATTTAGACAGCTTCTCGAAGACTCACGGGCTCAAGATTTTGACCATCGCGGATTTGATCGAGTATCGCCTCGGTAAGGAGCTGCTCGTGCGAGAGGTGTCTTCGAAACCCTTTCACTCTGCCCATCTCGGCGTCGAAGAGGGGAGCGGTTGGACGATGCGGGTGTTCGAGGCCACCGTGGAACCCGCCGCTCGTTACGTCGTGCTCCAGAAGGGAGACGTGGCGTCGGGCCAAGATCCGGTATTGATGCGAGCCCAGCGTGCGCAGGTACTCGGAGATGTATTTGGGGATCCATCCGACGACTCCGCGACCCGCATGACCGCAGCGATTCGCCAAATTGAGGGCCGCGGGCGCGGTCTTTTTATGTATGTGTTGGGGGCGGAGTTCAGCGGCGCGTCAGCGCTTGGCGTCGACTCTGAGCAAGACGCAGGGGGCCTCAAACCCCGTGAAACAGGCTTTCGTGAGTTCGGGCTCGGGGCGCAGGTGCTTACTTCGACGTTTGCACCCGATGGCCACTTGTACTTTACCTTATG
>JBDQGY010000367.1:0-2722 GCA_040265175.1 Nannocystaceae bacterium
GCGTTCGCTCGATCGACCAACCCCATCCATCGTAGGACGCCAGCGACACGAAAGTGTTCCCTCGCGACACCGAAAAAATGTGAGGGCGTCTCTCGCTCACACCTTTCCACACACTGACGAGCCCACGTGCCGGCTCCCCCTCGCTCACCGGGCGTGGCGCATGGCTCAATCAGCCAAGGGCAGACGAATCCAAAAGCTCACTCCAGGCCCATCTTCGTGCCGATGCACGCCCACCTCTCCTCCGTGATCGATGACCACCTTCTTCACAATGGACAGGCCAAGTCCGGTGCCAGCTCTCCTCGTGGTGACATACGGCTCGAACACCTCGTCCTCCTCCACATCAATGAGTCCGGGGCCACTATCCCACACGACCATCATGGCGGAGTCCGCCGCCGTCGTGAGCCGTATCCCGAGGCGAGGCGTCGGTATGGAGGCCTCTCTCATCGCCACGATCGCGTTCTCTACCAGGTTTACGAGCACCTGCCGGAGAAGCTGCCTGTCCCCATGAACGACAAGCTGCTCGGCGCTGACCTCCCGCTCCACCTCCACCTCTTCAAGCGGATACGCCCGAAGAAAGTCCTCTACCACGCGGACCAGATCGACCCGCTCTGCGCGAAACTCGGGCACCGTCGAGAACAACGAGAATGACGTCACCATCCGGCGCAAGGTCTCAACCTCATCGAGGATGATCTCCACCGAGGTCTCTAGCAGATCGCGTGACGCTGAGTCCCCTGGCCTACACTTGGTTTGGAGTTGCTGAGCTGCCAATCCGATCGGCGTCAACGGGTTCTTAATCTCGTGCGCGAGACGACGCGCCATCTCCTGAGACACCGCCACCCGCTGAAGATACTGGAGTCGCGCTCGCGCGATCGCGAGCTGGTCGAGCATCGAATTGAGATCCCCCGCCAACACCGCCAGTTCATCTTGACCAACGACCGGAGCCCTCGACGAAGCGTCGCCCTCCGAAACACGCCGCATCGTGTCGCTGATGTGGGTGAGCTTCCGAGTCGTTTGCCGAGCCAAGATGAGCCCCGCGAACAGCGAGATCAAAAGCGCGCCGCCGCTCGCGAGGAACACCGCGCGCTTGAGGGAATCGGTGGCGTTTTCTTGCGAGACACGACTACCGTCCGCGAGCCGCACCATCCCAATATCTTCCTGTGTGGTCGCCAGCGCGGCGGGTGACGGAAGTCCAGCATTCGTCGCGACAAATTGCGCCGATAGGTGATGCTGCTCTCCGCCGATCTTAACGCTCCGTGACTCCCAAAACGTCGCCTCATCCGCCGGCTCCGCGGCGGGCCGCGTCGCCTCATCACGGGGCCCATCCTGCTCCACATGGAACGCGACGAGGGAGGGATCTCGACGAAGCACCGATCGCGTCCACGCCTGCACGTCCTCTCCCTGTCGCGCCGAGTATTCCTCCACGAGGAGATCCATCTTGGCCACCACGAGCTCCTCCCGCGCTTGATAGAGCGCGTCATCGAGCGCGTACGCGTCTTCCAAGAGTCCCCGCGAGTCCTCAACGTGCTGCGTCACAAATGCTTGAAAGTACGAAACCGTAATCCCGACGAGCGCGACCGAGGAGCACACACACAAAAAGCCCATCGCGAGCATTGCGTAGATCACCCTCGCCTCGAGCCGTCGATACCAAGGAGCCCGATCCAAGATACGCTTGACTTCATCTCGCTGCGATCTTCGCTTGCTCATCATGAAGCCCTCCTCGTTCTAGCATCATTCAAGGCCTCTTCACCCGCCGCCCCGCTCACACGTCGCGCGCCCCTAGACTCCGAGTCCACATGCGGTGAGCGGGGGGGCAAGCCGGGTGCTGCGCGAGCGCTGGGGTCGCATGAGGTGGCCGTCCAGCCCGCCACGCGGAGACGCTTCGCCGCCGGTCTCCTTGCTCTGATGATGTCCCGACCGGTGACGACCTGCGCGCCCCGTACCCGCCCAAGACCAAGAGGAGAGCGGGGAGCGCGCTCCCCCGGAGCGGCAACGCGCATCCATATCAATCGCGGGGTTTCCCCATCATTGCGCTCGACATTGCCACAACACTCTTAGACACTCTGGGGTGTGATTGGTGCGAAGCTCGTCCTCTACGTAGAGGATAACGACGCGAACTTTACGCTGGTACAGCGCCTCCTTCAGTCGACGGGGAGCTACCACGTACTGCGCGCAATCTCTTCCGAGGAAGCGCGAGACGCTCTCAAAGAGCAGACTCCTCAGGTCATTTTATTGGACCACGAGCTTCCCGGCATGCTTGGTATCGACTTCGCAAAAGAGATCAAGTCGGATCCTCGCACAAAAGATATTCCGCTCATCTTGATCACTGCGAGTGTGATGAAGCGAGAACGAGAGGCCGCCTTGAACGCAGGCGTCGACAAGTTTATCGAGAAGCCCTTCGACATCGTCATGCTTCGTAACCTCGTTGACACGCTCTCTTCCCCCTGAGCGTCTGGGCGGCCGTCAGCGCGCTCAGAACGCTGACTTCACCCGCGCGCGTTCATCTCGCGCTCCATGGCAGCCAGTTGCTCGGGCGTGTTCACCCCTGCCACATCCAGCTCTGCCACTCGAAGCGCACGAACTTCTCCCGAGGTCGCCGCGACTTCGACGAGATCTGTGAGGTAGACCTCGCCCGCGGCATTTCCGTCGGATAGGGTCGGAAGCACCGTCGCCAAGAGCCCAACGCGCACCGCGTAGACACCGGCGTTGCACTCTCGGATTTGCC
>JBDQGY010000368.1:0-2719 GCA_040265175.1 Nannocystaceae bacterium
AACATGGGCTTGGCCGGTTTTCCGGGAGCGGCCTCCACCGCGGAAGCCGCCGGCTCGTTCTCACCATCCCCGGCCTCCTCGGAGCGCGATGGCGGCGGTTCCTCAGGCTCTTGTCGATCGGCTTCGAGCCCGGCAATCTGAGCCTCCAACTCCGCGATTGCCTCGGCCGCGTCTCCAAGTTGCTTGTCGATGTCTTCTTGAGGGAACGTCTCGGTCGCCTCAAGATCTCCCAACTGGCTCTCGTATCGCTTCAGCAAGATGAGCGCCTTTTGAAGGTTGATCTCTTGTTGGTTCAACTCAAAGGCTTTTCGGTGAGCGAGCGATAAATTTCGAACGATCAGCGACAACACCTTGTACGTGTCCGCATCACTCGCCGCCGACATCAGCGCGTACGCCTGCTCAAATTTTTCGATCGCCTCGTCAAAGTTGGCGAGGTCGAAGGCCACCTTACCGCCCTGGTAAAGCACCTTCGCACGTTCTCGGTCACTCGACGGTTCTTGCGCGGTCGCCGATGCGTTGAACGAGGTGCGCGCCACCGACGCTGAGGCGGGTACAGCCGCACCGTACAGCGCCACACCAGTGAAGATGCACAAGGACCGAGGGAGTCGTCGACCGTTCACAATGGCGGAGGATACCCAACGTACGGCAGCATTCCAAAACCCCGGTCAGGGCTCGAAATCGCGGTTTATAAGAGAATCAACGGCATCATCCCCCCTTCCTGAGCCTGGGCTCCCCCAGAAAACGCAAGAAAGTATGGCGAGATCCGAGAATCGGGCATGACAACGATGTGGGGGGCCATCGCCAGCGCCGGACAGCAAATGCTGCGCAACTGTGCGCCTTCCTCGCGATCATCCCGGCCTGTCGCGCCGCTCCCGAAGTAGAGGTGCGCCTTCGCGTCGATGATCTCGAGCGCGGCACCCAGCACGGGGTCGTCGTTCCCCTCGGGGAGACCGTCGAGCGGGTCGCCTCGATCTTGCGACCACAGGAGCCTCAAGACCCGGCTGAACTCGCGCCTACCACCGCGACCATGGTCCTATCTCCTCCCTCCACCGAGGTCGCCATGCGGCGCGCGCTCCGGGCCGTGGAGAAGGCCCCCCAAGAGGAACTACCCGGGGTCGCACGGAATCTGATGCTCGCTTCGCCGATGGTGTGGCCCGAGCTTCTCAACTCCCTCGAGTCAAAACCTCCGCACTCCAAGCGCGACTACAAGGCAGTGCTCGACGTCATCGGCGGCGACGTCCCCAATCGATACGGACACTTCGCGCGCGCGTGGAAACGTCAGCACGGCTACTCCGTCAAACTCTCGACCGACTGGGTGTCAGACCTCCTCGCCCTGCCGGAGGCGCAGTTGACCCGCTCGCTGCGTCCGATGTACCGAGAGCTGCTTCGCAGGAGCCTATCGTTTCGCGCCGCCGCGCATATTGGTCGCGAGGATCACGATCTGGCGCCGGCCGTCGTCGACGCCCTCCTCGCGGCCGCCTACGTAAATGGCGGCGTATTTCGCGATGAGGTCAGCCGCGCCTTTGACGAGATGGGCGACGCCGCCATCCCGCAGCTTATGCGCCGGAGCCGACTCCCCACCGACGACCCCGAGCGCGCCTTCGAGCTCGGCGTCCGACAAGCCAAGTACGCGCGCTTCGTTCTCGACCGCATCGACCGATGGATCCCCTCCCGGGCAGCGGCGCCGCTACGCGCCGAGCCTGCCCTGCTCGCCGATTTGTTGCTCGCCTACGGAGAGGTCCTCCACGGGGAGGCCGCAGAGCTTCTCCTCGAGATTGCCGATGATGACACCCCAGCCCTTCGAGACGCCGCGCGCAAGGCGTTCCTAGCCCTCGTCACCGGACGCGCCTCCACTCGAAAACGACGAAACCTGAGGCTCCTTGGGGGGCGCCGATCCTCGGAGCGAGCCGATTTGACCTACCGTGGTCACGCCATGAACGCGCTGCGCTCCGGCCTCGAGTCCATCGCCCCGCACGTACTTGAGTCCGACCCTCCATGCAAAGATCGGCGCGAGGATGGCACCCTCGATCTGCTCTGCACGCAGCGACCGGTCCGACTCTTCGGCGAACTTTTGCACGCCTACGACGCTCGGCGAACGACGCGAGCTCAGGAAATTATCGCCGAGAGCGATGCCTTGCACGCCACGGACCCTCCCCTCGCACTAGCAAAACTCGACGGCTTGGTGTCGGTCGGCGCCCACCATTACGTCGCCGTACCGCTCGCTGAACGATTCGCCAACATCGCAGACCAACGCGAGCGGTCGGGCCAGCGTGCCGAGTCCGCGGAGTTGCTACGAAAGGCGGCATTTTTCCTCCAAGAGACCGACCCTGAGCGTGCGCGAGTCCTCCGATCACGCGCGCTGCGACACGAGGCATCCTTGCCCGGACTCCAACCTGAGGGACGTGCGATGCTGGAACGAGCGGCGGCCGTGGCCGCCGACACCCCCGAGGTCCTCACGCCCGTACAGCCGCAGATCGATCCGCGCCGAGTCCGTGCAACCCACACCTGGGGCGCGGTCGCCCTCACGATACTCGGCCTGCTGTCGTTGTGGGGAGGTCGCATGGTCGCGCGCGATCCCCATCGTCAACCTCCGACGCGCGGCGGTCCAATCCCCCCCGCCACACGCTAGTCAGACTCGGGCGCCGGCAAAGAGCCGAAGTCGAGGCGGACTACCGTGACCAGGCCCAAGAGCAAGCCAGACAAGAGGCCGAGGCCAGAG
>JBDQGY010000369.1:0-2703 GCA_040265175.1 Nannocystaceae bacterium
GCCGAGGAGAGAGCGCGAGTGGAGAGAACTCGCTCATGGCGTCCGGGCCTCGGCGATCGCAGTGGGCAGGTCGCCGCAGCTGGGACAATCGGCGCGTGGCCGCGCGCGCAGCATTCTCGGTTGGAGGCTCCGAAGGTCCACAGCGTGAAGCTTGCCCGCGTGGGCCGGTGGGTCGGCGTGCAGCCCCCACGCCACGCCGGTCATCCATCCCCCCATCAGGCCTGCGGCGGGTCCGAGCACACCCACCGTCTCGCAGGCGGGGGCGAGGTGAGGGTCCGGCGGCTCCTCAAAGTAGCAGCGGTAGCAGGCCTGACCCGGAGCCACTCCCAACACTGTGCCGCGCCACTGCACGACGCCTCCGATCACCGCGGGGATGCCGGCCGTGAGGCAGGCGTCGTTGACAGCAAACTTCATCGTCGGGGTGTCGGAGCATTCGAGCACGACCGCGTCCGTCGGCAGGGTCGCGATCAAGGAGGCGAGGTCGGATTCGGTGAGGTTCTGTTCCACGCACGCCACCTCGGTCGTCGGGGTGCGCGCGTGGATGAATCGTCGGGCGGCCAAAACCTTTGGGTGGCCCTCGCTGGCGCCTCGATACAGGACCTGCCGCTGTAGATTGCTGGTGGACACGGTGTCGCCATCCACGAGCAGTAGCCTCTCGACGCCGCTCGTCAGCGAGGACAACAAGACCGGGCACCCCAGGCCTCCGAGCCCGATGAGGACGAGCATTGGTGGCGTCGTTGTGACGACGAGATCCGTCACGGCGGCGGTGCGGGGCTGTGTCGAGGCTTCCAAGACGCCCCGTGAGCATGCCAGATCTTCCCCCTCCGCGCGGGCGGCTTGACACCCCCCGCCCAGGACGGCTACGACGGTCTCCAGGGCCCGGCCCCACACAAGTTATGGACGTCTCCGATCTCAAAAAGAATGTAAAGCTCCTCATCGACGGAAACCCGTGGATGGTCACCGACTTCCAGTTTGTGAAACCAGGCAAGGGCCAGGGGCTTTACAAGTGCAAGATCAAAAATATGATCTCGGGAGCAGTCGTGGATCGCACGTGGCGTTCGGGCGAGAAACTCGAGACTGCCAACGTCGAATCGCGGAGCATGCAGTACCTGTTCACCGACGGTGTCCAGTACACATTTATGGACTCGGAGTCCTTCGACCAGGTGGAGATCGCCGCGGAGGTTGTGGGGGACGATGCGAGGTTCTTGATGGACCAGCTTGAGGTGGAGGTGCTGTTTTTCCAAAACCGTGCGGTGGGCGTAACGCTTCCGGGGCACGTGGTGATGGAGGTGACCGAGGCGGAGCCAGGGGTCAAGGGCGACACCGCCACCGGGGCGACCAAGGGCGCCACCGTGCAAAGCGGTTTCTCGCTTCAAGTGCCGTTGTTTATCAAGCAGGGCGAGTTCATCAAGATCGACACCCGCACTGGGGACTACGTCGAGCGCGTCAACCGGTGATCGAATTCTCGGCCGCGGTCTACTCCGGGAGGCGCCGGTGACGGCGGCGTATGACCTGCGCACGCGGGCGAAGCTCTGGGACGCTGGATTCGCGGCCCTTCGGGGCTACTTTCGCGCAGAGGGGATGGTGGAGGTGTCGACTCCTTGGTGCGTGGACGAGGTGGCGATCGAACCCTACATCGAGCCCGTACGCGCCGGACCAGGGTTTGTGATCACCTCGCCGGAGCTTTGGATGAAGCGACTGCTTTGCGCGGGCGTGGGCTCTTCATTTCAAGTGGCCCATGTGGCTCGCGCGGGGGAGGTTGGCGAGCGGCACGCCCCCGAATTTCATCTCGCTGAGTGGTATCGAGTTCCGGGCTCGCTCTCGGATCTGCAAGCCGACGTGGAGGCGATCGTGGAGGCGGTGGGCTCGCAGGTCGCGGCCGTGGGGGGTCAACCGCGCCGGATCGATCGCTGGGAGCGTTGGGATTTTTTCGAGTTGTTTGGGCGCACGACCGGGGTGGAGGTGGTTGAGGGGGCTTCGATGGCTGCGCTCCGCGACCTCACCAACGATCTCGGCGCCCCGTTGGGGGTCGCGCCGCTCGCCGAGCGAGGCCCACTGCCCGAGGAGGTGGAGGCGCTTTGGCTCTGGAGCGCACTATTGAGCGTGTGGTCCGACGCTGCGTTGCAGCCGTGGCTCGAGGACCATTTGGGGGTGGGGGTGCATCTTGAGGGGTTTCCGCCGTCGCTTGCGGCGCTATCGATCGTTCGGGGCGGTCGCGCTCGTCGCAGCGAGAGCTTCGCTTTTGGCCTTGAAATTGCCAATGGTTACGAAGAGTTGCGGGACGCCCCGGAGCAGCGGCGGCGCTTCGAACGGGTGAACGCCCTGCGAGGCTTCCACGGGGACCCGCCGCTCCCCATGCCCGAGCGATTCCTCGCTTCTCTCCACACGGGCGATGGGCTGCCAGAATGCGCGGGAATGGCGCTAGGGCTCGATCGCGTCTTGATGATCGCTGCGAGCGTGAACCGCCTCGCAGACCTTTCCATGACCTCACTCGCCCGCTGAGCGGCATGGCCGTTCGATCGTGCGATCGCGTGCACAGCCTCCTGCCGCGGTGACAGCGGTGTGGACTGGCGGGACACGGGGCCATGCGAGGAACGCGGCGCGCGGGACTGAATCGTACATCCTTGCCCTTCCTGGAGCGTTGGGGCCTTGGTCATGACTCTCACCGCACGGATCGTCCCCCGAGTCTCTCCACCCTCCACC
>JBDQGY010000370.1:0-2691 GCA_040265175.1 Nannocystaceae bacterium
GCCGAACCTCCGAGAAGACGGTTGATGTCGCGGCGATGTTGCCCGCGAAGAAAAGCGCCTACGCATACGAGGGGTCCTTCACAACGCCGCCGTGCACGGAGGGCGTGGACTGGATCGTCTTGACGGAGCCCGTGCGCCTCTCGCAAGGACAGATCGACACCTTCCGCGGGATCCTCATGGGCAACAACCGACCGACGCAGGATCTCCACGGGCGCGAGGTCGCGCTCGTACCCGATGAGGGGTGAATCTAGAAATCGAAAGAGCCACATACGCATCGTGTCCAGCTTGGGCATGTCAAGGTCCGTCAGGCTCAAGTATTGGGTTGAGGAGGGACGCGCGTTGGGACGACACTCAAGGAGAGATGGCGTTCCGTGTCGAACGCGAGTACCAGCAGGGGTCAAAAGGCGGAGCCCAAGGAGAGGGTCATGGAGCTTCGCACATGATCGTGCGCCCACCTCGCGTCCACGAGGTCCGCTCAGCGTCAGGTTCTTTGGTCATCGAAGTCGAGGGTAGGAAGGGGCGGCCGTGGGGCTCACGCGCGCAATTGCGACGCGACGCGTGGAACCACGGCGGTCGCCTCGACGTGCGAAGCACCGAGCACATCGCGCATGCTGTCAGCGAGCGCCGCGGAGGATTGGTGGTTGCTCAAGGCGCGCTCAATCTCTGCCGCTACCTCGTGTATTTTATAGGGTTTGCTAACCACGGAGAACAACCCACGTTGCAGCATGGAGAAGATATCGTCGGACTCCGCGTAGCCGGTCGTCACGATGACAGCGGGCGGATTTGGGAGTTGCTGTATCAGATCAAACACCTGCCTGCCCGACATGCCTGGCATGATCATGTCAAGGACGATGATATCGGGGACTTCCGTCTTCAAGCGCGTGAGCGCCTCTGGACCATTGCGGAAGGACTCTACGTGATATCCGAGTTTTGTGAGGGACAACGAGATAGAGCGCCGAATCGCTGGCTCGTCATCGATGACCATGATGCTCGCGTCGATCGAGGGGACCACGGTGGGGTCGCTCGGTATCCGCTCCATGGACGGGGCAGCACCATCAACGACGGGGAGGTAGATCGTGAAGGTTGAGCCCGCCCCTTCGACGCTCTTCACCGTCATATACCCACCACTACGGCGGAGCACATCCATTGCAGTCGAGAGCCCTAGCCCCGTACCGTTGCCGGCAGACTTTGTCGTAAAGAATGGTTCAAAGATCTTATCTTGGATTTCCGCGGGGATGCCGTTGCCAGAATCAATGACCTCGATGACGGCATATTTTCCAGCCTGCAGGCTGTGATGCACCCCCGCAGCGGTTGTCGGGTCGAGAACACTCTCGCGGCTCCGGAACTCGAGAAGCCCACCCTCCGGCATGGCCTGGGAGGCGTTGATGGCGAGGTTCAGAAAAATACCCTGGAGCAGGGTCGCGTCTGCGTTGACCAACATCCCTGGCGAAGCGAACACAGTCGACAACTTAACTCTGCGGTCGAGAGAACGCTGGAGCAATCCGATACTTTCGCGGATAAGCTCGTCAACTTTGAGCGATTCGAGCGCGTCGTACGACGATTTGCGGGCGTGAAGAAGAAGTCGACGGGTGAGGAGGGCGGCGCGCTCAGAAGAGCCGACGATAATGTCCAAAAACTCATGAACGTCCTCAGGGATATCCTCACGGATGAATTCGGCGGCAGATTGAATGCCGGTGATCAGGTTGTTGAAGTCGTGTGCGATGCCGCTCGAGAGTCGTCCGATCGCCTCCATTTGTTGCGCGTGGGTCAAGCGTTCTCGCTGCGTCTCTTGCTGGGTGACATCTCGTAAAACCACCACCATGCCCTGTCGGGTACCGGAGGAGGCATCGAGCACCGCAGCCGTAAGTTCATGATAGTAGGTTTTGTCGTAGCCGTGACGCTGCTTTACTAGAACACGCTGGGGCTGGTCTACCGAGAGATGTCGCTTAAGGAACGCACGGGCGGTCACCCCGCCTTTGGCCGGGCCAAGATCGTGGTCAAGGATACGCTCGAAGTACGAACTGTCGAAGCCGCGCGCTTTGTACGAGGCGTTGACTTTCTGGTCCGCGATCGCGAAGTTGGAGTCCAGCAAGATCACCGTGTCGTCGATGGCGGAGAAGACGGAACGCATTAAGTTGGCGGTGTCACGCGAGCCCTCCAACGCCTTCCGCAGGAGGCGACTGACCGTCGCCAACGAGAACGCGATTATCGCCGCGATAACGAAGATGATCGAGGCGTACCAGGTCCCCGAGGGTAGTGGCTTCGCAGGTACGTACCCCGCGTCGAGCAGATGCGCGGAAAACAGGCCCAAGGCAAGGATACCTGTCACGAAGAGGGCGAGGCTGCGCGCGGAGATAAACCATGCCGCCATCGCTATGACCACGAACAACGCGACGAAGGCGGGGGCGTGGGGGCCGCCATTGGCCAGGGTGCCAAGGGCCAGAACGAGGGTGAGGCTCGTGAGCAAGTAGGCGAGGCCTCGAAGCGGGCGTCCGTGGCGACGGTGCCACCATGGCGCGAACGTAGTGGCGAGCACTGCGACACAGACGATGAACCGATTTGGATAGAACACCGGGGTTAGGCACAAAATACCCGCGAGCGTCGCAGCGCCCGCCAGCGCCGGTATAAAAGCTCGTAAAAGCGCGTGAGCAGCGTCAGCCCGCACATCTGCGAGGTCACGAGCCTCTGCCA
>JBDQGY010000371.1:0-2668 GCA_040265175.1 Nannocystaceae bacterium
CCCCCGCATTGCCGAGCGCCTGCGAGCCACCGAGTCCAACGTAGCTCGCCCTCGCGAGATCGAGGAGAAATGGGCTCACCGCCGCGGACGCGGCGACTCCAAGTTCGAGGGTGCCGTAAAATGCGAGCGGTCTCGATGAACCATCGGCCCGCCTCCCGATCCACAGCGCGCCGACCCCAAGCCCACCCATAAAGATCGCGAGGACGGCTGCCGACGCACCCGTTGAGGCTCCAAAAATCAGCCGTAGGTGCCGCATCCAGGCGATCTGGTAGACCAGCGCACAGAATCCGGAGACAAAGGCCATCGCACGAACAAAACGCTGCGGGATCGGCTCCATCGCAGCAAGGCTAGCATGCACCTCGTGGCGCTAGTCTCCGGAGACCCACCACGTCACGGGTCGTCGGCCCGTGACGATCGTTCACGGTCACGAGCGCGCTTCCACCTCGAGCGCCGCCGACTGCCGGAAGCGCAGCGACGACCCGCGTGACCGCTTCAAGAGATGGATGCACCGCGAGGAAATGAATTCGAAACCCGACCAAACATGCTGGAAACGACGAGGCGATCGCCGCGATGTCCATGAGGTCACGCCCGCCCGGTCGCGAGGCTGAACCGCAGCCACATCGTCGCAAAGAGCCCACGCCGGCTGCCCCATCCGCGCGTCTAATATCGAGACAAGTGGCGTCTCCAGATGAATCTATCCGGCCGGTTATATCGGCCACCAATGAAACGTCTATTCTCCAGGACTCTGGGCGGCTGCCGCCCCCTCAGCCACGTGCACTACCGAACATAAAAAGCAGATTTTGCGCGCTAAATGGAACATTCTCTCCCCACGGATCCCCGCCGCCGAATGAAATCGCGCAATACGCGCGCGCGTTCAAAACCTCGTTTTCGACCATATAGAGCGAAAACACCCATTTCTTGGTCCAGGGGATTCGCGAAAACGCTCAGTTGAACTACGCTGCGTGTCGTTATGAGATCGTCCAGCCTGCTCATCTCAACATGTCTTCTTCTCCCGACCACGGCGTGCGATCCCGCGCCAGACTCGAGCTCTCAAATGAGGACATCTGCGGCAAGCCCGGACGTGACGCTCAACGAGTCTCGCAAAACCGCGCGCGAACCGGCGACCAATGAAATCACCTACAAGGCGCCGAAGAAGAAAAAACCGAAGCCAGTCCCGCCGACGCCCAAGCCCAAGCCCCAGCTGCCCCCTCTCGACAGCACCTGCGGAGAGGACCCCACCTTCCCAGGCTCCGAGGCGCCGCAATTCGACACCCGTCGATGGATCGGGATTAAGGATCCAACCTTCCTATGCTCGGACTACGCCGAACCCGACTGGACCGTGACGCCGCTGTTTTCGACGGTGGGGCTCCCGGGCGCCACGCTCCCCCCTGGTCTCGACAAATATTGTCTCGTCGAAGCGGCACCCGCCCTCTATGGCGCCGGGCTGCTTCCTCCGACCCCAGAGGGGAAAACAGCGGGCCTTCGAGACCTGGTCAAAGACGCGCCCGTCTTTCCCGCAGAGAGCGGACTCTCAGAGATCGCCTTCCCCTCCATGCGCTCGACGTTTCATGTGGGGGCAGGCTATTTACCCGCGCCGGACACCACCATTCCCGGGACCCCGAACGCCAATGTTGACGTCGTTGTCCTGGACACGACACCAGAGAATGGAGGCTCCGCGCTCCGCAGCCCTCACGGCATCTCCCTGAACGGCATGATCAACGAGTTGATGTGTGGCAGCCAAACAACCTGCGCGCGCGCGACCAAAATGGAGCTCGCCCTCGGTCGATACTTTTTATCTGACGGAGAGGCCGGCTACGACGCCGACTTCCCCTTCGCTTCACAAATCGATCCCGTGCAGGGAGGTAACTTCGGCACTCAGGGCGAGCTCGCGGTCGCGGTTTTTAGAGCCGCCGCGCGCTACCAAGCGGCGGTCGCGAACCCCAATAACCAAGACGACGCTGCTGATCGCCTCGTCCTCAACATGAGCCTTGGCTGGGACCCGAACTACTTCGGCGATTTTCCACTCTCCTCGGCATCCACAGCCGACCAACTCGCTGTACTCAACAATACGTCGACTGACACCGGCATCGCAGCGCCGGTGCGAGCTGTCCATGCGGTTTTGAGCTATGCCAACTGCTTGGGAGCTGTCTCGGTGGCCTCCACTGGGAATCGAATTCCTGGATTTTGCGATGGCGGTCCGCTCTTTCCCGCCGCCTTTAACCAGTTCCCGAGACTCGGTCCCAACGAGTGCAAGACCTCAGCGCTCGGCGCGGGCTTCGTCAACCCAGGCTACCCGGTTCACGGCACCTCCGCGGCCCCGGTCGTGTACGGCGTCGGCGGTACCGATTGGTCTGGCCGAACGGGCGCCTTCCAGCGACCGCAATCCACCCCAGAGCTTAACGCGCTCGGCTTCAAGGGGGCCGCGTTTACAGACACCACGGCCAGTCGTTCGGCGATCCTCACAGGCACCTCCGTGTCCTCCGCAGTCGCGGCGGCGTCCATCGCGACCGCGTGGTCGTATCACGGCGCCGTCCCTGGCGGCGACCTGGTCGAGAAGATCATCGCACAGCTCAGTATCCTGCCGGTCACTCCGGGAACCGGCCTGTTCGTGACCGACTACGATCTGGATACGACGCTCGGCGGCCCTCTCAACCTCGCTCGACGTATC
>JBDQGY010000372.1:0-2651 GCA_040265175.1 Nannocystaceae bacterium
GATGTGGGTAACGCGGGTTCGATGAATGATGCGGCAGCGTGGTCGTCGCCATCCTCAAAAAACTGCGGAGGTCGTCGTCAAGGGGCAGCGCCGCCCGCGAGTCCTTCCCGGGAGCGTTCACCGCGAGGATGAGACGATGAAGATCCGCGACGGAGACAAAGTTCTTCTGCGAAAAATCCATCGGCTCCTCGTGCCGACGCCCCGACTTCGCGCGATGCGCAGTCCCGACGCGAAGTCCAGACGCCGGAGTTGCCGGCAGCGCGAGGTCACTCTCGCGTCGAGGGATCTCTACGATGGCTCCCGTGGTGGTCCGCAGCTGAATCCGAGGTGTCACTCGCTGCTCTTTCGCATCTCCATTCGAGAACATTCGATGATGCACCCGCAAAGAGGTATAGCCCAGGTCCCAAAACCGTTGATTCAACTCCTCGTGTCCAACGAGGTCGTAGAGCATATTGAATGCCTTGTTATCGGAGACGAGATGCATCTTTAAGAGGACGTGACCGAGCGTGAGTGTGTGCCCGTCGCGGTTGGAATTATCGACGATCACCTCGCAAGCCCCGTTGCCCTCCGGGCAAGCCATGATCTCCGCGTCTAGCCCGAGAGATTCCACCTCTCGCCGCTTGTCTTGCAACCAGAGTAAAATCCCAGCCGACGCGAAGATTTTGATGGCGCTGGCAGGATAGAGGTACTCGTCGCCCAAACGAAACTTGTCGTGAGACACCCGCCCGGCGTCATCAAAGACGCTCAGCGCCACCTGCAACCGATAGTCCTGGGCGCGCTCCACCATCTGTCTGTTATGTCCCGAGAGGTCCGCCCACACTCGTTCCAGCGCGCTACCCTGCTTTTTAGAGGCGTCTGCTCGCGTGTCGCCGACCGTCTCCTCGCGACCGGCGTTGATCGTCCGCGAGCGTAGGGCAACTTCCCGAACTTCATCAAGATCGCCTTCGAGCACGCTTGGCGGGGGAGCCTCTCCACTCGGGCGAGCGCACGATGCGAACGTGGCGATTCCGACGACAAGGAGTTGACTGAATCGCGAGAGGTCGGTCACTCGGTCGACTCCGCATCAAGGTCCCCGAGCGTCGACAGTCCGGGCGTGTCTGTGCGCCGCTTTTGGGTGAGCATGCGCGAAGACGAGGTCAACACGCCGGCCTTGAGATACTGCCTGAAGCTCGCTCCCGTCTGAGCGTTATAATGATACATTTCCCCCTCCGCGAAACCGTGACGGCGGTGAGAGATCGTCCGCAATATCCGCGAGTCTCGGGAGAGCCCGAGCGCTTCAATATTCCGCCTAAATGACTGGGAATAGCTGAAGTATTGCTCTGCGTTTGACAGGTACAAGACCCGTAGCGTGACGCCGAATTCTTGGAGAACACCGCCGATGGCTTGGACTGCCGTGGGACCTAGAAGGTCTCCACGAATGGTCGTGACCCGGTCGGACTCGTAGAGCGCTTTGATGCGGAAAAACTGCTCAGGGTCGGTCACGAAGCTGCCGAATTCGCTTGAACCGTACTGCTTCCGGAGACGTGAGAGTCGGAGGCGAACCATCTTGCCCGACTTCTCAAATGCATCGAGGGCCAACCCGCGTTGTGCGGGGTCGTCTATCGACGCCTCCAGCAGCGAACGCGCCTGTCCATCCCTCTCCTCGTCCCACCACGCCACGAACTCCTCGGGCCCTCCAGACGCCAAAAAAAACGCACGATATGCGTGATGGAGCGCGACCACATAGCGATCAAAGTCCATCAAAATGATCGAGTCTGCCTCCTGCCACGCCGCCAGCAGGTAGCACTGATCCGTCCCGACACCCATAAACACACCTCCCGCACCGGCAATGTAGGGATGAAACAGCCCCTGAGAGAGCTCATTCGACACCCAGTAGTGAGTGCCCCGAACGATCTTTTCGGGCTCTGGATCTCCGGAGACTTCGTCGAGGCGCGCATGAAGTTCGATGAACCGTGACGCCTGCGTCCCTGAGACCGCGACCTTTGAAGAGTCTCCCGACTCGCTGCTCTCCTCCACCCAAACCTCGCTCGATTCTTGGCCGACGGAGTCTGACTGTCGAGCGTCGTCGCCGGTGCCTGGATTCGATGTCGCGCAAGCTGAAGTCACAAGCATCAAGAGACCCAACCTAAGACGGCATGGGTCAATGCGCGCGCCCCCGACAGGTACGGCACCAGCATATTGGGAGACGTGATTTTTACGACGCACCAAGCGACGTTAAGGTTCTCATATTCCGGCGACCAAGCCCAACTCACGCCATAAATCGAGCGCCCACTTGCCGAGCGTGCGAACGTGCGACCACGCCTGGAGCACCGCCGTGATCGTCCAGCGTGCACGCGCGCGTGACCGTCGGTTGCGGAGGGACGCGCAGGCCAGCCAATCCTTGCGCGCGCGTCTACCCGACGCCCAGAACGTGCGCGGAGCGAGGACTAGAGAGCGACAAGAATCCTGGGCCTGACGGGGCACCTGCCGACACGGCGCAGCGAGCCCCACACATTTGTCCAGTAGCCGCCACCATTCAGAGTGAATCGGCACATATTTTTCGTTTCGGTAGGCGTGCAGCCTACACTCGGAAGCTGTCACTAAAGCGACGAGAGTCTCGCCCTCCGGCCTGACTGGCCGATGCTCACGACCGCTAAATATCTCTCCACGCC
>JBDQGY010000373.1:0-2604 GCA_040265175.1 Nannocystaceae bacterium
CCGTCTCCGTCGCCGTCTCCCGATGTGGTCACGGCCACTGGATCAGGCTCGTCTGTGGTCGGCTCCGGCGTTTGTGAGCAATCGTTGAAATCGCAGCAGGGGTCGAAGTTGACGTTCTGCAAGATGGAGAGCAGCGCCTGCTGAAGATCGGTCGAGTTGCTCGACGCGAAGAAGTCTTCTCCCCCGGCACAACTCCATGGCGACGACGTCGTGTCGAGCGCGCCTCCGGACCCCCAGCACGCCATGGCGGTGAGTTTGTCCACGACGGGAGCGGCGGTGGTGCCGCTACCAAACGCGATGACATAGGTCGGAACGCCGCTTCCAAACATCCCCTCGAGGGAGCTTTGCACCTCCGCGTCCGTGGAGTAGGTGGAGTAGTCTCCGTCGGTGATCAGAATATTGATGTACTGCGTAGACAAGTTGGTCGGGAACGCCGCACCCGGCATCAGAGAGGCTGCCGAATAGGCAGACTGGTTCGCCGCGGCGAGCTCGAGGCCGAGGTGCGTGTAGGTGCCAGAACCCAAGCAGCGTGCGTCTCCCAGATTGAGATCGCAGTTCGGCATGTGGCTAAACGTGGGGAGGTCGAACCCTGGAGGGAGCAAGGTACCGTCCTGGCTAGTCCAGTCGATTTGAGGGCCGCCCCATGGGTCGGTGCAACCTGGACTCACGCAGGATGTGTTGGGATCGAGCGCCCAGTCAAAGTTGTCTTTCATACAGGGGCCATAGTCGATGAGAACCGACTCCTCCCCTGGGCTCCCGAACACCGTCAACCCAAGATGAAGGAGGTCTTCCACCGCCTCGCCCGTCATTAATGTGGCATCGAACAGCGACATCGTTCCGGCGAGCGCCGAGCGGGCTTGATCCCACCCCGTGTTGCCCTGGGTACCTGCGCTGTTGCCAACGTTCAACATTGACGACGACGCATCCAGAATAATCATCACGCGCGGGAGTCCGGCAATGCACTCCGGAATCACCACGGTGCTCTGCACATCGGAGACGATCTGCTGCAACGCCGCGATGAGGTCGGCCGGGCTTGTCGCCTCCACAGCTTCTATGGTGCCGCCTGCCAACGCGAGTTCGTCCGCTTCCACGAGGCCCATGCCGCCGAGGTCTACCGCGACTACGTACGTGGGCACCCCATCGTTATTAAAGAGATCCGTCGCGGTCTGGTTCGGATCCTCGGACGGCGGTTGGGTCACGCCATCGGGACCGGACCATCGCCCGTCCGTGATCACAATGTTGCCGTAGTAGCGCCCATTCGGGAGACCGATACCCCCATCCCCGGGGTGATCTGCATCTGACTCGGCGATGAGCAGCTGCGCCTGATCGAGCGCATTCTTTGTCCAGGTCCCGATACCGGCGGTCGGTGATTGGCCCGGAGGCAAAATCGCATTAAGAGCGTCTGTGATCGCGGTGCCGTTGCACTCAAACCAGGGCGTGTTCGCAACGTCGGCGGGGTCGTACCACGCCACGTCGACACGGTATCCATCCACCAAGGGCGCAGCGGGGTTGGTGTTCTCATCGACCGGGATGGTGGTGCCCGGCGTCGACGGATCAGGGTCATGTCCGAACCGCATCAACGCAAGGTGTGTATTCTCGTCGAGGAAACCGTTTTGGAACGCCACAAGCGCCTCGATGGCTTCGACCGCGGCGTCCCACCTCGTCTGCGTCGTACTCGAACCGAACAAGGTGTTCATGGACGAGGAGTAATCGAGGATGAGCATAAAGTTCGGCTTCTCGAACGAACACTCATCCTCGGCGCGACACGCCCCCCCCGTCGCAACCGCTTCGGGGGCGTCGGCCACCACAAAGGCGACCCCGAGGCCACAAAGAAGGCCTGCTTGAAGACCAAAACGTTGCACGATAGACAGGCTGAGTAGACGTTTCATGAGGTGCTCCGCCCTGCACGGCGCTGTCGCAGTGAGGGCCGTGAGACGCTATCGAGAATGATGTCTCCAGTCAATCACCGCGACCACGCAGAAAACGTAGCCTGGCCAGCCAGAGCTTGCGGCGATGGATGTCTTCAGTCGACACCTGTTGCAAAGCGGCTGGGGCAACGTGACGCATAAGACGTGACAACAGTCACACCTTCACTGGACGCAGTTGTGCCGACGAGATTCGCGTGACGTCGGCGGCCACCTCGCATAGTCTCCGGCATCATGACCTCTTTGTTTCGACGAAACACGCGACGCTCCGCGCTCAACACACTCCCCGGTTGCCTGCTAGCGGCCGCCGCCTTCCAGACCTCGAGCGCTCACGCGACCGAGCCTGAAGAGGATCCCGCGGAGGAGTCTGTAAAGGAATCCAAGTCGTTTGAAGCATCCGCCTCCAGCGTGGACGAGGACGCCCCCTATACGGAGGCGGACAAAGAGGCTCAACGTCGACTCGACCGCAAGTGGATTCGGCGATGGGCGCCCGAGAAGAACATGCTCGAGGTCGGCATCTACGGCGGCGCGTTTATCACGAACGATCAACATGAGCTTTACGGCGCGGACAACACCCTCGGTGCCGACCAAGGCTGGCTGCCCTACCGCAAACTCAACGGCGACATCGGCGCGCGTTTCGCCTCTATGCCCCTCCGGCATTTTGGGCTCGAGGTCGAGG
>JBDQGY010000374.1:0-2599 GCA_040265175.1 Nannocystaceae bacterium
CCGAGGGTCGTTGCGTTCGTTGGACAACAAATACTAAGGTCGCGCGCTACCCCCGCCGAAACGACCCTCGGTTCGGGTTTTTTTAAGCGCCGCGCTACCCCCGCCGAAACGACCCTCGGTTCGGGTTCGGGGTTCGCCGGGTTCGGGTTCGGCGGCTCACACGCTCTGTCGGAGTCGGCGGGCGAGCTCGATCCCCGACAGGTAGGCGCCTTCGAGGCGGGGACCGCCGCACCAGTCTCCGCAGGCGCCAATTTGCAGCGCGGAGTCGACCAAGCAGCGAGAGTCAGTCGGCAATGTAGGGAGCGCATATCGCCAGCGATGGGCGGTGCTGCGCAACACGTTGATCGGGCCGATGCCCGCGCTGGCCGCAAACGCCTCACAAAGGGCATCGATGACCCCCGAGGACGGCATCTCCCAGTGCGCTTTGGTCCACTGTGCGGTGGCGTGCAGCACCCAAGCTTCAATCGGGGCGCGGCCCGGCTTGCTGTCCTGCCGGGCTGCCCATCCCACGGCTTGACCATGGATGAACGCGCCGTCAAACGGGAGGCCAAGGGGGGACTCGGGCACCAACATCACGGCCCAGCATGGGGCCATTTCCGCCCGCGCGGCAGCAACGCCAAGGTCGGGTGCGCCCGCCAGTAGCGGAACCGCCTGGGCGGAGGGGACGGCGACAGCGACTGCCTCGTAGTCGCCGACGTCTCGCGCTTCGTCGTCGCGAAGGCGCCACTGCGTCCCGACCCGTTCAATGCTCTCGATTCGGACTCGCGCCCGCACGTCGAGTCCGTCGGCAAGGTGACGGCCGATGGCGCTCATCGTCGGCACGCCCACGTAGCGGGTCGTCGGTGGGCGCGGCGGCAACGGCGGATCCTCCCCAAGTACTGCGATGCGTCCCGTCCACGGCGCAACCACCCCGAGCTCTCGCCACCGCGCAACGGCGTCGGCGAATGCTGGGTCACGCACGGTGAAATACTGCGCACCATGGTCGAACGCGACGCCGCTGTCGCGACGCGTCGAAAGCCTTCCGGCCGGGCGGCGCCCTTTGTCGAAGACGTGGACCGAACTCCCGGCACGGGCCAGCTCGCGGGCGCACATCAACCCGCTCACGCCAGCTCCGACGACGGCGATTTTCATGTGCACTTCACCCGCATGCGGAGCTTAGCATTATTACAACCCAGGGAACTCTTCACCAGCAAGTCTCTCTCTCGACGCGACCTCCTGCGGGATCGATCGTGGACCTCACCGAAACACCCCCTGCTCATCCTTACTCGAAGCTAAAACTTTCTCGCTGTTTCCCCAATCCCAAACGCTCTCTACCCACAACCAGCAGCCCCCGGGCGAGCGCTCGGCTCACCTGGTGGGGCTAAAATTGTGGGGTGATTAGTTGAAAACCGGCGCGACCGTCACGCCGAAGCGTCGCGCCATCAAATACGTGCCGGGCGGAAACTCCACCTCGCGGATGCCTGCCACCCAGGCTAGTCGCGCTTCGACATATCGGGTCAAGAATGACTTGAGTGTCTGCAGCGCCTCGATGCGCGCCCACTTGTTCTTGCCTGCCACGTTCGGTTTGATGCCGAACCGCTGCGCTCGAGTGTGGGGGGCGCTGTCCCATGGTTGCCGCAGCACCCGCTTCATGCCCGAGAAGCCGCCGCCGTCGCCGCGAATACGCTCCACGAGCCCGAAGGCCTTTCTGTTCGGGGCGTTTACGGTTCCGCGTGACGACTAGGACTTCTCTCGGGCCGCAGCGTAGGACGCGGCGAGTTTGGGGTCCCGGGCGATCTCATACATGAGCGCGCTGAGGTCGTCTCGACTCAACTTGTACTTGGCCAGCACATCATCAGACTTGGAGGGATCCGCGTCGATCTCCCGGGCGATGCTGACGGCCTTCATCACCTTCGGATTGAGCCCGCTGTCAGCGCTCAATGCCTCGTTCGCCTCGGTCTGAACTGCAGGGTCGACGGCCTTGGCCCCCGCCTTCGCCGCCGAGGCGTCGCTCGGACTGGCCTTTGTACCGGCCTCTGGCTGCGCCTGGTCCTTGCCGCCGCCGCAGGCAGCGAGCGTTGGCATCAGTCCGAGGGTGAGCGCGGCGGCGAGCAGCGCGGACATGTGGGTCTTCGTGAACTTCGTGGTCTTCATGGTGTTCCTGATCTTTCTCGGGTGTCGAGATGCCGCCTAGTTCTTCAGGCCCTTGCCCTTGTTGTCTTTGTTGCCCTTGCCCTTGCCCTTTTTGCCTTTGCCCTTTTTGCCTTTGGGCGGTGTGACGCCCTTGTCCTCGAGCATCTTCTTGGTCGCTTTCCCATCCTGGCGAGCCTCCTTGCGGGCCTCCTTGGCTTCTTTTGTCTCCTCGCGGGCCTCGGCCTTCTCTTCGCGCATATCCTTGGCGGATTTCTTGCGACGGTTCTCTGCCCGTTGCTCCACACGCTTCGCCTTGGCGGCGCGCTTTTTGGCCGCCTCGATGCGCGCGTCGAGGTCGGGGTGATCCGCCCCCGCCGCCTTGAGGCGCTCGAGCTGCTTCAGCCGCCGCTCGGCCATCTTGGCCTCACGCTCGCGGTGGCGCTCCTCGCCTCGAAGCTTGAGGACCTTGCCCTCGGCCTTGTAGGCC
>JBDQGY010000375.1:0-2598 GCA_040265175.1 Nannocystaceae bacterium
AAGTTGGCGTAGCAGGGCCGGCTTCACCTCGAGTTCCGCAGTGTCATGGACGACCAGTGCGCCGCTGGGCGGTCGCAACCCGTTCTCTGCGCTCTCCTGGGAGTGCGACGCGCTCGCGTGCGCCTCGTGGACCCAGCCGAGAGAAAGGAGCGATAGCAAGGGGAAGTAGGAACGACGACGGTGGGTTGCCATGGCCATATCGGGGGATGTTACCGGTTTTTGAGGCCCTTGGGGCGAGGTTTGAATATGTACAGTGAAGAGACCTATACTTCCGCCCGTGACACAGATCTCCGCCGCCAAAAATCTCAAAGCGCTCGCGAAGGGCGCCCGCCATGTCCTCGTGCTCGCCCCATCCTCGGCCATCACCGGGAAGAAACGCGCAAAACTGTTCGGAAAGCGGACAGACGACGTTCTCGAAGCGATGGCCAAGGAAGCTCCGCGGGGTGGCATGGGCGCGGTGTTCTCGACGCTTCACTCCAAAGATCCCGGGCGTCTGTCTGTGGGCGTGCTCCCCAACAAGGTCTCGCGTCACGGGTGCCCGGCCCGGGGAGAGTCTATTCGGCGATGTGTGGAGAAGGCTTCCTTGGGTTCGCGCGGCCGCGCCGGTGTGGTGCTCGTGCTCGACGACGCGTCCCACGTGACGGCTGCCATCAACGCAGTGGGCCGAGCCTTGCCGCAGTATTCGGGACGATCAGGGAAACCATCCTCGCTTAAGGTGCAGGTTTTTTGCGTCGACTCGACGGGTGCCCCCATCGAGATCGAGGAGCGCTCGCTCGCCATCGTCAGCGCTGCGCGTGACAGCGCGGAGCTCGTCGACACGCCGCCGACGGAACTCAACCCCAAAGAGTACGCCCGGCGTGTGAAAGAGATGCTCAAGCCTGTCGCAGGGGTCACCATCAAGGAGGTCGTGGGCAACAAGCTGCTCGACGAGGGCCTTCGTGGAATTCACTCGGTGGGTCGGACTGCGGTGGAGGCCCCACGGATGCTTGTGGCGACCTACACCCCGGAGTCAGGCTCGGGCAAGCACATCGCGCTCGTCGGTAAAGGGATCACCTACGACACGGGCGGTCTTAACATCAAGGTCGGCGGCAACATGGCGAGCATGAAATGCGACATGGGGGGCTCTGCAGCCGTGCTCGGCGCGTTCCGAGTGCTGGCGGCCCATGGGTGCTCACACACAGTGTCGTTGGTGATGTGCATGGCGGAGAACGCGATTGGTCCCGCTTCTTACAAGCCAGACGACATCCTTGAGATGCACTCCGGCAAGACCGTGGAGATCAACAACACGGACGCGGAGGGTCGGTTGCTGCTCGCAGACGGGGTCAGCTACGCGGCGCGGGTGTTGGAATGTGATGTGGTGATCGACGCCGCGACGCTTACGGGCGCGCAGTTGGTGACGACCGGTAAGCTTCACGGCGCGGTGTTCTCCAATGACGAGGAGCTGGAGCAGCTCGTGGTCTCCTCAGGATACGCCTCGGGCGATCCGGCCCACGCCATGCTCTTCGTTCCCGAGCTGTTGCAAGAGGAGTTTCGCTCCCGCGTCGCCGATATGACCAACTCAGTTGGAAATCGGATGAACGCGCAATCGAGCTGCGCGGCGCAGTTTGTCTACTCTCACATCGCGGACACCCGCGTGAAGTGGTGTCAGATCGATCTGGCGGGCCCGGCCTTTCCCTTCGGTCGGGGTACGGGGTACGGCGTCGCGCTGTTGGCCAACGCGGTACAGAGGATTTGAACCGGAGCGCCCGTGGAGGGCGCGGTGTCGTGTTCGAGGATTGCGCCGGGTCCATCCCTGAGAGGATGAACCCGGCGTTTTCACGGGTGGGTGGAACCTCGGGCCGTCGCGCGGCGAATCGCGGCGCGATCCGACGCCGGGACTATCCATTTTTGGATAATGGCTTACTCTTCGGTCCATGAGCACGACTGACTCACGCGAGAGAGCGCTCGACCTGGTGGTCTTCGGGGCGACGGGCTTCACAGGCGGCCTGGTCGCGGAATATCTGGCGCGCAAGGGCGAGCTTCCCGTGGAGCGCTGGGCGCTCGCTGGGCGTAACCCCGAAAAGCTCGACGCGGTGAAGCGTCGCCTTGTGGAGATCGATTCGAGCCTTGAAGCGCTGAAAGTGTTGGTCGCGAGCAGCGACGCGCCGGAGAGCCTGCGAGAGATGACCTCGCAGACCCGTGCGGTGCTAAGCCTGGTGGGCCCGTATGCCGTCTACGGAGAGCCGCTGGTGGCGGCTTGTGTGGAGACAAAGACCGACTACTGCGATCTGACTGGAGAGCCGTCGTGGTGGAAGGAGATGATCGCGCGCTACCATCAGGCGGCGGTGGAGGCGGAGACCTTGCTCGTCTCGTGCTGCGGTTTTGACTCGATCCCGTACGACCTCGGCGTGCTGTACACCACCCGCTATCTCCCCGCCGGATGCTCTGCAGAGATCAGCGGGTACATGGCCTCGAAGGCGGAGTTCTCCGGCGGCACCTGGGCCTCAGCGATCAACGCCATGGCGAATATGCGCGAGGACCAGCGGCGCGTCGCCGAGGCGCGGGCTGAGGGGGTCGCCTCAGGAGGGCCGCGGACGAAGGAGCCTCGCGGCCCAAAAC
>JBDQGY010000376.1:0-2594 GCA_040265175.1 Nannocystaceae bacterium
AGCTTGGCCTGCGTGCCCTTTCCGCGGCGACGCTTGGAGCGCTTGGCCTTCTTGGACTTGGCCTTCCCGCGTCCTCGAATCCCGTCCTCTTCGCCGCCCTCGGGCGCGCTGACGTCTGCGGAGCCGTCCTCGATATCAGCGTCCGCGAGCGGTCCGGCATGCTTGTGGCCTTTGCCCTTTCCTTTGCCCTTACCTGTACTTTTGCCTTTACGCTTTCCCTTGCCGGCGCCGGCGAGCACTTTGGCGACGTCATCCCGCTGATCGGGAGACAAAATGGCGTGGGCAGCTTCGAGTGTCGAGCGCCGTTCGGCGAGGATGCGCGAATGGACGCGGTCGAGGCGAGTGTACAGCTGCGCGAGTTCGCGGTCGTTGAGTTGGTCCCTCGAGAACGCAGCGACGAGTTCCTTGCGGATCTCCCGTTGCTGGGCCCGAAGCGGCTTCACCTGCTCGCGGAAGGTGGCCCCGATCTCACGCAAGGCGGCGCGCTGCTTGGTGGTGCATTCCACCTTCTTGCAGATTCGCATGAAGTCCCCGCCGTGGCCGACGACTTGATTGACGGAGCGAACCTGGTGGTTCATCGCGGCGACCGGATTGGAGGGCGCGGGGACACTCAGCGCCGAGCCGAGCAACAGGGTGGATACGGTGGTGGAGAGTGTGGATAGCATCGTCATGGTTGTTTCCTTTCGAGTGTTGGCCTCTCATCGAGCGCCATTTGTGAGACTCCCCCCCCACCCGCATCATTCTCCCCGGCACGTCAGGCATACGTAAACGCGGCGACCATCAAAGCGGCCAGTGTGCTTGCCACCACGACATCGAGATCATGGGACGGGGCCGATCTCCCCCCCGGGCCCCTAAAGGCCTCTAGTGGCGGTTCCTCTTGCCGCTGCGGCCGCGCTTGCGGCTCCGAGAGAGCTGGGTTTTGAGCTCCCCGAGCTCGGCTTGGAGTTTGCGAAACCCCTCCACGCGCCCCGCATCCAGCGTCCCACCTGCCACGGCCGCCTGCACGGCGCACCCTGGCTCGTGGGCGTGGGAGCAGTCCAAGAAGCGGCAGCCCCCGGCGATCTCATCCACGTCATGAAAAGTTTCTTTGACGCCGCTGTCTGCGGCCCACAACCCAAGCTCCCGCATGCCCGGGGTGTCGATCAGCATGGTCTTCGACGGTGCCATAAACAGATGACGGGTGGTCGTGGTGTGTCGGCCCTTGCCGTCCTTACGCACCGCCCCCTCAAGCTGCTTCGACTGGCCAAGGAGACGATTGATCAAGGTGGACTTGCCGACCCCCGATGAGCCGAGCAAGGCCAAGGTGTGCCCCGGCAAAAGCCACGGCGCGAGGGCGTCGACGCTTTGTGCCTCCCGCGGGTCGACGGAGACCACGTCCACATTCCGACCGAGCGTCTTGGCTTCGGTGATGATGGGCTCGGGCGTCGTGCACAGGTCAGGCTTGGTCAGCACCAACACGGGCACCGCCCCGGCCTCCAGCGAGAGGCTAAGGTATCGCTCCAATCGACGGGCGTTGAACTCCTCGGTCATCGCGGTGAGCACCAGCACCACGTCGATGTTGGCGGCCACCACCTGCTCGTCGAGCCCCTCGCGCGCGCGCTTGCGGACAAACTGACTCTTGCGGGGAAGGACACCCTCAATGACCGCGAGGGCCTTCGCCCCCATACGCCGAAACACCACAAAGTCCCCCACCACCGGACGCACACCGCGTCCCTTGCGAGCGTCACGAAGCAGCTCGGGGAGACACTCGGCGACCTGGTCACCCGCCTCCGTGTAGAGCAGGAAGTGGATCCGCCGATCTTCAGCGACTCGGCCGATCTCAAGGCCGGGCGTCGTCGCCGCCGCCTCACGCTGCGCCTCGGTGAGGCCGAGGTCTTTCAAGGAATGCGCGCTGCCGCTGGTTTCTTCGATGGGCGTAGCCAACTCGTCTTCGGCCTCGAGGGTGGAGGCGACCTACCTCGCACCATAACCGGGCAATCTCCGACGGGGAAACGAGCGCTCCAAAGACCCGCGAAGGGCACCTCCGCGCCATTTCTGGAGTTGTTGCGGGGACGTGCTTGCGGCTGCAGAACGTTCGGACGCCGCGATGTAGGAGCGCGTCGCACCCCTCGTCATGCACGGCGCCATGAACGCCCCGTGCAGACCATCGCCGTGGGCAGCAGCGACGCCGCTGGCCCGTGTTCCAACAGCGACGTGCCCCGCTCGTTTTCAGACTCGACCTGCTCCTACCTCCCACGCCCGATCAACAGCGCAACGCACCGAAAGAGTTGTTATGGACCTCACCGGTTTTGCGAAATGAAAAACTGCGCAAGTTCGCGCGCGCCACAACCGTCTCTCGAGAGCACTGGCGACAGCCACCACCGGTTTTCGTGAAACAGTGGAGCATCCTTCGCATTTCCTCCTACACTTCCGGGGATGAATCGTAGCGCCCTTGCACTTTTGTCCGTCGGCGTCCTCGCGGCGCCTGGGTGCTACGAGGGCGGCGAGCGCCGACTGGTCGCGGGAGACACCTACGCGGATTTTGGATCGGAGAGCGCAGCGAGCGACGCCGACGAGTCAGCCGATGGTGGCGGCAGCTTTGGGCCCGACATCGG
>JBDQGY010000377.1:0-2565 GCA_040265175.1 Nannocystaceae bacterium
ACATGTCGCCGCTCGGACCTTCTTCGTTGGCCCGGGGCAGCGCGCGCGAGTCTAGTGCCGCGTTCAGGTGGGTCAAGCCCCCACCCACGAATCAAATTTTGCGGGATTTCTCACAGTAAAATGGCTCTCGGCGGTCGGGCCTGCTAGGATCAAAAGGAGGTCAGACGCCATGAGTACGCGCGTGAAGGTGAATGAGACGCTCCGCTCCTTTTTTTTCGAGCGAGTGGAGCATGCCGTCGAGCGCCGAAAAGCGTCCCTGTCCGATGAGACCCAGGCCTATACGGTCAACTTTCTTGCGGCATACGCGCGGCGTACCGGGCTCGCCGGCCGTCGATCCCGAGCGTTGGCGCTCGATTTTATGGAGGCCATCGATCGCGGTGCGAGCGCGCTTCGAGACGTGGGCGACCGAGCCTTGTACATCGCGGGCGTCGTGCCGCGCAGCCTCGACCGCACGCCAATGAATGTCCGATACGTGGCGAGCATCGGGACCAACGCCTACCGCGAAGTGGGTGGCATGCTCCCGGGACTCACGGTGTTCAAGGAGCTTGCGGAATCGTTTGAGACGGTTCGGTTGGTCGTGGGAGACGCGACCACGAGCGACGAGCACGAGCACATCAACCTGCTCGAGGTGTACGAGCGGTGGCTGAGCGCCCGCGACCAGCGCGACGCAGAGGTCCTCTTGGCCGCGGGAATGCGCCTCGATGAGGCCAACGCTCACGGGGTGCACTGAGCAACAGCCTCAGGTCACGACGCAGGTGCTGCGCACTTCGATGGGCAGCGTGGACAGGGATGGCTGTACGCTCCACGTGCACGCCGGCGTCCAATTGAGATACGAGCAACCGGAATATGCGTGCCGAATCTGCACCACCGCCTCGCCCACGGGGACCCACGGTGCCTCCGGGAGCGTCGCGAAATCGATGGTGAGCCCAGGCAGCACAGACACCGACGCGGATCCCACCGACGCGACAAAGAGATCCTGGGCGTGAATGCCGGCCGTCCCCATCGCGAGTGCGGCGGAGGTGTCGACCACATTCGCCACGTGCTCGCAGGTCCATCCCTCGGGGACCGAAATCTCATCCCCGTGCACATACCACCCGTGAAGCACCCTCACCGTAGGCTCTACGGCCTCTGCGGGGAGGTAGCCATGCGGTCCCCCATAGAGCACACCGCTCGACGGGACGCGCAGTCCGATCGCGGCGAAGGGGACCGCTCCCAAGGGCGCGGTGCCCCCGAGGGAGACGCCGTCGATGAGGAACCCAACGGTCCACGGCCCCGAATTCTCCAAAACTTCCCACAACGCCGGGTAGTTCCACGACTGGCCGTCCCCGAGCGAGAGCGCCAACTCACCGTGAGTCACCGAGACTCCCGCGTGCTCCTCTTCGTAGGCCAAGATCGCCCCGCCTCCTGTCTCCTCAAAGACCTGGACTGTGACATCGAAGACGCCGTCCAGCGGTGCTCCCTGCGCATCAGCGACCAGCGCCGTGTAGGGGAATGCGTTGTCGAGGAGCGACGGGCTGGCGAGCGCGACGCGAGGGCTCATCAACGAGAGCGCCAGCAAGGGCCAACAACGAGGGATTTGAGGGGTTTTTAACTTCATTTTTTCCTTTTCAGCTGTGAGAGACACGGGAGATCCGTTCCCATACGGGCTTGAACCGTGGGTCAAGCGGGGTGGCACGTGGAGACGACATTCACTGCGAACTGCTCGCTCTCGGGCTCAAGGGGGTCGAGGACGATGGGTGCTGTGGATGCAAAATGCGCGGTCGGGAGTTCACCGAACGAAACTCCTTCACAAGAGAATTCGGTACCGCGATATCGGACGATGACGCTGACACGCCGGTGGCAATCCCCGTCTCCGCCAAGACACGTGATCTCCGGATGCCCGCCGCCCACGTGCGCGTCCACCATGACTGTCACGGCGCTCTGTTGGATTCCATGGGTTGCGTCTTGTCCGCAGTGGGCGGTCTCGACCATCGCCGAGGTGAGCAGGCGGGTCCCCCCGATGACCCGCGCCTCGTGATGACATGTCCACCCGGCAGGCGTTCCTGGGTCAACAAGATCCCCGGCCACGTACACTCCGCGCGCCACAACCACCGGCGCGGTCGAGAATGCCTGGGTTGGGATGCGACTCCCCCGGGTGTACACCTTTTGAGCGATGGCGCTGGCGACCCGCCCCGCGAAGGGAAGCAAACCCACCTCCAACGGCGGCTCGAGCGCGTCCCCCTCGAAACTCCAGCGAATCCAATGGCCCCCCGCCGAGGCGATCACGTCGTGGAGTGCCTCGGGCAGCGCCGCCTGGAAGACGCCGCCCAGAAGCTCAACATTGAGCTGGGCGCTCATCAACAGGGCGCCCGCCTGAAGGCTCGGCGAATTGTAGATGCGGAGCGTCAACGAGCGCGTCCCGTCTCCGAACGAATTTGCCCCCGGTTCCATGGGCCCCACAACCCCAGCGAGCGTCATCTTCGTCACACCCGCGGTCCCGATCCACGGCTTGAGCCACACGTGCTCCCCTTCAAGCCGCCCGCCGCCTCCCATGGGACGCGCCCCAAAGAACGCCCGCCTCACGGT
>JBDQGY010000378.1:0-2537 GCA_040265175.1 Nannocystaceae bacterium
CACCTCCCCGGGGGGGGGTTGGGCCGCGCATTTTTGTGCCCACCGCCCCCGGGGGGGGGCGCCCCGCCCCCCCCCCGACGATCGACCGATGGACGCGTCGCTCCGCGCCGGCGATCTCGTTGATCTCTGGCACTGTAGGAGCGCTGCAGCCGATCGTGGCGGCGGTCAGCACCAGCATCAGGCAACGCCGATAGTGTCGGATTCTTGTGTGCATCTCACGAAACCGAAGTCGAAACAGGCAGTAGCAGCGCGCACGGGTGGGTTCCAGCCCGCTGAGCGGGTCGTCCGCTTGCAGGTCGCCGCCGGTCAGATTAGACAGGAGCCCCGCGCTGATGACGCGCGCGCAACCACCCGCATAGCGGGATCAGAGGAAGATCATGATCTACGTCATTGCCGAGCCGTGCCACGGCGTTTGCGACACCGCTTGTGTCGACGTTTGCCCCGTTGACTGCATCCATGGCCCCGCCGATCTCGGCGAGATTCGCGCGACGCGCGAGGAGGGCGGCGAGGAAGCGCTCAAGGCCAAGTACGGTGATAAGATCCAGCTCTACATCGAGCCTGAGGAGTGCATCAGCTGTGGTGCTTGCGAGCCGGAGTGCCCGGTCGACGCGATCTTCGAAGACGAGGAGCTTCCGGAGAAGTGGGCGCACTACGCCGAGATCAACGCCCAGTTCTTCGAGAACCGCTAGCGCGGTTTGAGTGAATAGGCGTCCGCGCGGGACGTCCACTGGAGGCCCGCGCGCGCCCATGGCGTTCGCCAGGGCGTGTGCCCAACCCGACCAGCGCCCCACGCTGAAGCCCCAACACAACATGCGTAGAACACTCTCGTCCCTCGTCGTCCTCACCGGCCTCTTGCTCGCGATGCCCGTCTTCGCAGGCAATCCGGCCGGCCTGCTCCAGTTCGTTCCGTCGTCGGCCGAAGTCGTCGTCGGCGTGGACGTCGACAAGCTGCGGGGGAATCCGCTCTGGGATCGCGCCCTCTCGCTGTCGAACAACGACGGCGACCTGCAGAGCGCACTGCAAGAGATCGGCTTCGATCCCAGGACCACCGTCACATCGATCGTCTTTGCCTCGAGCGAGGCCGGTGACGGCGCCGCGGACCACGCGGTCGTGTTGCTCGAGACCTCGTACCCTGCCGAGGAGCTCGCGACGGCGTTGACGGGTGATGGATACGAGGCCGGCACCGTCGGGGAGATTACGTACTACCGAAAGAGCGAGTCCACCGTCGCGTTCCTTAGCGATGGAACGCTGGCCATCGGCGAGTTCGCGCTCGTGCAGCCGGCGCTCGGCGTCGCCGCGGGCGAGGGCAGCGCAGGCGCCTCGGGCGCGGTCGCGAGCCAGGTTTCGTCGGTCGACACGTCCAGCGCCATTTGGGCCGCGGTGGACCTCCCGTCGGGTTCTCAGGGTGCGGAGTCGGCCAGGCTCTCGGTCGACCTGACGTCCGGCTTCGCTGCACGCGTGACCGTGCGAATGGAGTCCGCAGAGACCGCCTCGACGACCGCGACGCAGATCACCGCGCAGCTCGGCACACTCTCGGGTCAGCCCGAGGTACAGGGCCTTGGCCTGGGTGCCGTGTTGAGCGCGGTCGAGGCCGCGGCGTCCGACGCCGACTTGAACCTCTCCGTGAACGTCGATGCCTCGACCTGGGGAACCCTCGTCGAGACGCTCGGCGCGCTCGCCGAAGAGGAGATGCGCTGAACCGGAGATGAATCTCGACGCGCTGAACCCTGCGCAGCGGGCCGCGGTCGAACACGCCGACGGGCCCCTGCTCATTCTCGCAGGCGCCGGGAGCGGCAAGACTCGGGTGATCACCACCCGGATTGCCAACCTCATCGAGCAGGGCGCGCTCCCATCATCGATCCTAGGGCTCACGTTCACGAACAAGGCCGCGCGCGAAATGCGGTCACGCGCCGCCGCGCTGGTCGGACCAAGCGCCGAGCACGTGACGCTCTCGACCTTCCACTCGGCCTGCGCGCGACTCCTGCGCCGACACCCGTACATCGCCGGGCTTTCGCGGTCGTTCACGATCTACGATCCCGACGACTCAATGGTGCTTCTGCGGGAGCTGGCGGAGCGTCTCGACCAACCCCATGACGCGGCTGCCGCCCGAGCGCAGCGCGCGCTGATCGAAGGGTTCAAGTCCAAGGCGCTGCGCCCCGTCGAGGTTCATACCAACGCCCGCACGGATTCAGAGGAGGCGACGGCTGACCTCTACGAGGCCTACCAGGCTGCATTGCGTGCATCGTCATCAACTTTACGGTGCTGTGGTCGTCGTCTTCCTCGACCGGGGCGCTGAGCGTCGCCGTCTCGAGGAACGCGGTCACGCCCCCCTCCTCTTCACCGCCGCCGAACTCGCGCGCGCTCTCGAGGAGGTCGCGGACGTTCTGTACCCGCTCTTCACCGCTGATGGGGTCGGCACAATCAACAACGGTTTTAGTTTTGAACTGGTGGAAGACCCGGATCCATTGGCATCGATTTCCGTGGCCTACAACAGTATCGACACCGTTATCATTACCCTGCCGTATGGAGGCACTACC
>JBDQGY010000379.1:0-2533 GCA_040265175.1 Nannocystaceae bacterium
ATCTCGACATCGTCCGTCATCGCCCCCACCCGCCGGGATTTCCCGGGTGGATGCTGCTCGGCAAGATCGTCAACGCCCTCGTGGACGACGCGCTGTTGAGCCTTCGGCTGCTGTCCGGCGTCGCGTCCGCCGCGGTGGCGATGCTCATCTGGATGCTGCTGCGCCGCCGCGTCGGTGCCCTGCTCGCGCTCGCGTCCGCGGCGACCTTGAGCGCCACGCCCGCGCTGTGGGTGCACGCCCCCCGCGCCTTTACATCGACCGCCGCGGTGGCCGCCTTGATCGGCGCCTCCTCAAGTTGGGGGTGGAGCCTTGGACCGCACACCACACAAAGGCACGACACCTCCCATGATCGCGCGCAGGCCCGATGGCGCGCCGTGCTCGGCTGGTCGATGCTCGCCTTGGCCCTGACGATCCGCCCACAGCTCGTCCCCACTGCGGGCGTGTTGGCGCTCTCGCGTCTCGTGCAGACACGTCGCAGGCTCCGCGCAGAGTTCCTCCCCATGACCGTTGGAGGGCTGCTGATCGCCGGCATCTTCGCGTGGGCCATCGCAGACAGCGGGGGATGGACTTCGTTTTGGACGGCCACCCGGGCGCACCTGTCCGACCACGCGGGCGTCGCGGGCGGCGTGACAGCCTTTCAAGACCTGGGTGTCACGCGAGGCCTTGGCGGGGTCGGCACCACTGTCATTCTCGGCACGCTCGGGCTGCTCGGACTGGGGATGGAGTGCCGCGCCAACCTCTCTCGAGGGCTATCCATGTTCGCGCTGTGGTGTGTCACGCTGCTGATGGTGCTCGGTGCCCACCACCCCGGGTTCCCGCGCTACTCGGTGCCGCTCGTGGTCGTGACGTGGATCCCCGCCACCCTCGCGCTCCATCGCATGGGGCGAGCCACGACGCGGGTGCTCGCACTTGTCGCGCTCCCGTGGTTCGCGATCAACTCGCTGCGCGTGCTCGAGCCCATGGCAAACCAACCGCTGCCCCCCGTGGCGACCCTCCGTGATATCGCTCGCACCTCTCCGCCCGCCGTCGCCTTCTCCCACGGCATGTTCTCGTTCACGAGACTCGCGAGCCTCGACGGGACGCTCGGTGACGCGCCGGTCATCGACGTGCGATCCTCTGCCGATCCACCTCGTCTCCCGCCCGGGAGCTGGGCGCTCACGGGGCGGTCGCTGAACGCGCTCCCCGGAAACACGGTCTGCGAGCTTGTCCACGACGACTTTCCGAGCGCCGCAGCTCCCCTGTCCCAAGGACGATTCACGCGCGCCCGCGCCTACCGCGACGCCGTGCTCCTCGGCGACGGCCACCATCATATCGAACGCACCGAGGACGGGGTGCCCTTCGTGTGGTGGTCGGACCACGGACAGGTCGCGCCGCCCGTGGGCGCAGAGCTGCTCACCTTGCGCCTCTCGACGGACTCCGTTCATGCACCGATCCCCTGGGAGGCCACCTGCGACGGCCGCTCCATCGAAGGGGGGACGCTGCACGCGGGGGTTCAAAACCTCAACCTCGATATCCGCGGCTGCCGCTCGCCCATTCGCGTCGACGTGTCCAACACCTTCCAGCCCCGAGACGATGGGCGGGTCTTGTCGACACGCCTGCTCTCCGCGTGGGCCTCTGGGCCGGGCATCGTGGGTCCAGCCTTCCGCTTCTCGCCGGGACAGCCCGCCACCATGCAAGCCGTGGGCGCCTCCTTCGAGGGGGTGTACAACCCCGAGACGTTCGGGCAGCAGCGCCGCGGCGCATGGACAGGACCCCGGGCGTCGTGGCGCTTTCCCGCGAGGGCCGGCACCCTCGCGATCACCATGGCTCGACCGCCCCACACCCCAGGTCCAGTGCGCGTGCGGGCGGGCGCTGAGGTGGTCTCGTTCGACGTCACCGCGACGCCGCAACGCTTCGAACTTCCGATGCGTGATCAACATGGGCTCGTCACCGTAGAAATTGAGAGCCCGAGTTTCATCCCCTCGGCGCGCGCTGCGACGAGCCGCGATGGACGCTCCCTTGGAGTCATCGTCTTCGAGGTCGAGGTGAACCCCGTTGGGGTCGGCGAGCGCTGTCCGTCGAGCCGTTAATCCGCGCTCGGCGTGGCATTTGTGGTCTCGACGCGACGAAAACGTACCAGGTACAGCGTCAAGGCCGCGACGATCCACGCCAGCCCAACAAGGCTCGCGGAGCGGACGTGAGGGTCGAGCCACGCACCCACCACCACGCCAACCTCGACGGCCACAAAGATCAGGGCGGCGATCAAGCCACGCGCTCCCCAGCCCACGACTTCGCCGCGTCGCTTGGCCCGCAGGTGCAACACCGGCACCGCGAGCCCCGTCAAGGCGAAGAATAATCCGTCCACGAGCACGACCCCGGTGAGGATCTGGTCGATGGCCGAGATGCCGCTCTCCCCCGCCGCGATCAAGATGAAGCACGCGACGCCGCCGAGCAGAACGATCGCCCAAAGAGGTGTCGCGAAGCGATCATGCAGGCGCCCAAAGATGGTGAAGAAATTCCCGTCGCGGGCCAAGGCCAACACCAGCCGCGGGCC